>BPGU01000003.1:600000-922494 GCA_026003195.1 Armatimonadota bacterium
CATCCCTCTGTGTCAGCAGGATCCGGAGTCCGACACAGTATTTTTTCAAAAAGAGACTTGATAAGTTCTGTATTTTTGTATTGCGACAACAAGATATTATCCTGCTGAGATATGGTAACTACGGAGTCCACCAGCATCTTATAGGGGTAGGTATCTAACAACTCCGCCTGTTCTTGAGGCACTACGCGAGTAAAACCAGCACCAAAGATATCCGTTCGCAACACAAAGCCAGAAGGTTGCTCTACCTGCACCACTGCCTTCGCGCGATAGACAGGACGTGCGGTAAAGGTGACCAGAGCGGTGCCCAGCATGACCAGCGCGAAACAGGTCAACGCATACCTGCGCCTCCTCCAGAGAATGTCTCCCATTCGCGATAACAGGGTGCGTTCACCGTACACGACGCCGTTGAACCTCCTGAACGATTGCTTTCAGTGTAGCAACAGGCGAGGCAAAAGTCAATGTGAGAAGGAATCGGCGTTGGTCATGTGGAAGCCGAAAGACCAGAGGAGGCGACATACTGATGGGCGTGCTGTATGCAGTGGTGAATCAAAAGGGCGGAGTCGGTAAGACCACCACAGCGGTCAACGTAGCTGCGGCGATTGCACTGGCAAATCGCCGGGTACTGCTGGTAGATGTGGACCCACAGGGCAACGCCACCAGTGGCGTCGGTATAGAAAAGAGCAAGCTACCCAGTAGCATCTATCATGTGCTGGTCGACGACCTCCCTATCGAGGAAGTGGTCATGGGCACGTCCATACAGGGGCTGGACATCGTACCCTCCACCCTGGATCTGGCTGGGGCGGAGATAGAGCTGATGACACGCATCAGTCGGGAGCAAGTACTGAAGCATGCTCTGGAGCCGCTCCGAAAGAAGTATGATTACATCTTCATTGACACTCCTCCGTCGCTGGGTCTATTAACGATAAACTGTTTGACGGCATGTGACAAAGCGATCGTACCTATTCAGTGCGAGTACTATGCCCTGGAGGGCATTTCCCAGCTGATGCGCACGGTAGACCTAGTGCGCCGGCGTCTGAACCCGGTGCTACGCATCGCCCACGTCTTGCTGACCATGAAAGACCCTCGCCTGCGTTTGGCGCAACAAGTGGAGGAAGAGGTCAGGAACTATTTTGGGGACATCGTTTCTCCTGTAGTGATTCCGCGCAATGTGCGATTGAGTGAGGCACCCAGTTTCGGCTTACCGGTGGTGATTTATGACCCAAAGTCACGAGGTGCAGAGGCGTATCGGCAATTTGCTCTGGAGGTGATGCAAGATGACGCGCAGAGGACTGGGTAAGGGTTTGTCCGCTCTGATTTCCGCGGGTGAGGAGTCCAGTGAAGGTGCCTCAGAGATTCCTGTGTCGTTGATTGTGCCCAATCCGGACCAGCCTCGCCGCGAGATGGATAGAGCCAGCATCGAAGAGCTCGCAGCGTCTATTCGTGAACATGGGGTGCTCCAGCCGGTGCTCGTGCAGCCTCTTCCCGACGGCAGGTATCAGCTGATAGCGGGAGAGCGACGCTGGCGAGCGGCACGGCTTGCAGGATTAACGACGATTCCGGCAGTAGTGCGGCAGGTGAGCGAAGAGGAGAGGCTGGAACTGGCTATTGTAGAGAACGTGCAGCGCGAGGATATCAATGCTGTAGAAGAAGCCGTTGCGTATCGCATGTTGATGGAGCGGTTTGGGATGACGCAGGAGCAGGTGGCTCAAAGGGTGGGGAAGAGCCGAACTGCGGTAGCCAACACCCTGCGTCTGTTGGCGCTGGAGCCTGAGATACTGGAAGGTTTGCAGCAAGGCAAGATTACAGAGGGGCACGCGCGCGCCTTGCTCATGGCACCAGAGGAGTCCAGAGTGGAGATTTACCGTCGTACCGTGCGTGCAGGCTGGAGTGTGCGAGAGACAGAACGGGCTGCGCGTGCCGCCAGTCGGGAGAAGGAGTCTGCCACCTCTGAGAGTGTTTCACGTGAAACATCCGCGCCAGACCCTCATGTGATGGCGCTGGAGGACAGGTTGCGCAACACTCTTGCCACGCGCGTGCAGATTCACTGCCACAACGGCAAAGGCAGTATCGAAATCCACTTCTACGACATGGAGGACCTCTCCCGCATCGTGGAGGCTATCGTCGGGTAGATCGGTTAGCGAGGAGAGAGTGGCACCGATACCCTATGCCTCTCCTTCGCAGGCTGGGCTCGGTTTGCGAAGGAACGGCTTCAGCGCGAGAGAGGTCAATAGATCACTGCACCGGAGGTGGAGGGGACTGCTTCGCTCACGCTCGCCATGACACGCGGAACGAAGGAGATGACTTCGCTGATGGTCTGCAGGACAAAAGGGCTAACGCCGCTTTGGGTTACTTCGTCTGAGCAGATCAAGTTCTTATTCGGACAAAGCACTCTGCACATTGTATAGCAAAAATGTGCAGGCAGTGTTGCGAAATCTCCTTTCGCCCGGCAATTCGCCCAATGTGCACACGTAATGCTCCCCTCACAGTGCTGTGAACTCAGAAAGGTTATGTAGATTTTCGTTGAGCGAGAATATACTGCCCCATCTTTTTGTCCGAACCGACCATGTGGTTCATGAGCCAGCTCTTCAAGAAGTTCATGACTTCTATCGTATTCACGGGGGCGCCGCTTTCCACCTGTGCCTTAATCTGCAGAACCTGGCGGGTGAGTTCATCGTGCTGACGTTTGTGCAGAGGATATTCGGGGTAGCGGCTCTCCTGCATCAAACGCTCTTCCGTACTGAAGTGCGACACCGTATATTGCACCAGGTCGTTGAGTATTCGGGGGATGACCGTTTTACCTGAGCCGGACTTCATCGCTTCGTGGAGAGAGTTCACCATTTCCACCAGAGCTGGTGCTGGTTATCTATCTCCCTCACGCCAATCTGGTAGTCCGATTGCCAGATCATAAACGCCATACGCTTCACCTCCAGAGGGATTCCGTTCTAATTATCGGTTTCCTCGGGCAAAAGACTACCAGGACACCCCGATTACCTGTCCTGTCGGGTCTACGTCCATGCGCTTGGCAGCCGGTTCAACGGGCAAGCCCGGCATGGTCATCATATCTCCGCACAGCACGCGCACAAAACCCGCTCCTGCAGCCAGCTGTACTTCCGAAACAGGCAGAGCGAATCCACTCGGAGCCCCTTTCAAACCGGGGTCGTGAGAAAGGGAAAACTGCGTCTTGGCGAAGCAGATGGGCAGGTGACGGAACCCCCATTTCTCAAACTGCTTCAGCTGCGAGCGCACTCCAGACTCGTAACGCACTTCATCTGCGCCATATATCTGCGTGGCAACGGCTTCGATTTTCTGGGATAGCGAGGCATCGGCGCCATACAGCGGCTGAAAATGGCTGGTGTGTCCATTACACACTTCACGCACCGCCTCCGCCAGCGCTATACCGCCCTCCGCACCACGCGCAAAGCATTCCGACACCGCTGCGCCCTCCGCTCCTGCAGCAATCGCCAGGTTGCGCAGCAGCTCTATCTCCGCCTCCGTATCGCTCGGGAAGCGATTCACAGCAACTACCACCGGAACACCCCATCGATGCACAATGCGGATATGCGCCTGCAGATTCGCCGCGCCCTTTTCCAGCGCGTCCAGGTCCTCTTGCTCCAGCTCTGGCGGTAAAGGTTTGCCGGAGACCACTTTGAACTTCCCGCTGTGCACTTTCAAACCGCGTACTGTGGCAACCAGCACCGCCGCGTCAGGCGATTTGCCCAGCACAGGCGACACAATGTGGCAGAACTTCTCAAAGCCCAAATCGGAGCCGAACCCCGCCTCTGTCACCGTATAGTCCGATGTGTATAAGGCTATCTGGTCAGCCAATACTGAATTGCACCCAGTGGCTGTATTGCCAAAAGGACCGGTGTGTACCAGCAGGGGAGTGCCTTCCAGCGTTTGCACCAGGTTAGGCATCAGAGCATCTTTCAAAAGCAGGGTCATCGCGCCAGCTGCGCCAATGGCTTCTGCGGTAATGGGTTCTCCGCTCTGCGTGATACCCACCACGACCTGTCCCAAACGACGGCGCAGGTCGCCAAGGTCCGTGCTAAGTGATAGCACCGCCATAATCTCCGAAGCTGCGGTGATCTCAAAGCTCGTCTCGCGCGGTACCCCCATTGGATTTGCCACCAAGACCGGTAATCACCTGACGCAAGGAGCGGTCTGGCACGTCCAGTACACGATTCCACCACACCCCATGCGCATCGAACCCTGCCGCGTTGCCGTGGTGAATATGCGCATCGACCATTGCTGCCAGCAGATTGTGTGCTGCAGTGACCGCGTGGATGTCACCCGTGAAGTGCAGGTTGATATCGTCCGCCGGGTATGCCTGGGCACGTCCTCCGCCAGCACCCCCTCCCTTCACCCCGAAAACCGGTCCTAATGAGGGTTCACGGATACATACGGCGACTCGCTCGCCAATGTGGCGCAGAGCATCGCCCAGTCCCAGTGTGGTCACGGTTTTGCCCTCGCCAGCCGGAGTGGGGGTAATGGCGGTGACGACAATGAGCTTGCCCTGTGGACAAGATGCCAACCGTTCCAGCACACCCAGACGAATCTTCGCTTTGTACTCTCCGTAAGGTATCAGCTCCTCATCGAGCAAGCCCAGCAACTTCGCCACATCGCGAATGGGTGATGGCATAGGAACCTCCTGTTTGCAGCGGATGCATTCTGGAACTTCAACGTACTACGAGCGGTTTCCTACTCCGGAGGGGTGTGCAGGTCGGCAGAGGGCGTTGGCATCGGGAAGCTGAGGCTATTGTACCCTGCGCCACAGCATTCCGGACAAAACAGAAGGAGAAATCGCCCGGGACGCTCCGGATGGGGCATGCGGACCACCCCGGGCAAAGTGTGGTCTACGGGAGTTTGCAACAGTACCAGAGGAATATGCGGGTGCAGGGCACAGAAGTACTGTACCTCCACGGGCTGCTGCTCCCGTGAGGTGCGTCGACGATACAGCGTTTTGGTGCGCCAGCGTTGTCCGCTGGGAAGCAGGTACACCTGATGGATGCGTATCCAGCGGAATACCTGCCGACGCAGTTCCCGCCTCGAAGCCGGTTCCTCGGGATGTTCTCTCATGGTCTCCTCCCGATAACAGATTTTCGGCAGATGCAAGCCTTGCCTTGAGGAAAAATTCTTCAAAAATTTCCATCAAATCACTTGACAACAATACACTCAAGTGGTATAATAATGCACGGAAAAAGCGAGAGAGAACATCCTGAAAGAAGCACTCATCAGAGCGGAGGACAGATATGGCAAAGACAGTAGGAATTGACCTGGGCACAACCAACTCGGTGGTGGCGGTCATGGAAGGCGGCGAGCCGGTCGTGATTCCCAACGCCGAAGGGAGCCGCCTTACGCCGTCGGTGGTGGCGTTCACCAAGACCGGCGAACGGCTAGTGGGTGCCGCCGCCAAACGACAGGCGATTATCAACCCAGACCGCACCATTGTGTCTATCAAACGCAAGATGGGTACGCGCGAGCGCATCCGCATTGACGATAAGGAATACACGCCGGAAGAAATCTCGGCGATGATTCTGCAGAAACTGAAGGCGGATGCCGAGGCGTACCTGGGCGAGAAGGTAGAGGCTGCGGTAATCACCGTGCCGGCTTACTTCAATGACGCGCAGCGCACCGCGACCAAAAACGCAGGCGAAATCGCCGGACTGAAGGTGCTGCGCATCATCAACGAACCGACAGCCGCAGCACTCGCTTACGGGCTGGACAAGAAGTCCAACGAGACCATCCTGGTGTTTGACCTGGGTGGCGGTACGTTTGACGTGTCCATTCTGGAGGTGGGCGATGGCGTGTTCGAAGTGAAAGCCACCTCGGGCGATACGCACCTGGGTGGCGACGACTTCGACATGCGCATCGTCAACTGGGCGGCGGATGAGTTCAAGAAGGAGACGGGTATCGACCTGCGCAAGGACCCGCAGGCGTTGCAGCGACTGCGTGAAGCGGCGGAGAAGGCAAAGATCGAGCTCTCCAGCATGGTGGAGACCGAGATTAACCTGCCCTTCATCACCGCCGACGCCGAGGGTCCGAAGCACCTGCTGTACAAGCTCACCCGCGCGAAGTTCGAGGAGCTCACCGCCGACCTGGTGGAGCGCCTGAAGGGCCCGTTCTATCAGGCGCTGTCGGACGCCAAGCTGGATGTGAAGGACATCGACGAGATAATCCTCGTCGGTGGCGCCACGCGCATGCCCTGCGTGCAGGAGCTGGTGCGCAAGCTCGCCGGCAAGGAGCCGAACAAAGGCGTCAACCCCGATGAGGTGGTCGCTATCGGCGCAGCCATTCAGGCGGGCGTGCTCGGCGGCGAGGTGAAGGACGTGGTGTTGCTGGATGTGACGCCGCTGTCGCTCGGTATTGAGACACTGGGCGGCGTGTTCACCAAGCTGATCGAGCGCAACACCACCATCCCGACGCGCAAGAGCGAAATCTTCACCACCGCTGCCGACGGGCAGACCGAAGTGGAGATCCACGTGCTGCAGGGCGAGCGCGAGATGGCGCGCGACAACAAGACGCTGGGGCGGTTCCATCTGACCGGTATTCCGCCTGCGCCACGTGGGGTGCCCAAGATTGAGGTCACCTTCGACATCGACGCCAACGGCATCCTGCACGTGTCCGCGAAGGACTTGGGCACCGGCAAGCAGCAGGCGATTACCATCACCGGCTCCAGCAACCTGACGCGCGAGGAGATTGACCGCATGGTGAAAGAAGCGCAGGCGCACGCAGAAGAAGACCGCCGACGCCGCGAGGAAGCCGAAGTGCGCAACCAGGCAGACTCGCTGGCATACCAGACCGAACGCATGTTGCGCGACCTCGGCGACCGCGTGCCGTCCGACGAGAAACTGCGCATCGAGCAGGCAATCTCCGACCTGCGCGACGCCATCAACAAGAACGACATCAGCCTCATCCGGCAGCGGATGGAAGCGTTGCAGCAGGAGTCGTACCAGCTGTCGCAGAGGCTGTACGAACAGGCGTCGCAGACTTACGCCGGAACCGGCGCACAGACCGGTGGCAGTAGCTCCGGCTCATCCGGCGACGGCGAGGTCATCGACGCCGAATTCAAGTCCGAGTAACGGCAAAAGCTGCCCGCGGTTGCCCGCGGGCAGACCAAATAGCACCAAAAAACTTCAACGACGAAGGAGGTGACCGACGATGGCATTGGTGCGCTGGGAGGATCCTGTGGACATGCTGAATCGCTTTGAGCGGGAGATGAGCCAGCTGATGAACCAGTTCTTCGGCAACGCGGTCGCGCGCCGCACCGAGCCGACGCTGCCTCGCGTGTGGGCGCCCGCTGTGGACGTGCGTGAGGACGACAACGAAATCACCATCCATATGGAACTGCCCGGCGTGAAGCCCGAGGAGGTGGAGATCGAGCTGACGGGCGACACGCTGTGCGTGAAGGGCGAGCGCAAGTTCCAGGACGAGGAGCGCCGCAAGGACTACGTGCGCATCGAGCGGGCGTACGGTACGTTCCAGCGCTCGTTCACGCTCGGCACACCCATCGATGCCGAGAAAGTGACGGCGCACTATAGGGACGGCGTATTGACCATCACCCTGCCCAAAGCGGAGCAGGTGCGTCCGAAGAAGGTGCAGGTGAAGGCTGGGTAATCCCCGCCCTCACCGCTGAAAGCAGGAGGGGCAGGGCGGTAACGGGCTGCCCTGCCCCTTTTGATAAACCCTTCGTCAAGGTGGCGAGGCAACGATGAACTTCAAATACAAGGACTACTATGCCATACTCGGTGTGCCGCGCAACGCCACCGAAAAGGAGATTAAGCAGGCGTATCGCCGACTGGCTCGGAAATACCACCCGGACGTGAACCCGGGCGATAAGAGCGCAGAGGAGAAGTTTAAGGAGATCAGCGAGGCGTACGAAGTGCTCTCCGACCCGGAGAAGCGGGCGAAGTACGACCAGTACGGCGAGATGTGGAAATACTACAGCGAGCAGCAGCAACAGCCTGGCGGTTTCTCCGGCGGTGGCGGATGGCAGGACCTGCGCGATTTCGGTTTCGGAGGACTGGGCGACCTGTTCGCCACGCTGTTTGGTGACGCCTTTGGACGTGGGCGCACCGCCGAGACCGATTTCGGCTCCATCTTCGATGCCTCGCTGGACGTCGAATATCCGATAGAGGTATCGCTGGAAGAAGCGTACAACGGCGCAACGCGCACGCTTTCGGTAACGCTGCAGGATGCCTGTTCACAATGCGGTGGTACCGGAGCATCGCGCACGCGCAGCGGCTTTTACACGCTGGGGCAGGTGTGTTCGAACTGCCATGGAAGAGGCACCGTTCCACGCAGTAAGCGACTGGAGGTGCGCATTCCTGCCGGCGTGCAGGACGGCTCGAAGATTCGCCTCGCTGGCGAAGGGCTGACCGGACGTGGCGGGCAACGCGGCGACCTGTACCTGATTGTGCGCATGCGTGCACATCCTGTTTTTGAACGCAAAGGTGACGACCTGTACGTAGATGTGGATGTGCCCTATACCACCGCCGCTCTGGGAGGCGAAGTGCGCGTGCCCACTCTCAAGGGCAGCGTGACCATGAAAGTGCCCGCTGGCACGCAAAGCGGTCAGGTATTCCGTTTGGTGGGGCAGGGGATGCCCCGTTTGAAAGGCGGCGGCTACGGCGACCTGTACGCCCGAGTGCGCATTACCGTGCCGCGCACGCTGACCGCTCGCGAACGAGAACTGTTGCAGCAGCTGGCACAGCTGCACGGCACTACAACAACTACTCGTGTCTGAGCAACGTCAGGGGGGATGTGAAAATGGCGGATAACATTCGCGATAAGCACGAACCGGTGTATCTGATCAGTGTGGCGGCGAGGTTGTGCGATATGCACCCGCAGACGCTGCGCATGTACGAGCGCATGGGCTTGATACGCCCCAAACGCATTAACCGCAAAAACCGTCTGTACTCCGAGGCGGACATCGAAAGGCTGCGCCAGATTCAACGACTGACCCGTGACCTGGGCGTGAATCTGGCAGGGGTGGAGATTATTCTCGATCTGCTGGACAAGGTCGAAAAGCTGCAACAGGAGCTGGAAACGCTTCAGGCGCAGATGGAACAGATGGTGCAGGAGCGGGTAGAGCAGGCTCTTGCCGAGCGACAGACCCTTCCGGCGCGGGTGCTGCGCGAACTGTAACCGTCATCCCCCTACACCACGCCCAGCCACCGCAAGGCGTCCTGTAGCGAGGGACGTTCCCAGAACCAGCGTACGGGTATTCTGAACCCTTTGAGTACTTCGCTATCGTACACTCCGTCTGAATCCTCGTATCTGCGCTCGTAGCGACCATCCTCGCCCAGTACGAAAAAGTCTACACGATGGGCATCGGGATCAATCACCCAGTACTCCGGGATGCCTTCCAGCTCGTACTCAGCGAACTTCTCTCCCCTGTCTCGAATAAGGCTCTCCGGGGAGGTGATTTCCACCACCAGGTCGGCACCACCTTCCAGATGGGTATCGCGCAAACGGTGCAGGTTCTCTTTGGCGACGAAAAGGATGTCCGGCTCACGTCCGCGTTCGGTCTGAAGCAAGCGCATCTGGAAAGGCGCGGAAATCACTTGTCCTGTACCCTGGTGGCTCACAAAAGCACCCATAACGGCAGTGAGAAAATCGGCTATGAGCTGATGCTCCAGCCTCGCTGGCGACAAAAAGACCACCTCCCCGTCTACCCATTCCGCGAGAGTATCCTCATCCAGTTGCTGCAGGAACTCTTCGTAACTGATCTTCACCTTACCCTGCGATGTCGGCTGTGCAGGCAATGCCATCGTATATCACCTCTCGCAAGTATTATACTGCCGGTTTACAACCGCTGCAAAGATTGATACACTGTGAGCGGAGCACTGTTGATGAGGAGGAACCCAATGCGAGTCTTTTGTGAAACGCTCGGTGTGCATACCGAACTTCCAGAGCACCCACAGCGCATAATCTGTCTGGCTTCTTCTCTCACCGAGACCCTTTTCGAGATGGGATGTGGGCATCGGGTGGCGGGCATCTCCGCGTACTGTTCCCGATATATTCCCGCCAACGACCTGCCTGTGGCAGGAGACTATCTGCGCGTGGATGAAAAGCTGCTCCAGCAAATCAATCCCGACCTGATACTGCTCACCACCGGCATCCAGCGCACGCTCGGTATCCAGCTGGCAAAGGCGGGCTATCCAGCGTATGCCCTCCCCTTACCCAGCAGCATCAGCGGCGTGATGGAAAACCTCAACTTGCTTGGGGGACTGGTGAACGAGGTGGAAACCGCCCGCCGTTTGCGCCAGCGGTGGAAGCAACAATTTCAGACGCTGTACCTGTCCGCTCCGGTGCGCCGTCCGCGCGTCTACATCGAACTGTGGTTTGGGAAGCACGTGCGCACGGTGGGCGCTCTGAGTTTCGTACACGACCTGGTGGAAGCGGCAGGAGGAGACAATATTTTCGGGCGAGACCGCCGCGCCTACTTTACCCCGGACCTGCAGCAGGTGGAGAGGGCGAGACCCGATGTGCTTCTTTTCCACACCGAACCCGACTATCCCGTAGACGTGGCATCTCTGATTGAGGAGCGCGGCTGGCACCACTGGAACCCCGCACCCTATGTGGTCGTGGGTACGGTGCAGAAGGGGCAAAACATTATCCACGAGGGACCGTCCATGATGGAAACGGCGACGTGGCTACAAGCACACTTCCACTTCTGGGCGAGGCACTACCGATAAGCACGAAAGCTTAACTCTGTTCGACTTCGGAGTGGGTGTGCTTGTTCAACGGCTCTACCACCACCCCGTCGGGGCGCACATCCGCCACGCGCACAGGAGTATGCGCCGGTAAGAACTCCTGCTCGGTCAGCACGTGCAGGTTCACCCCGCCAATCTGCGCCATGCCTCCCGGCGTGAGGTCGGTCACCGTCACGCCTTCTGCACCGAGCAACTCGCGTTGAGCCTCCCAGCTGGCGGGCATGGAGATTTGCATCCGATGTTGCATCTCTCGCCACAGATGGCTCTTGGGCAGGTAGACGAAAAAGACGACCATGCTCATCAAGGTCAGTATCGAAGAGACCACCAGCGCAAAGAGGGGGTGGGATTGTATCATAATCGCCTCGCGCATCCCCGCGAAGATGCACAGGAAGCCGAGCAACGCGAAGATTCCTCGTCCGGGCAGAACGTGTGTCTCCACGATCACCAGCGCCGCTCCCAGCGCAAACACTGCCATACCCCACCACTGCGAACCGCTCCAGAGGTGAGCCACAAACACCGTGCCCAGGAACAGCATGCCGACTGTGCCCACCCAGGACCACACCGGTCGGGTCAAAAACTCCACCACCAGAAACGCTAACCCGATAAAGGTGAGCAATACGGTAGCGTAGGGTGTTTGCAACCACTGTATCAGGCTCTCGATACTCACCGCTATCACCCCTGTGCCGAGCGACTATAGGCAGGGCGTTCAGGTTCCACGATGTAACGCGATAGTGTGATAGTCAGCTGGTATGTCACGACCTGCAAGAACAGGATGATACCATAGCACACCTGTGACACCAGACGGCTCCACTGGCGGCGCAGTCGTTGTGCGAACGGTATCTTCTGCTCGGCAACGATTTCGGCAAGCATCGGCTGGAACTCCCGCCACAGGTCGATTCTCGGCTCAGGCGCTTCCAGCTGTCGGCAAAACTCCACGAAACGGCGCAGCTCTTGATACTCCCGAGAGCACATCTCGCAAGCGTACAGGTGATGCTCCACCTGTTCCCGCTCCTCCCGGCTGAGTTGTTCGTCAATCAGCGCGCTCAGTCGTTCCTGTACCTCTTCGCAACGCATGGTTACTCACCTACCCCCTGATAGTACGACCGATAATAAGGCTCAAAAAGACGCTTGAAAGCCAATCGTGCACGATGCAAGCGCGATTTGACATTGGCAATCGTCAATCCCGTAATGTGGCTAATCTCTTCGTAAGTCAACTGCTCGAAGTCACGCAGCACCAGCATGGTTCGGTAATCTTCGGGCAAGCGAGCCAGAACCTCGCGCACTTTACGCTGAAGTTCCTCGCGCTCCACGTGTGCTTGCAAGTCCTCGTCGGATACCGGCTCGTAGCCCCCGTTCTCTCGCTCCGCCATCTCTTCCAGCGAGTCGGTTCTCTCTCGCTTCATGTCGCGCAGGCGATTGCAACACAGATTGTGCGCGATACGCAGTAGCCAGGCGCGGAAGCTGCTGTCTCCGCGGAAGGAGCGGATGTTCTTGAAAGCGCGGATGAACACTTCCTGCGTCAGGTCGTGTGCTTCCTCGCCAGGCACCATTCGGTATACCACGCTGTATACCAGGCGCACGTACTTGTGGTATAGCTTTTCGAAGGCTGCCGCATCGCCGTCTCCGCAGCGACGAACCAGTAAGAGGTCTTCGTCCAGCGGTGCTACCATGTTGAATGCCAGTTCCTGTGTTGCCTCCGAGGGCGTGCCAATCGCCAGAACCATCTGTCACCTTCCCTCACGAACCGTCGGGGGAAGGCGCGCTCTCGCGCCTTCCCGATTTCTATCGTCCGGGTGCGGGTGGCGGACCGGGCGGTGGTCCTCCCATCATCTGCTGGAACATCTGCATGCCCTGCTGTATCAGCATCTGTCGCTCTTCGGGCGACATATTCATGAACATGCGCATCCCTTCTTGCATCATTTGCATCCGCACCGAGGGGTCCATGTTCATGAACATCTGGATACCCATCCGTATCGCCCTCTGGCGCTCTTCGGGCGACATCTGCATAAACATCTGCATTCGCTGTTGCTCCAGCGCAAGCAAATCCTCTGCGCGTGCTTGTCCCTGCCTTGGTCGCTGTCCGGTCTGCGCCAGCATCGGTTGTTGATAAAATACCACATACACCGGGCGCGCCTTGAACGCCGGAACCATTTGGCTCAGCTGTTGCTCGTAATCCGGCGGGACGGTGACGTTGCGCACGAACGAGGTGATGCGGTTACCGCTGTTATCCGTGATAATCAGCCCCTGTGCCTCGAGGTTTACCAGAGTGCGCACCCAGTTGACCAGCGTCTCCGAGGCGGGCAGCTCCATGTCCGCGCGCAGATACACCTTGCGCCATGCCGAACCGGGGATTTGCTTGACAACAGCGTCCAGAGCTGCCTGAGCGTTTTTCGCCTGAGCAGGAGGTGTCACCCGCGCCTGCAACAGCGGATCTACCACTACCTGCAATCTGAACTGTTGAGCAATGCCTTCCAGCACCTGCCGTACGTTACTGCCGGTCTGTCGCGTCTGCTGGGGCAACTGCTGTGGAGGCGGTGCGGCAGGCGGACCAAGGTCAGTGGGCGGCGGTGGTGGCATTACCGGCTCCGACGGCACATCCACAGGCGGCTCCGGCGGAGGCGAAGGCTCGCCGGGCTCCTGTTGTGCCCAAAGCGGGACGACAGCGCAAGTACATAACGCCACTAAAGCTGCGATCGTTTTCCAACGCATCTCCGAACGACCTCCTCGTTTCCCTCGTTTTTTATTAGACACCGCTTGTGCACGAAAAGTTGCGCTGATTGAATAATGATGGAATCTTGCGCCACCTTGTTCACTACGTACTATTGTACCCCACCGATTGCTACAGGTGCAGGAACGGCTCCGGCTGTGAGAGAATCCGAACGGGTGACCTGTCCGCTGAAGAAATCAGGAGGAACTGTGTTATGCCCAGAGCGATTACCATCGACGACCTGTTTCGACTTCGGCTAGTCAGCGATGCGCAGGTTTCGCCCGACGGCGAGCGCATCGTGTGCGTGGTGAAAAGCGTCGACCGCGAGAAGAATAAATACTTCAGCCATCTGTACCTGTGCGACCTGCGCACGCGCGAGGTGCGCCAGTTCACCAGCGGGGAGGTCGCCGACAGCCAGCCGCGCTGGTCACCCGACGGCAAAAGCATTGCCTTCGTCAGCAATCGCCAGAAGCCCAGGTCGCAGATATTCCTGATACCGGTGGATGGCGGCGAAGCGCGTGCGCTCACCTCGCTGGAAGAGGGCAGTATCGGCGAGATCGCCTGGTCGCCAGACGGTTCCAGGATTGCCTTTACCTTCCGCCTGACGCCTGAACAGTGGCGGGAGCAGACCGCGAAAGAGCGCAAGGAGAAGGGGCTTTCTACACCACCCCGCATGATCACACGCCCGTTCTACCGACTGGACGGTGCAGGCTATTTTGACGGCGAGTACTATCAGGTGTGGGTAGCGGATGCGCGCACCGGTGAGGCAAAACAGCTGACAAACGAAATCACATCCTGTGGCAGTCTGAGCTGGTCTTCCGACAGCAGCACCATCGCCTTTGTGTGTAACCGTAGCGAAGACCCCGACCTGAACCCGAACCTCGTGGATATCTGGCTGGTTCCCGCTGAGGGTGGTGACCTGCAGCGCGTGGAAGCACCCAAGGGACCCAAGAGCGACATCGCCTTTTCGCCCGACGGCACACGCATCGCCTATATCGGACATACGAAGGTGGATGACATCTGGGGCGTCACCAATGACCACCTGTGGATAGCCGACCTGAACGGAGGCACCACAAAGGACATCACGGAGGGCTTCGATCGCTCGCTGGGCAACCTCACCCTCAGCGACATGCGCGATGTGGGCGGTGGAAGCCGCCCCGTATGGACCCCCGAGGGCAAGCAGATTCTGTTCCTCGCCAGCGATAGAGGCAGTACAGTGCTTTATAGCATCTCTGCCGAAGGCGGCGAACCCGTTGCCCTGCGTGGAGAACATGCGGACATCACGGGATTCTCTCTGAGCGCGGACGGCAAGCGTCTCGCCTGGTGCGAAGGCACCGCTACACAACCGCATGAGGTGTTCACGGGTTTGCTGAGCAACGGAGCGATAGGTGACGCCAGCGCAGTGACCTGCTTCAATGCGGAGTGGCTGCAGGAGGTACAGATACAGGCTCCCGAAGAGTTCACCTGCCTCTCGCCCGACGGCAACGAGGTGCACGGCTGGATATTGCATCCGCTCGACTTTGACCCGACGCAGAAGTATCCGCTCATCCTGGAGATACACGGCGGACCACATGCACAGTACGGCTGGGTATTCTTCCACGAGTTCCAGCTTCTGGCGGCGCAGGGCTACGTGGTGTTGTATACCAACCCGCGCGGAAGCAAGGGCTATGGGGAATCCCACACTGCCGCTATCAAGGGGGCATGGGGTGGACCCGATTACACCGACCTGATGGCGGCGGTAGATGCAGTGATCCAGCGCGGGTATATTGATGAGACACGTATGGGCGTGATGGGCGGTTCGTACGGAGGCTACATGACCAACTGGGTGGTGTCCCACACCGACCGCTTCCGCGCCGCCATTACCGACCGCAGTGTGGTGAACCTGCATAGCATGGCGGGAACCTGCGACTTTCCCCTGCTGCCCGGTGGCGATTATTTTCGGGGCAACGCCTGGGCAGAACCAGAACACCTGTGGGAGCATTCTCCGCTGAAATACGCGGGCAACATCCACACGCCGTTGCTCATCATCCACAGCGAGGGCGACCTGCGCTGCCCCATCGAACAGGCGGAACAGTTGTTCGCCGCGCTGAAGGTGCAGAAGAAAGAGGCGGTGCTGGTGCGGTATCCGCAGGAGAGCAGTCACGGATTATCGCGCTCCGGTCCGCCCGACCTGCGCGTGCACCGGTTGCAGCAGATTGTGGACTGGTGGAAAAAATACCTGTCGGATGGTTCTTGACTTCACCCTCTGGGGGGCGCGGCTCCAGCCGAGCTGTGGGGGTGCCCTCCACCTCACCCCCTGTCCCCCTTCCCTGCGAGGGAAGGGGGAACCATAGCCTCATAGGAGAGGGGACGGGGGTGAGGTTCGTCTCACCGGGAGGTTCACCGCACCATCCGCTTGGAGGGCGAGGCTCCTGCCGAGCCGTTGCGTTCTTTGGGGGGCGTCAGAAGAACTGCTACTCCTGCTCTTTCTCCCCAGGCGCCTGAACGATAACGGGTCCCGTCCCCTGATATTGCCGGTGGGTGCCGTCGCAGAAGGGAAACTTGCTGGACTTGAAGCACCGACACAACGCCACACGCTCCCCCGGTTCCAGCTCTACGGTCGTCCGCACCCGTCCTTCGCTTTCCTCGGTCGTATGCTTTGCCATTGTCCCTCTCCCTACATCAGGATTTGCTATTCTTTTATGCTGCGAAAAGGCTCCATTCCTGCTGGGTAACGCCCGGTGCGGTTGCGCAAAGGGTTACGGATATGGTATACTGATGTCGGTTGAGGGGATGCAGAACAGGCAGGGCGGCAGAAGGGGGTAGCAATCATCTCGAAAGAGAGTGGGCAGGCGCGCCCACTCTTTTTCTTACCCTGAGAAGAGAGCAATTCACATAGAGGGCAGCCATGAACAGTGAATTCATTGAGATACTGCGTGCGCTAGAACGGGAGCGAGACATCCCTCTGGCAGTGCTTTGGGAGGCGCTGGAGACCGCCTTGACCAACGCCTACAAGAAGCACTGCGGAGCGGTGGGCGATGTACGGCTTCGCCTCGATTCCAGCAAGGCGGGGGTTCGATTGTTCTGTGAGCGTACGGTAGTGGAAGAGGTGGAGAACCCGCACACCCAGATCTCTCTGGAAGAGGCAAAGAAGTTCAAGCCAGAGGCGGAGATAGGGGACACGGTGTCCGTGCCGGTGGACCTGGAGGACTTCGGGCGCATCGCCGCGCAGACCGCCAAGCAGGTGATTGTGCAGCGCATCCGTGAAGCGGAGAGGGAGCAGATATACCAGGAGTTTCAGGAGCGTGTGGGAGAGATACTTTCCGGCTTCGTGCAGCGGAGAGAAGGACCGAATGTGATTATCGATCTGGACAGGGTGGAGGCTATCCTGCCCCCGGAGGAGCAGGTTCCCAACGAGCCGTACCGTCCGCATGACCGTCTGCGCGTGTATCTGCTGCGCGTCGAGCGCACCACCAAAGCGCCACGCATCATCGTCTCGCGCAGTCATCCCAGCCTTATCCGTCGCCTGTTCGAGCTGGAAGTGCCTGAGGTGCGCGAAGGAAGCGTGGTGATTAAAGCGGTAGCCCGAGAGCCGGGCGCACGTTCCAAAATCGCCGTGTGGGCGAAGGACCCCAACATCGACCCAGTAGGCAGTTGCGTGGGGCTCCGCGGGACGCGAGTGCAGGCGGTAGTGAACGAACTGTACGACGAGAAGATAGACATCATCCGCTGGTACCCCGACCCGGCACAGTTCATCGCGGAGGCTTTGAGCCCGGCGAAGGTTTCGAAGGTGCACCTGAACGAGGGAGAGAAAAGCGCACTGGCTATCGTGCCCGACGACCAGCTCTCGCTGGCAATCGGCAAAGCGGGACAAAACGTGCGATTGGCGGCGCGATTGACCGGCTGGAAGATAGATATCCGAAGCGAATCTCAGGTTGCGCAGGACGCTGTGCCGACAGGTAAAGAGGAAAAGGAAAGCGCGTCCTGAGAAGGAAAAACAGTTCTGGAGTTCGCGATGCCTGCACGCAAACATACACCGATACGAACGTGCGTGGCGTGTCGAACCGCCGCACCGAAAAGGGGGTTGATGCGCGTCGTGCGCACCCCGGAAGGTAAAGTGGAAATAGACCCCACCGGTAAGAGGGCGGGACGTGGGGCATACGTGTGCCGAAGTGTACCCTGCGTGCAGAAGGCACTGAAAGCGAACAAGCTGGAGCGTTCGCTGAAAGTAGCACTGCCGGCGGACACGGCACAGGAGCTGCTGCGGCTGGCTGCGCAGGCAGAAGAGGAGGAGGTGACTCGCTCGTGAACCGGATTCGTCTTGGAGATTTAGCAAAAGACCTGCAGATGAGCGTTGCGGAGCTGCTCAGCACGCTCACCGAACTGGGAGTGGAGGTGCAGAACGCCGATAGTCTGATTGACATCTCCACAGCGCAGGCGGTGCGCGCCGTGCTGGACAAAGGGCACCCGGAAGTCGAGTTGCCCCCCACCATGACCGTGCGCGAACTGGCTCAGGCACTGGAGGTACCATCCACCCAGATACAGCAAAAACTGATGAAGGTGGGGGTGCTGGCAGGGCTGAACCAGCAGCTCTCCGCCGACCAGATCGAGCGAGTCGCCTATGAACTGGGCTATAGCGTCCGCTGGACAGAAGCCAAAGAGCCGGAAGTGCCCGAAAGCGCACGCCCTCGCACCGCATCCACAGGTGGTCCCCAACCCCGCCCGCCGGTAGTGACCATTCTCGGGCACGTAGACCATGGAAAGACCACCTTGCTGGATGCCATCCGGCGCACCAACGTCGCGGAAGGCGAATATGGCGGTATCACCCAGCATATCGGTGCGTATCAGGTGGAGGTAGAGCACGCCGGCGAGAAGGCGAAAATCACCTTTCTGGATACCCCCGGGCATGAAGCCTTTACCGCCATGCGCGCGCGGGGTGCACAGGTCACCGACATCGCGGTGCTGGTGGTTGCTGCCGATGACGGCGTGATGCCACAGACCGTAGAAGCACTGAACCACGCCAAAGCCGCTAATGTGCCCATTATCGTCGCCATCAACAAGATAGACAAACCGGAAGCCAATCCCGATCGCGTGAAACAGCAGCTGGCGGAGCTGGGTGTGGTGCCGGAAGAGTGGGGCGGTGACACCATCTTCGTCCCTGTGTCCGCGAAGCAGCGCATCGGGCTGGGCGATTTGCTCGAAGCCATCCTGCTGGTCGCGGAGGTGCAGGAGCTTAAAGCCGACCCCAACGCTCCTGCCGAGGGGGTGGTTATCGAATCCAAACTGGATAAAGGCAGAGGTCCCGTCGCTACCATCATCGTTCAACAAGGAACCTTCAAGCAGGGCGATGCGGTGGTTGCTGGCGAGGCTTACGGGAAGATTAAAGCCCTGCTGGACGATAAGGGCAACCGCGTACCCAAAGCGACGCCTGCGATGCCGGTAGAGGTGATTGGTCTCTCGGCAGTACCCAACGCAGGTGAGAAGATGGAGGTTGTGAAGGACGAGCGCACCGCCCGACAGATTGCCATGGAGCGCGAACAACGCCACCGCCAGGAGAAGCTCGCCACTCAGCGCGCTCGCGTCACGATGAAAGACCTCAGCAGACTGATTCAGGAAGGCGAAATTAAGGAGCTGTTGGTGGTGCTCAAGGCGGACGTACACGGCTCGGTGGAGGCGGTACGCAGCTCCCTGGAGCGGCTGGAGCACCCGGAGGTACGTCTGCGCGTGCTGCACGCGGCGGTCGGCAACATCACCGAGTCCGATATCATGCTGGCATCCGCATCGAACGCGCTGGTTATCGGTTTCAACGTGCGCGTAGAGCCAGAAGCACAGCGCGTCGCGGAGCAGGAGCGTGTGGAAGTGCGTACCTACCGCATCATCTACGAACTGGTGGAAGACATCAAGGCAGCGATGCTGGGCATGCTACAGCCAGTGATCGAAGAGTTCCCGCTGGGCAAAGCGGAGGTGCGTGCAGTATTCAGCCTGCCGCGTGGCACGGTCGCCGGATGCTATGTGACCGAAGGCAAGATCGTGCGGAACGCCGAAGCGCGTGTGTGGCGCAAGAAAGAGCTGCTGCACACCGGAAAAATCGTTTCTCTGCGCCACCTGAAAGACGATGTGCGCGAAATCGCCCAGGGTTACGAATGCGGCATTATGGTGGACGGCTTTGGCGACTACGAGGAAGGCGACGTCATCGAGTGCTTTGAGAAACGGGAGGTCTCCCGCGCCGGTCACACCATTACCCAGCGGAGCACAACGGCGGTCTCTTAGCAGATAGCGACGGCGAGGAGGCTCGTGCTCTGCAGTCACCGTATGGGGAGCGACGAAGTACGTCCTTCCCAATACGCGAGCATCCTCTGGAGGGTCACGCTCCGTCGTGACCGAAACAGGTCGGACGGAGATTTGCCCGTCGATCAAAGACACGAGAGGCAGATACAGGTGTCATGATGGTCGTGGGCGTCTTGACGGTAGAGTTGCATCTTTACGAAGCGACCTCTCTCAAAGAGAAACGACATGTGGTGCGCAGTACGCTGGACACTCTGCGCAACAAGTTCAACCTCTCTGCTGCCGAGGTGGACCATCTGGACGAATGGCAGCAAGCAACGCTCGGCTTCTCCTGCGTGGGCAATGACCGACAACACGTCAACAGCGTGTTGAACAAGGCTCTGGACTTTTTATATGCCGACCCACGCATTGAGGTGGTCGAAGTCAATCTGGAGTTGTGGTGAAATGAGTAGCAACAGAGTATCCAAGATAGAAAGCCTGCTGGTTACGGAAATCAGCGACATCGTGCGCAACGAGTTGAAAGACCCACGCCTGCAAGGGGTGACCATCACGCAAGCAAGGGTTTCGCGTGACTTGAGCCACGCCAAAGTATATGTCAGTGCTCTGGGAGGCACCGAGGCACGGGATAAAGCGCTGGAAGTGCTGAGAAACCTTGCCGGGCGCATCCGTGGTGAGTTTGGGCGCCGCGCGCACCTGCGTGTCGTGCCGGAAATCCAGTTTGAGCCGGATGAGGGCATCGAGGCAGGAATGCGCGTGCACGAACTCTTGCGTCAGCTGGAACAGGGATGATTCGCCGCCATTTGCAACAGGCTGCTCAGGTGCTGCAGGAGGCGAAGAACGTGGTTCTCGCCTGCCACCTCAACCCCGACGGTGACACGCTGGGATGCGCGCTGGCTCTGCAATCCGCCCTGGAGGGGCTGGGAAAGCGAGTACTCACGCTGAGCAGCGACGGGGTGCCGGAGATATACCGCTTCCTGCCCGGCTCGGAAAAGGTACTCTCCTCCACCGAGCAACGAGGCTTCGACGTGGCAGTGGTCTGTGATACCGGTATGCCGGAGCGTATCGGCAAAGCGAAGGACGCGGTCTTCTCGGCGCGAATCATTGTAGACATCGATCACCACGTCACCGAAGGCGCGTTTGGCGATATCCGCATCCAGCAACCAAAGGCGGCCGCTACCGCCGAAATCGTCTACCGCTTGCTGAAGGCGATGAACGTGCCCATGACTCCCGCTATAGCCACGTGCCTGCTGACCGGTATCATCACCGATACCGGCTTGTACCGTTACATGAACGTGTCGCCAGCCACATTCCGTCTGAGCGCTACTCTGATGGAGGCGGGAGCATCGCCCTCGCAGATTGCGGAAGAGGTGTTCGAGCGACGCTCTTTTCCCAGCGTGAGACTGTTGGGACGCGCCCTTGAGCACATCCGACAGGAAGAGGAAGGTCGTCTGGTGTGGTCCTATCTGAGCTACGAGGACTTCACCGAGCTGGGTGCTACCGACGAGGATACCGAAGGTATCATCACGCAGCTGCGGGCGGTACGCGACAGTGTGGTGCTCGCGTTGCTGAGGGAGGTGAAACCCGGTCGGGTGCGCGTGAGCGTTCGCAGTCGCGATGAGCGCATCGATATGTCCAGGATGGCAGAGAAGTTCGGGGGCGGCGGTCACCGGATGGCAGCAGGCTTCTGGGTGGAGGGCAGCATCGACGAGGCGAAAGAGAAAGTGATTGAGGCGCTGCGAGAATGGATGCACTCGTCAATCTCTACAAGCCAGCGGGTATGACCTCGCGGGAGGCGGTGGACGCCGTACGGCGTATACTGGGTGTACGACGGGCGGGACATACCGGCACTCTGGACCCGGGCGCGGAGGGGGTGCTGCTCATCTGTCTGGGCAAAGCGACCCGCTTGAACGAGTTCCTGCAATGGCTGCCCAAAACATACCGCGCCACGATGGTGCTGGGTGTACAGACCGACACGCAGGACGGGGAAGGCAAGGTGATTGCGACCACCGACGCCAGCAGTATCACCCGCGAAAGGGTGGAAGCGGTGTTCCCCCAATTTACCGGCGAGATCGAACAAATTCCCCCTATGCACTCTGCCGTCCATCACGAGGGCAGACGCCTCTATGACCTCGCGCGAGAGGGCAAAGAGGTTCCCCGGCAGGCTCGCAAGGTCTGGATACACCGCCTGCAGTTGCTTCACTTCTCGCCCGGCGAACACCCTGAAGTGGACATCGAGGTGGAGTGCTCCACCGGAACCTACATCCGCACACTCTGCGCAGACATCGGCAACGCACTGGGCGCAGGGGGATACATGAAATCGCTGGTGCGCACCGCAATCGGCGCTTTCCGCGCAGAGGACGCGGTGACCCTGCAGCAACTGCAAACAGGGCACGGGGCAGAACACCTTATCCCGATGGTTCGTGCCATAGAGGGCATCCTTCCCGTCTGGAAGCCGCATCCTCGTGTGTTACGCCTGTTCCGCCTGGGCAGGTTTGTGCAGCCCAAGCCATTTCCGCCCATACCTTTGCCGGAAGACAAACCGCCCTATATCGCCGTGCTGGACGGAGCTGGCGAGCTGTTCGCCATCGCCACCGTACGCCGAGAGGAGGTATGGCCCTACAAGGTGTTTGGAGAGCGCGTTCTCTATCACCCTCACAGTGTGGAGGAGGATTGGGGGTGAGCCGCCTCGCTCCTCGCTCACTGAGCCTGCGCGCCAGCGTGGTAACCATCGGTGTTTTCGATGGGGTTCACCGAGGACACAGGGCGATCCTCTCTGTAGCGGTGCAAAGAGCACAGCAACAGGGCATACCTGCGGTGGCTATCACCTTTGACCGCCATCCCCAAGAAGCCCTTCAACCCGAAAAACCACCGCCCTATTTGACCACCCTGACCACCCGTCTGCGCTTGCTGCTGGAGAACGGGGCGCAGGACGTGCTGGTACTGCGTTTCGACCGCGATCTGGCTGCATTACACCCGGAGGAGTTTCTGCAATCGGTGCTGCACAAGCGCCTGAATGCCCGTCGCATCGTGGTGGGCGGCGATTTTCGCTTCGGATATCGGCGGCTGGGCAGTGTGGACTACCTGCGAGAAGTGCAGAGCCGTTTCGGCTTCGAGGTAGAGGCGGTGCCGGATGTGTTGTATCGGGGAGAGCGCATCAGCAGCAGCCGTATCCGCCAGGCACTGCATGAAGGCGAAGTGCGAGAGGCTTCCCTGATGCTGGGCAGAGCGTATGCGCTGGAGGGGGTCGTGGTGCGCGGACAACAACTGGGCAGGAAACTGGGCTACCCGACGGTCAACCTGAACCTGCTCACCCCTCAGCTGGTACCCCGAGATGGCATCTACGCAGGACGGCTGTTGCACCTGCGCACGGGCAACGTGTATCCAGCGGCAATCAGCGTGGGTGTGCGTCCCACCGTGGATGGCACAAGGCGCACCATCGAAGCGTACCTGCTGGGTTTCTCCGGCAGTCTCTACGGGGAGGAAGTGCACCTTGCCTTCTTCCACCGTCTGCGTGACGAGCGCAAATTCGAATCCCTGCACGCGCTGAAAGAGCAAATGGACAGAGATGTGCAGCAGGTGGAGGTTCTGATGGAACAGGGGTAGTCTGTCATTCCTTCCCCTGCACGTCCCTCCAACGCCGGAGCACGTGGAGGGCGATGTTCCTGCCGAGCTGTCTGCAATCTGTCAAAACGTCGTGGAGAGGTGGAAAGAAGAATGCGACCGGTTGTTGCGGTTTTGCTCTGTGCGTTTCTCGCTTCTCTGGCATGGGGGCAAGCCCAGAAGCCCCCGACTGCGCCTCCGCAGCTTTCGGAGAAGGACAAAAAGATTATTGCGCTGTTCGAAAAGGCGGTTTCCTTGCAGCGAGCGGGTAAGGCACAGGAAGCCATCGTGGCGTATCAGGAACTGCTCAAACTGCAGCCGAATACCCCGATGGCACGCTTCAATCTGGGTGAAATCTACATCGCGCAGGGCAACTGGAAAGCCGCCGAACAGCAGTTCCGTCAATTCGTCCAGGCGATGCCCAAAGTACCCGAAGGGTATTTCCGACTTGCTACTGTGCTTGCTCAGCAGAAGCGATGGCGCGAGGCAACACAGATGGCGCAAAAAGGCGTGCAGCTTGCCCCCAACAACGCGGAAGGGCACTTCGTGCTGGGCGTGATCTACCTCTCCCAACAGCGCTATGCGGAAGCGGAAAAGAGCCTCCTGCGCAGTAGCCAGCTGAACCCCAAAGCGACCAATACACAGTTTAATCTGGCGTATGTGTATCTGCAGATGCGCCAACCCCGCAAGGCGATACCCGTTTTGAAAAAGCTCACCGAGCAGGAACCCAGGAATCCCGCCGCCTGGGCGGGCTTGGGCATGGCGTATGACATGGCGGGTGACCTGACACCAGCCCGCGATGCCTACCGTCGTGCCCTGGCGTTGCAACCCCAAAACGAGGACCTGAGCCTGCGTCTGGCGATGGTGCTGGGGCGCATGAATCAGCACCGAGAGTCGCTGCAAATGCTGGAGAAACTGGTGAAAGCGCATCCCAATGACGCCGGGTTGTGGTTCGCCATCGGACAGGCGCATTTCCACCTGCAGCAATACCGCGAGGCGGAGATAGCCTTCCGTAAGGTGCTGCAGGCACAGCCCAAGAACGTCGCGGCGCAGGCGAACCTCGCACTGTGCTTGTTGAACCAGAACCAGCTGGACAACGCCAAACGGGAGTACGAAAAGCTGCGCCAGCTCCGCCCCCAGGACACCAACGCCTTGATGGGTCTGGCGTACATCGCCGAAACACAGGGACGCTGGGAGGACGCCCTGAAAGAGTACGAACAGTGGCAGAAGCAGGAACCGAACAACCCCGAGCCGTTGCTCCGTAGCGCGCGTGTGTGGATGCAGCGGGACAAGCTTCCACAGGCGATCAGCGTGCTGGAACAGGCGGAACGAAAGTTCCCCAATAATGTGGGAGTGTTGATGCAGGTAGCGGATGTGCTGGCTCAGGCGAACCAGCAGGAAGAAGCGCTGAAGCGATACCAGCGCATCCTGAAGATGGAACCCAAACACCTGGGCGCGCTGAACGGAGCAGCTCTGGCGTGTGCCCGCCTGAAACGTAAAGCGGAGGCTCTGGGCTACTACCGACAGATTCTGAATATCGAGCCCAATAACTCGCAGGTGCTCTTTTCGATCGCAGACCTGTACGAGGCGGATGGCGACTTCGCGGGGCTCGCTCAGGAGATGCGGCAGGTTGTGCAGAAGAACCCCAAGAACGTGGTCGCCTGGTGGAGATTATCTATCGCGCTGGAGCGTCAGAACAAAATAGACGAGGCGCTTCAGGCTTTGCGGGAAATCGAGAAGCTCACCCCCAACGATATGTTCTACCTGGTGAACATCCCGCGTCTGCTGGAGAATCAGGGCAAGACCGAAGAGGCGGTGCAGGAGTACCGCAAGCTGATTGCCCGCCAGCCCAAAGAGCCGCGCCTTTACGGGATGCTTGCCTCCCTGCACAAGAAACACCAGCGCACAGACGATGCCATAGCGGTGTACCTGCAGGGGATCCAGCAGCTGCCTCAAGACACCTACCTGCGTACACTGCTGGCGCGTACGTACGAGGAACAGAAGAAATGGCAGGAGGCGAGGCAGGTGTACGAACAGATTCTGTCCATCACCCCTGCCGAACCCGGTGCGTATAGCGGTATACAGCGAGTTCTCACCCAGCTCCAGCAGGAAGAGCAGTTTCCTGCCCTCGTCATGCCCTACATCGAGCGCGACCCATCCAATGAGGCTGCCCTGCGTGCCCTCCTCAGCTTCTACCGCGACCGGGGCAAGCCCGCCGAAGGTATCCCCGTTCTCGCCTCTCTCTCGCAAAAGCATCCTCAACAGAAGGGGATATGGCTGGCACTGGCGCAACTGCAGCAAGAAGCCGGGCAGGACGAAAACGCCTTGAACAGCTACGAAAAGGTGCTGCAGATAGATGGCACCAACCTGCAGGCATTGCGCAGCATCGCGCAGATACACGAGAAGCGTAATGAACCGCTGAAAGCCGCCAGCATCTACGAGCGCATTCTGGCGGGCTATCCACAGGACATCCCCACGCGCTTGCGTCTGGCGGGAATGTACGAACAGGCGGGACAGAAGGAGAAAGCGATCGAACAATACCGTGAGGTGCTCAAACGGGATGCCAACAACACCGTCGCGAAGGAGAGCCTGCAAAGATTAGGAGCACCGGCAACAGGAGGATAGCTTGCACTTTTTCTGATGTTTGTAATATACTTTGGATACCAGCGGTATACCTGTAGCATTCTCCATCGTGAAAGGAGGAGGTACCCAGATGTCTCGTGCTATCCGGTATGCAGCCGGTTTGCTGTGCGGGGCGCTTCTTGTCTTCCTGGTTGCCCCCGCGTTCGCGCAGATTAACTACCCCAACTTTAGTTCTTCAGCGGGATTGAATCTGGTAGGCACAGCCCAGGTCACATCAAACCGGCTCCGTCTGACCGAGAACCGCATGAACCAGCAGGGAGCTGCCTGGTACACCACCAGGCAGAACCTGACCAACGGCTTCTCCACCACCTTCCAGTTCCAGTTCACGTCTCCGTCGCCCGAGGACGGCTTCGGCTATGGACTGGCTTTCCACGTGCAAAACGTCTCAGCCACCCTGAACGTGAACGAGAAGGGAGGCACCGGCACCTTCACCGTGAGCATTGCCACTTTCTTCCAGTTGCCGGAGGGCAACTACACCAACGTGGTGGCAGTCTACCTGAACGGCAACCTGGTGGATGCCGTCAGCCTGTTCCCGAGTACGATCAACACTACCGACCAGCAGGTGCATACTGCACGTGTGGACTATGCGGGCGGTTGGGTAACGGTGTCGGTGGACGGCAAGGCGGTGATGGCGCTGGAGATAGACCTCGCTGCGGAAGGTGTACTGGACTCCTCAGGCTCGGCGTGGGTTGGCTTCAGTGCACGCACCGTTCTTCCCTACCAGAACAATGACGTGCTGAACTGGGTTCTCACGCCGTTCACCGCTCCGGCACGCACGCTCATTATCCTGGGCGACAACCCGTACGAGGGCGTCGCTGTTGCTGCCCCTGCCGACCTGGTGAATACAGGCAATGGGGTCACTCCCTTCGTGCGCGTGTATCCCGCGAACGCTACCGTTACCCTGGGCGCTGCAAGCCTCGCGCCCGACGGCAACGAGTTCGAAAAGTGGCAGATAGACGGCACCGATTACTCCGGCGACCCCGAACTGCAGATAACGCTGGACGACAACCACATCGTGACGGCGGTGTACAAATCCACCAAGGCACCTGTGTGGGATACCGGCGCACCGAAGACGGTCATCTCCAACAATCAGGAGGTGTATCTGGGCTATCTCTCCGGTAATGCGGGGACGAACCTGCCTCAGCGGTGGTCTGCTATCCCCTTCCGCATTCCGACAGGTGGGGCAGTGATTAGCCAGGTAGACGCGAACTGGTTCGTCGTGGAAGGGTATGAGGGTACGGAGGTGCGCTACATTATCTGGCGCCGCACCGGCTTGAACCGACCGGTGGACGGAGACCAGGTGGCGCAGGGTGTACTCGGACCGTACTCCGCAGGTGTGGACGACCCGCGCATCCCCGGTGGCGAGAACTGGCTGCACCGCTACTCGAACCTGAACATCTTCCTGCCGGAAGGCGACTACTACCTGACCATCTACTCGGCGGGCACGGGGTTCAGCGCGCTGGCGTGGCTAACGGGTGCGGACATGCAACCGGCAGAGGTGGAGCAGGACTTCATGTGGCGGTCCGCTCAGTTTCCCAACCCGGGCTTCGAGGTGTACGCGCCCACCAGCATCCAGCCCAAGAGCGGTCAGGACCCGAAAGACCGCTGGAACTGCGCCTTCGTGCTGTATGGCAAGCTGGCGGTCATTCGCGGCAAAGTGACTCTGGGGAACTACGACGGCGACCCCTCGCTGGTGCCCATTGCCGTACGCCTGCGTCAGGAGGGCGGTAGCGAGGAGACTCGCACTATCTTCACGGACCGCAACGGCAACTACTCGCTGTGGGTGGAGCCGGGCACCTACGAGGTCTCCTTCAAAGCCGGTCACTGGCTGCGCGTGAACCTGACGGGCGTTACTCTCGGGCTGGCAGAGGAAGTTACGGGTCAGGATGTGACGCTGACGAACGGCGACATCGATGATGACAACGAGGTCACGCTGTTCGACTTCGGTGCGCTTGTGACGGCTTTCGGCAGTATGCCCGGCGATGAGAACTGGAACCCCAACGCCGACCTGGACGGAGATGACGAGGTAACGTTGTTCGACTTCGGCATCCTGGTGCAGAACTTCGGTGCGATTGGGGACGAGTAACCCTCACCGCCTGCCCCTCTCCCGCCCTGCGGGAGAGGGGTTTTTTGCTTTCACACGCTACGGCTCCCCCGAGTGCGTCGGCGGGGAGCAGGTTGAGGGCGAGTATCTGGCTCGTAGGGGATGGGCACATAGTCCACGCTGGCTTTACGCTGCACAGGCTGGGGATACAGTGCCATCAGTCGGTGAATCTCTTCGGGGAAGTCGGTACTCACCGGCAGTCCCATCGCTTTCGCTTCCTCCGCGCAGATGGGATAGTCGTGCGTCCAGGTGCCTTCGCTGAGCAGCGCTGCCAGCTGCTTCGCCTTCTCTTCGGGCATCTTGGAGGAAAGTATCTCTTCGAGCAACCGACGCACCTGCCAGATCGCTTTGCGGGCGACATCGGCTAAGATCAGGGTGCGGTCGTCCACGCGCTCGGGACGTTTGATCTCCACCGCCCGCAGGATGGAGGCGGCGGGATACTCACCCAGCTGCGGGTCCACCGGTCCCAGCACCGCGTGGGGGTCCATCACAATCTCATCCGCAGCCAGGGCAATGAGAGTGCCTCCGGACATCGCGTAGTGGGGGACGAACACGGTCACCTTTGCAGGATGGTTGCACAGGGCACGTGCGATTTGCTCGCTGGCAAGCACCAGCCCGCCCGGCGTGTGCAGGATAAGGTCAATGGGACGGCCCGCTGGCGTCATACGCACCGCTCGCAGCAGCTCTTCGGCGTCCTCAATATTGATGTAACGGAACAGCGGGATACCGAACAGCGCCAGTGCCTCCTGCCGATGTATCATGGCGATCACGCGCGTGCCCCGTTTCCTCTCGAAGGCAGCAATCGCCTGCAGCCGCGCCGCCTCTAACATCCTTTGCTTCACCAGCGGCGCCAGAAACGAATATATCAGGAAGAGCCAGAATATCTGGTTCATTAATGCAGCGAAAAAGCCTTCCATACCCACACCCCTCCTTGCCCGCAACCTTTCGACGCGAACGGGACAAACTCCTGTTGCTTGACAGTGCTCTCCTCCCTTTCGTATACTGGGAGGGCAAGGTTTGCCTGGGCTGCACTGCGAAAATCCGCCTTATGGAACAGAAGTATCTCTTGGGGCAGAGTGCGATGGAGAACCTCCTGCCGTACGCTCCGGCAAAAGAGGGGGTAGAGAAGCATCGCAAAGGGGATGCGGTGCTGGAGTTTCGCCTGCCCATTGGTTTGCCCGCGCAGGGTGTCTCCGTCCGCGTGGTGCAACAACGTCTACTTCGGGCTGAAGGGGAGCGAAATCTGGCTGCCAGAAGGAGGACTTCTGGACGAAAACGGCACCCCACGCCCTGCGTGGCATCGCTTGCATCAGCTGATTCAACAGGAGTGGCGTACTTCTTGTTCGGCAATGACCGATAAGGAGGGAAAGATACACCTGCGGGGGTTCTTCGGGAAGTACCAGGTGGAAGCCGACTTTCGCGGACACAAACAGGTTTTTCCTTTCCACCTGCAAAAAGGTAAAAAGCAACATGCGAAGTTTACTCTCCAGTAATACCCGAATGCTCTGAACATCATGCTGGTTGCGGTAGAGCACAGTACTCGCAAGGCAAAGATGTGACGCACTATCAGCAACAGGGAGGCGGAAAATATGCCCAAGGAGGTACCCTATCCGCGACATTACATCTGCTATCGCGCGCGCAAACCGATAGTGATAGACGGCAAACTGGACGACGAGGCATGGCGCGACGCTGCATGGACGGAGTACTTTGTGGATATCGAAGGGGATATTCGCCCCCGTCCGCGCTTCCGCACACGTGCTAAAATGCTGTGGGACGACCAGTACTTCTACGTGGGCGCGGAGCTGGAGGAACCGCATGTGTGGGCGACGCTGACACAGCGCGACTCCATTATCTATCACGATAACGACTTCGAGGTGTTCATCGACCCCGATGGAGACAACCACAACTACTACGAGCTGGAAATCAACGCGCTGAATACGGTGTTTGACCTCCGTCTGGAAAAACCGTACAAGGACGGTGGTACCGCCTTGATAGAGTGGGATATTCCCGGTCTGAAGACTGCGGTGCACGTCGATGGCACGCTGAACAACCCCAACGATACAGACCGCGGCTGGAGCGTGGAGATTGCCATCCCGTGGGAGCCTCTGGCGGAATACGCGGGTTGCCCCGTGCCTCCGCGCGACGGCGACCAGTGGCGGGTGAACTTTTCGCGGGTAGAGTGGCTCGTGCGCGTGGTCAACGGGCGTTATGAGAAAGTGCCCAACATGCCGGAGGACAACTGGGTGTGGTCGCCACAGGGAGTTATCGATATGCACCGCCCCGAAACCTGGGGGTATGTGCAGTTCAGCACGGCTCCCGCCGGTAAAGCGCGTTTCCGCCCGGACCCGACGTACCCTGCCCGCAGGGAGCTGATGCGTCTGTACTATGCGCAAAAGGCGTTCTACGAGAAACACAAGCGCTGGGCGAAAAGTTTGCAGGAGCTGGAGTGGCAGCCGGAGCCGTTGCGAGGCTGCGAGCCGCCCGTTTTGCAGGTGACGGAGAAGGGTTATGTCGCCAGCATCCGCTGCAAACTGCCCGGAGGTAAAAGGGGCACGGTGAAGGTTCGCCACGACTCGAGGCTGTGGGTAGAGTAAGGCGTGCAAAAAGCGGGGTGGATTTGGTACCATTATGCTGAATAACCGGAGTGAGGTATCCGTAATGACCGAACGAGTTTTCAATTTTTCGCCAGGACCTGCCACTTTACCGCTGCCGGTGCTGCAGGAGGTGCAACAGAATCTGCTTGCGCTGCCGGGGGTGGGCGCGTCTATTCTGGAAATCAGCCACCGTTCCAGGACCTTCGAAGAAATCATCGCACAGGCAGAGCAGAACATCCGCCAGCTGCTGAACCTGCCGCCGGAATACCACGTACTGTTCCTGCAAGGGGGAGCCAGCCTGCAGTTCTCGCAGGTGCCGATGAGCTTCCTGCGCGGCACGGAGCGTTCTGCTGATTACATTGTCACCGGCTCGTGGGCGAAGCGTGCTCTGGTGGAAGCGCAACGGGAAGGCAACGTGCGTGTGGTGTGGGACGGCAAAGGCGAGAACTACAGCCGCGTGCCCGGGCACGGCGAATACGAGATAGACCCCAACGCAGCATACGTGCACTTCACCTCCAACGAGACCATACAGGGTATCCAGTTCCCGTCGGAACCGGAGACGGGCGGCGTGCCGCTGGTATGCGACGCCTCTTCGGACTTCCTGTCGCGTCCCATCGATGTCAAACGCTATGGGCTGATTTACGCGGGAGCGCAAAAGAACGTCGGACCGGCGGGGGTGACCATCGTCATCATCCGGCAGGACTTGCTGGAACAGGTGCCGGACAACCTGCCCACCATGCTCAACTATAAGGTGCATGCGGAACATCGTTCACTGTACAACACGCCGCCGGTGTTCGCGGTGTACATCGTGATGCTGGTGACGCGCTGGCTACTGGAGAACATCGGTGGGTTAGAGCAGATGCATGCCATTAACGGGCAAAAGGCGCAGATGCTCTATGACGCCATCGACCGCAGTGAGGGCTTCTATCGCGGGCATGCGCAGCCCGGTAGCCGCTCACTGATGAACGTCACCTGGCGACTGCCCAGCGAGGAGCTGGAGGCGGAGTTCGTCAAGCAGGCGAAGGAGGCTGGTCTGCACGAGCTGAAGGGACATCGCTCGGTGGGCGGTATCCGTGCCAGCATCTACAACGCCATGCCCATCGAAGGCGTGCGCACGCTGGTGGAGTTCATGCAGCACTTCCGCCAGAAGCACGCCTGAGCGGGGAGCAGGGATACCGATGGAAGCGCAGATGAACCTGTCCCCGAAACAGGCTCCGCCTGAGCGCATGACTCTGGAGGAGTTCCTTCAGTGGGCGGACGAGGACGTATGGGCAGAGTGGATAGAGGGAGAGGTGAGGTTTTTGAGTCCGGCGAGAAGAGCGCAGCTCCTCGGTCAAGCGGGAGTACATACGTGGGCAGGTCTTTGCGTTCGCGGGCACAAGCCCTGCGCATAACCGGTGTCTTCCATCTGGCGGGGATTCTGCACACTCAGTTGCGTCACACGTCCTGCAGGGGATACGCCAGCGACCTGAAGGTGCAAACGCCCGAGCAGCAGATGTTCGCCTACCCGGACCTGACGGTCGTGTGTGGAGAGCCACAGTTTCGCGATGAACAGAAGGATGTGCTGTTGAACCCCACCCTGATTGTGGAGGTGCTTTGCGGGTCCACCAAAGCACGCGACCGCGGCGAGAAGTTCCTGCAGTATATCCAGATAACTTCCTTGCGCGACTACCTGCTGGTGTCCCAGAGCGAACCGCGCCTCGAGCACTACGAACGCCAACCGGATGGACGCTGGCTGCTGAATGTGGTGCACGGTCTGGACGGGGAGGTTCACCTCGTCTCTGTCGGGTATACCCTCCGTCTGGCTGAAGTGTATGAGGGAGTACTGTCATGAGCCGGGTGCAGATGCTTGCCCAGTTGCTGGAACGCGCCTATCGCGATAGTCGCTACCACTCCCTGCGTCGTGCGCTGGAAGGCGTGGACGACCAGACGGCGCGATGGCGCCCTCCTCACTACAAAGGCTTCCCCTGGATGCACGGTTCCATTCTGGAAATCGCCTTCCACGCTGCCGGAGACAAGCACGCCCTGCACAACGTGGCGTTTGGAGACGGCTCACTCACATGGCAACAGATTCAGCAGCGATTCGAAGGGGACGGAGGCGACCTCGCCGCCGCTATCCGCCTTGCAGACGCCGGACACGAGCAACTGCTGGCAACCCTCCACACCCTCACCGATGACCAGCTGGTGCAAAAAGTTCCCTATTACCACGGTAAGAAGATGTCCATAGAGGAGATTTTCCTGCTCGCTATCGAACATGATATCTACCACGCCGGGCAAATCTGGTATGTGCGTTGTCTGGTAGAGGGCATCCGGGAATAGCAAGCAGGAGGCAAAACATGCATTATTCGGCACAGATAAACTGTCCCGTAGAGTGGGCGTTCGTGTCCTCGCGCTCTTACTCCGACCCGTTCCACGATGTGGATGTGCTCTTTACTGCGCCTGACGGCAGCGAGCAAAAGGTACCTGCCTTCTGGGCAGGGGAGCAGGAGTGGCGCGTACGCTTCGCCCCTTCGCAGGTGGGAGAGTATCGCTGGCGCACCGCCTGCACCGATAGCGGCAACCCTTCCCTGCACGGCGTGGAGGGCAAGCTGACCGTCCAACCGTATGAGGGAACCAACCCTCTGCTGCGTCGGGGCGGTCTGCAGGTCTCAGCAAACGGACGCTACCTGCAACACCGTGACGGCACACCGTTCCTCTGGTTGGGCGACACGTGGTGGATGGGTCTCAGCAAGCGGCTCTCCTTCCCCGGCGACTTTGCCGCCCTGACCGCCGACCGCGTGCAGAAGGGCTTCACGGTCATCCAGATAGTGGCGGGACTGTACCCCCGATATGGGCGCTTTCGATGAGCGCAGTATGAACGAGGTAGGCTTTGCCTGGGAAGAGGGCTGGCAGCGCATCCACCCGCGCTACTTCGACATGGCGGACCTGCGCATTCACTGGCTGGTAAAGAGCGGACTGGTGCCCTGTATTGTCGGGTGCTGGGGATACTACATCCACTGGCTGGGTGTAGAGAAGATGAAAAAGCACTGGCGCTACCTGGTGGCGCGATGGGGAGCCTATCCCGTGGTGTGGTGCCTGGCAGGCGAGGTGCTGATGCCCTTCTACGATGACCACCATCGCCCGCGCGAGTGGCACGAGCAGTACGCTGCCCAAACCCGCGCGATGTGGGAAGAGGTTGCCCAATATGTGCGTGCGATAGACCCTTATGGTCACCCCATCACGGCACACCCCTCTGTATCCGCACGCGACAGCCTCGCCGATGAGGTGCTGGATTTCGATATGCTGCAGACCGGTCACGGCGACCGCACCAGCCTGCCCAACACTGTCCAGCAGGTGGTTCGCTCGTACAGCCGTCAACCGGTGATGCCGGTGGTAGAAGGAGAGGTGTGCTACGAAGGCATCGGCGAGGCGAGCAGGCAGGAAGTGCAGCGGATGATGTTCTGGGCGTGCTGGCTGAACGGCGCGAAGGGCTTTACTTACGGTGCGAACGGCATCTGGCAGGTGAACACGCGCGAAAAGCCGTATGGACCCTCGCCACACGGCATGGCGTGGGGCGACACTCCCTGGGAGGAGGCGTATCAGCTACCCGGTTCTACCCAGCTGGGAATGGCGAAACGCTTGCTGGAACGTTACCCGTGGTGGCGCATCGAGCCGCACCCCGAATGGGTGGAGCCGCACTGGAATGAAGAGAACTTTTTCCTGCCTTATGCAGCGGGCATCCCGGGCGAGTTACGTCTCATCTACGCGCCGACGTACCAGTGGCGAATCACGGTGAGGTCGCTGGAGCCGGACGTCTCCTACCGGGCGTTACTGTTCGACCCCGCTGCCGGACAGGAGGTTCCCCTGGGCGAAGTGCGCCACGACGAGCAGGGCGACTGGACAACGCCCGTGCTGCCGAAGTTCCAGGATTGGCTGCTGGTGCTGGAGAGGATGTGAGCTTACTCTGCCCACCACACCTCCAGCTTGGGGCGCCCCTCCGTATTCCAGTCGCCTGTATCGGAAGAGACAAAGTACTTGCCGCTATGGTAGTCAGAGTCCGCGCTATACAGGATGAGCCGTAGCGGTTCGCGGCGACTGTAGGCACGTGCGACCGCGTAGGAGACGTCCCATGTGCGGGGCACCCCAGGCCAGCCGGGATGTTGCGTCAAAGGTTGTACCCAGCTGCCCCCCACGTTCTCGAGGGCGAGTGGCGCATTGTTCCACGTGATGGTCTCCTCGCGCCAGTCCGCCGCGGCAATCAGCACCTGTATCCACGAAGGGCGTGCTTCGCCGGGCGCGCCCCCATTTCCAAACTGATGGAGAGTCAGGCGTGCACGTACAATCCTCTTGCCAGCAGGGATACTGTCCAGCGGAAAGGTCACATAGTATTTGGCGAAGCAGGGCCAGTCCGCCACGTCCGACTGATTCTGGATGTTAAAGTCAGGTGCTTTGCCGTAGTTGCGATTACCCCACTCGTTCCAGATGTGATACTCCTCGCCGGGACACTGGTTGGCGATAGCACCTCCCACGTCTGCATCGGGCACAAGCGGACTATTCTGTTGCGGACGGCGGATCAGTGTGTAGCCTGTCGGCAGGGCTGCTTCTTGATAGGTAGGCAGTCCGAAGTGCAAGAAGCCCCAGCACACTGGGCTATTCTGAGATGCTGAAGGCGGCCACGATTCGTAGGTGGTCGGTGGAGTGCGAGGGTCATCGCGGTCACGCACCAACACTGCGATGCGCCATAGAGCGCCCTCTGCAGGAGGCGCCGTTTCCAGACTGCTAAACGGTATGGTAAACCCCATTGCCCAGCCGCGGTCAGTGTCGTCGTCATTGTTGAGCGCGTTACCCCGCCAGCCCGGCACTGCTCGGAAGGGAACGCTGACCCTCTGCCAGCCAGCACTACTGCCCCGGTAGACCGCTTTGTAACGGTCATTCGGCTCACCATATAGCTGCGCCACAAACCTCCAGCAAGAGGGAGACATGCGTTCGCCCCCTGAGGTATCTATCAACAGTGTCACCGCATCCCACTGGGTCAGGGTCTCCGCTTGAGGGTTCTCATCATACCAGAGGTGACGGTCAAAGATAGCAACATACACATACAGTTCTGTACTGTTATAGCCGACCCGAATATCGGCATAGTTGCGTGTAGGCGTCACCTGTCCGAACCACGCGATGGCGGTCTGCTCGAAGGGGATAGTCCCTGTGAACCTGGGAACATTGATTCGTGGCAGAGCAGCGGGGTCACAGCGATCTCGCGGCACCGCGATGGGTGCCAGATTGCCAGACGAACATGCCACCAGAGTCAGCAACCCCCAGCCAGCGAGTAGCGCGACGAGGACCCCCATGAGAAACGCCCAGCGACGGCTGCGAGCAGAAGGTCTATGGGACATGGTACGCTCCTTTCTGGTGACTGTCCCCTGGTCGAATCTGCGCCGGCTCGGTGACGTAGATAACCGGGTCTCCCTGATACCAATCGATAACACCGGTAACTTCTACCGCTTGCCCGGGCACATACAGACGACCGGGCGGCAGGGGAAACTTCGCCCAATGTTCCCGCCGGATAAGCACTTTGAACGTTCCCTGATGAGGTCTGGCAAAGGCAAGCAACACGTGTTTGCCGTTGTCGACCAGATAGCGCAACCTGCCTGTGACCTTCACCTTGCGCCCAGCCCACTCCCTCGCCTCTGTAAAGGGAATGGTGGCTACCCATGAGGTATCGGCAATAGGCTTGCGGTGAGATGCCAGATACGTGGGCTTATGCGAAGCCTGCGGGTTGCCACTGGTCAAAGCGACAATGGCGCCGTCACAGCTGCGGAAGTAAACGTTCTGGTTGCTGACTACCCACGTGGCGTATTCGCTCCAGAACCGGTCATAAACGGTACCCTGTCCATAATAGATGTAGAAACCAAAGTCATATGGTCGCGTGCAATACAGCAATTGGGAGCAATAGTGCGACGCGCTCCAGCCGCAACCGACCTCTTCCTGCGAGGTCGCCACTGTAGCCAGTCGCTGACTGGTGATTTTGTTGGCGAAGCTACCTCGCGCATCGGAACGGTCCAGGATGCGCAGGGCGAACCCCGCTTCCCAGTGTCCACCGAACAGGATATCACCGGACATGGAGACGTTAGGCTGTTCATCGGTCAACAAATAAGGCGCCTCACTGCCCGGCGGCCAGTCGAAGGCGATGAAGCGAATCTCTCCTGCCTGCAGTCCGGGCACGGTACTGTTGTCCAGCACCATCTCGCCAAAGTGCGAGTCCCATCGGGCGTCATAAGCGTGTTTGGCTCGGACCACCGTGTACACGACCTCCTTGCCGTTGGGCAGTCGCTTGACCACCGGCTGAGGTCCCATCGGCAGGTAATCACTGTCGCCATAGCCGCCATGTCCCACGTTGCAGATAAAGGGCACAGTACCGTCATCCAGACGGAGCGCAAACAGTGCCTGCTCGCCCGGATTGCTGGAGAGAACCTGGCGGATACCGCTGTTGGTTTGCGGATATTCACGCCACAGGGTTCGCCAGTTCAATCTCACTTTGATAAGCACCAGACCGGTGCTGTCAGCGACGACTGGCCAGCCGTAGCGGTATTCCGTTGGGTCTTCGAACCGGAGGCTGGGGTGTACAGGGCGCACACGCCATCGGGCAGATCCATCGCTGTTGCGGAGGGCGTGCACGTACAGGTCAGGTTCTGTAGCCACAATCACCAGGTCACGCGAGGCGGAATAGGCTGGTGGAACCGCTACCCACACGTTGTTCCCTGCGTTATAGACCCAAATCCGCTGCATCGTCTGCTTGTTCAGGGCATACACCGAGTTGCCCATCGAGAAAATCACCCTGTCCCGCAGCAGCAGGGGCGGCAGAGGCAGGTCGCTACTTTTTCCCGTCGAGAACTGGTTCAGTACTGTGCCGTCCGAGGCTCGCAGCTGATAAAGACGCCCTGAAGAGGAAAGGGCAAAAACGCTCTGCGTATCAGGGTCGTAGGCGACCGTAGAGCGGATGTCACCGATGCCTGCACGACGCCACACCTGCTGCCCATTATCCTCACGCAGAGCAAACACTCCATCCACTCCTGCAGCGATATACACGCGCCCTCCTCCCGTGACCGGCTGCACGTTGCGTGGCAGAGAGCCAGTAGAGGTCACTTTGCCCAGTCCACCCATAGCGTTAGAGCCGTTCCACACCCATCGCCAGCGCCATGGATACGGCACCACCTGTGCAGTATAGCTGGTGCGCTGAGCATCATGAGCGTGCTGATGCCACTCTGCGGGGTTCTCAGGCACGTTCGGGGTGGGCGTGGGGCGCGGACGTGGTGGGCGAGGACGCGGCGAGCGTGGAGGAAAGGCAGATAGTGGGTTTAAAGACTTCCCCTCATCGGGTCGTTCCCCCTGAGATCCAGTCCAGCACCAGGCGGAGAGAGCAATGATGCTGAGACAGACAAGTGCAAGCATTCCCCGCGCGATTCTCATGGCGTCGAGACACTCCGTTTTGAAAAGTCTAACGTCTTTAATCTTATCTTCGGCAAAGGCTCAATCCTCTATATAGTTTTTTGACGCAAAAACTCTTTCCTCGCACACCTGACAATCGATGGGTGACTACTGTTCGCCGAAGGCAGGCTGCGAGGGGTCTTGTCCGAAATACAGAAGAACAACGAGGATGGCGAGCAGCCAATGAATGTTCCAGAGTATCGGGAAACTGAGGGTCAGCAAGAGGATGCAGCTGAAGGGAAAAATTTTCATCGCCGTGTACCTTCCTTCAGGTCAACTCTGCATCACTACCTTCAGTGCCTGTACCGCCTGCTTGGCGTTGTCGGAAGCCTTGGGATCGTCCAGCAAAGCGCGGGCGATGTCCCCACCGCTAGACCACGTCGTGCACAGGTGACCGATCATTTTCTCGGTGGCGTTCTTGCGGGCGTAGTCGCGTAGGGCAATCGCCGCCTGCACATGGCGCCAGCTGGACGGAAGCACCCGAAATCCCTTTTGCTGGAAGAACGGCACCGAGGGATACTCATCGCGCAGCTCGTAGTGCCAGTCGCAAATGATAATATCCTTGGGAATCATGTCCACAGCAGGCGCAGTTCCGTTCTGGCTGGCTTCCCACTTGCCGTACTTCATCACCGAGTCGTCCAGCAATCTGTCGCCCCACATCAGCATGGTCAGCTTGCGCCTCTTGACCAGATGCTGGTGATAGTCTTTCACCGCCTTGGCAAAGAGGTCGGCGGGGTTCTTTCCGCGGCAGCGGGGGCACTGGTCGCTGGCGATGAGGAACACCTCGTCCATGCCTACGTGAAAGGCGTCTGCCTCGAAGGCGTCTATCAGTTCGTCCATGAGCGCGAACACCACCTCGTTCACCTTCGGGTGCAGGGGACACCAGCTGCGGCAGTAGATATCCGGGTTGTCCAGCGGAATCTGGGGAGTTTCATCGAACTCGGGGTACTTCACCAGCAGGGGGAAAGTGGTCTTCGCCCACGACTGATGCCCCAGGCAGTTGAACTGTGGAATGAGGCGAATACGGTACTTGCGACACATCGCCAGGATGTCACGGATGTCCGCTTTGCTCAGCGCCCCATTCATCCGCAACTCGGGGTGCGATCGGTACTCGTAACCGTAGTTGACCTCCAGAATCAGCACGTTGATGCCCAGCGGAGCGAGAGTCTGCTCAATCGCCCTGTTGAGCAAAGGCACATCCTCCGGACGCGGCGCCATGATGTGCACACCTTTCCACTGCTCTTTGCCCTGAAACGCCATCTCTGGTTACCTCCATGCAGTATAGATAAGCTTTTAATTCGCACCAGATCTCGGCACTCCTGCTTCGGCAGGAAGCGCGCGACGCTTTACCGAACCGAAAGCAGAAAGAACAGAGTAGAAAGGAGCGTCTGAATGCCAAAGATAACCATCATCGGCGCGGGGAGCGTGGTGTTCACCAAGAACCTGCTGGGCGACATCCTGAGCTTCCCTGAACTGGCAGATTCGCACATCGCCCTGATGGACATTGACCCCGACCGTTTGCACACCGCGAAGCGCGTGGCGGAGAAGGTGGCGAAGGCGGTGAACGCTCATCCTACCATCACCGCCACGTTAGACCGGCGCGAGGCGCTGGACGGCGCAGATTACGTCATCAACACCATTCAGGTAGGCGGCTACAAGCCTTCTACCGTGATTGACTTCGAAATCCCCAAGAAGTACGGCTTGCGCCAGACCATTGCCGATACGCTGGGCGTGGGAGGCATCATGCGGGCACTGCGTACCATCCCCGTGTTGTTGAGCATCGCGCGGGATATGGAAGAGCTGTGTCCGAACGCGTTGTTCATCAACTACACGAACCCGATGGCGATGAACGTGTGGGCATGGTATCGCGCCTCGAAAGTGAAAGTGGTGGGGCTGTGCCACAGTGTGCAGGGCACGGCGTGGTCGCTGGCGGTGGAAGACCTCAAAATCCCCTTTGAAGAGGTCCACTATGTGTGCGCAGGCATCAATCACCATGCCTTCTACCTGCGTTTTGAGCGCAACGGCGAAGACCTGTACCCCGCTTTGCGCCAGATATATCTGGAAGGGCGCGTGCCTCATTACAACCGCGTGCGCTACGAGATGATGATGCGACTGGGCTATTTCGTCACGGAGTCCAGCGAACACTACGCGGAGTACGTGCCCTACTTCATCCGCCGCGACCGTCCCGACCTCATCGAGCGGTTCAATATCCCGCTGGATGAATACATCCGCCGTTGTGAGGAAGTGATTGCCCGCTGGGAGCGGATGCGCGTGGAGTTCGAGAGCGATGAGCCGATAGAGGTACACCGCAGCATGGAGTACGGCTCGTTGATTATCCACAGCATGGAGACAGGCATCCCGCGCGTGGTATATGGTAACGTGCGCAACGATGGTTTGATCACCAACCTGTTGCCGGGCTGTTGCGTGGAAGTGCCCTGCCTGGTGGACAAGAACGGCGTGCAACCCATACGCATCGGCGACCTGCCCCCGCAGCTGGCGGCGATCATCTCCACCAACGTCAACGTGCAGTATCTGACGGTGGAAGCCGCGCTGACCGGCAAACGCGAGTATATCTACCACGCGGCAATGCTCGACCCGCATACCGCTGCGGAGCTCACTCTGGACGAAATCTGGTCGCTGGTAGATGACCTGCTGGAAGCGCACGGAGAGATGATTCCTGTCGGTAAAGGATAGAGTAAAAAAGGCGGCAGGGTAGCTCACCCTGCCGCAAACCTTCAGAGAGCTTGAGAGCGGCCCTATGTTCTATGCCCGAGGTTCCGTGTTGAGGTGGTCAGCTGCCGTCTCGTCGCAGGGTAGCGACCAGGCGACAGAACAAATCTCTTGAAACGCTCCCGACGCCACTGACGCCGCACCGCCTGTACCAGCGTGCTGAGCGCATGAACGTATTCATCCGCGCCTTCTGCCAGAGCCTCATTCAGCTCGCCCACAGGGTCGCTGGCGAGGATACGCACGATTTGCGCTTTATACAGCAACAGTTCCAGCGCGTCCGCCATGCACTCGGGCACTGCACCATCCGCAGCCAGTGAGGAGGGCAGGTAACGCCAGCACACCGTTTGGCGCTTCTCCCGCTCGAAGTCTCTCACCGCCTGGAGCCATCGCCCCTCGCCCAGATAGCGGATGATGTGCAGCACGCTTGCAAGGTCGGGATAGCCATCGGGATGTTCGGGCAGCGGCTGCGCCACCGACAGCACCCGCACACGCAGCGCAAAGCGCGACAGCGCGGCGATATAGCGGTCCAGGTCGCGCATCACACGGCTGAACACCCGCGCCTGCACCGGGCACTGCACGTTATAGCCCACGATATAGCGGGGTGGAAACGCCGGCAGGAAGGCATCTGTCGGCACGGCAAAGATGCGTTGTACCACTTCCTCTATGTCATCTCCTGCCTGCCAGCGATTCAGGAACTCTATCCGCAGGTCCTCCAGTTGCTTGAGACGCTGCGCATCGGGCAGGCGCAGGATCTCGCTATCTTCAAACGGCACTTCCTCCAGACCATCCACTTCCACGTGCGTAAAAAAGCGGAAGGTGGAAGCGAAATTCATGTTGCATTGAACCTCCATGCTTTCCAGGTACACGAAAGCACATGTTCCTCCTCTCACCCTCCCGGGCGAGCAACCGTTCTACGGGAAATCCTGCCGAATGCGAAAATCCTCGCGGAAACACTCTGCGGTTTCTCCTTCACTCTTTTGGATGCACAAGCGCAGGGGAATGTTTCAGTTTTCTCGAAGGAATTTGAAGCAGGGCAGAGCGAACGCAGATGCACTGCGCGAAGCACAAGCCACAGAATGCAACAGCTCCTTCGGCTGTCAATCAGCAATAAAAGAGGTCAAAAACCGGAACATCGACGGGGTTGACAATTGCTCAGGTGTCAGATATAATTGCAGCAAATAGACGCAAACGCCGTGCCGTGTTGTCGCCGATGACAGAATCAAGCAAATAAGGAGGATCAGAGTTGCGTCTATTACTGCTTGTATTATTGCTCGCGTTCGCTACGTCCGTACTGGTAGCGCAAAGCACCCGCCAGGACAGGTTGGACGATGCCAGTATCAAACAGGCTGCTCGTACCCTCCAGGACGCTATCCGCTCGGCAGTATCTCAGGCAGGGGGAGATTTGGAGCGTCAGCACATTCACCTCGTGCTCGCCTTCAGTACGGGGCACTTTAACAAGGACCCCTTAGGTGCGCAAGCGGCTCGGCAGATTGCATGGCTGCTGGCCAGGGATTTACTTGTGGAAGGAGACAGGGTCTCCTGCTTCGCCTGGGAAATGAGCCTCTGGGACCACCTGCAGGGCAAAGAGGCAACGATGATAGTGCCCGGCAGTTCCCCAGAGCAAAAGCAACCCATCAACGACCTCTTCCCGACGACCGTGCAGGACGGCAGTCAAGGTGGGCACGATACGGAGAGAGCCATTGTCGAGATTACTCAGCGCCTGGGTGACGCGCGCGATGCAGTCATTGTGCTCTTAACCAACGATGCGCAGAGCGTGGCGCCGAAAGGACAACAGACGCTCGGAGCAGATAACCCGACGTATCAGCAGGTGCTGCAAACGTGGCAGCGATTACCGCAGGTAAGCGAAAGCGGGGCATCACTGGTGTTACCTTTCAAGGTAATCAAGGTCGACGGCAGCACAGCCAATAGAAAGCTGGACGTTGTGATGGTAGCGCCTCAGACCTTCGCGTCGGCAGCACTGACAGGTAAACCGCGTTCAGAGCAGGTGCGTGAGCGTGTTACCTCGAGACCTCCCTCACCACCCCACGCAAAGCCGCTACAAGTTTTGCTCATGACCTTACCTTGGGTTGTGCTTGTTGCAGCACTCATCGTAATCGGCACGCTCATTGCGCGTAAACTGCTCCTGAAACAACCGAGCGCCCATGTAATGAAGATACAAGACGAACGAATTGATATTAGCCAAGTCACAGACGGAGATCCCATCTGCATTCTTGCAGGAGAAAGCTACAAGCCTACGTCGCAGGAAACGACCCCAGTGATTAAGGTAGCGAAAGGTTCAGACGCTGTACTGGCAGAGCTTTTCCGCCAGGGGAACAGGATAGAATTGCAGCCACGAGAAGCAGAGTTACGGAAAATCGACGACGAGCGGGTTCAACAGGGATGTAGTGCTTACCCCTTAAAGATGGGGGAGCCGCACGTTCTGAGTTTCGTCCTACGTAAACCACCTAAACCGACTATGCCTGCTCGTACACAGGAAGTTGATGTACGCATCGACTGGGTGTTCACAGATCCCGGTAAATCACAGCATGAGGGAGGTTAACCATGCAAGTTACCAAAACGCTGGTCATTGGTCTGGGAAGTACGGGTACAGAAATCTGCGAAGCGATAGCGCGGCGCATTCAATGGGAGTTAGGCAGTATTAGCCGCGCCCCATGGATTCAGTTTCTATGCATAGAGACTGATGGCAATAACCGTCCCGACGTTATTGCCTATGAAGACTTCATTCCTCTTACGATTTCTGCCGAAGAGTACCAAATGCTGTTGAACAAACCTGACGCCTACGATGAGAAAATACGGTTTACTGAATGGGCGGAAATAGAGACTCTAAAAAATCTTCACGACGGCCATGTAACAGCAGGTGCAGGAAACATCCGAATGGTGGGGCGACTGGCTTTTTTCTTCCCCTCAAACTACGATAGGATACATAGCGCCCTCATTCTGCGTCTTAACCGGCTTCGCCAGCTGACTGTAGCAGACGTGCAAGAGAAACACGGTACGATGCCTGATGGGCAGATGCCGCAAATTCAGTTTGCCAACAATGGCAACTTGGTGATATACGTCGTTGGCACGTTGTGTGGGGGCACCTGTAGTGGTCTTGCCTCTGACTTCGGGTTTTTCCTGAACCGAGATACACAACCTAGCGAGCATAAGATTGGCATCTTCACGCTCCCTCACCGTAGCTTGACATCCACGACACAGAAAAGTGCTGAGCGGTTCAAACGCAATGCGTACGCAGCCCTCGTCGAGTTGAACCAGTATCACCTGACCGATAGAGCAGACCGCAAGACCATCCGGTTCCCGGATGGCAGGGAGTCCTCACCTTCCGAGGCACCCTATAGTCTGCTCTTTATTGCCGCACCAAGACATGTAGGAAGCGAGCACAACCAGCAGCTCAACACAGCAATAGCAGATTACATCTTTCTCAACGCATTTGTCCCTTCCACGCTACCACTTGCGGATGCTATTAATGCTCCACCGATATTAGATAGAGGTAATCAAGCTCACGTCTTCTGCACTTTTGGTCTGTCAACCCTGGAGTTTCCTGCACAGCGCGTGATCGAAGCGTGTACATATCGGCTTAGTGCGTACGCTCTAGGGCAGTGGTGCCACCGAAGCGTCGAAGAAAACACCATTGAGGAGTGGCTTGACAACATAGGGCTTACTTGGGAACGGCTGAAGGATCTACTTTTCAGGGTCAACGATAAGGACGTCCGTGAAGAAGCAACAAAGCAACCACTGGATGAGGCAATGAGAAAGGTCTGGCGTAGAACGAACGATGCTCGCCAGATAATCAACAATTCGCTCCGCCCTTTGTTCCAGCAATCTGATGTCGCCGACGAGCTCAGTCTGCACAGTCCCGGCAGCTTGTACCAGGTAGCTATGAGAAATCGGCAGGCCGTTGCCAACCAGATAGTGAACAACATCAGGAACCGAATCAACAGCCTCATGGCAGACTACCGGCGCGGTCCTGCGGTTGCGCTGCAGTTCCTGACAGCAATAGAACGCAGGCTAGACGAACTGAACGAACAAGCTTCCGCGATCGGAGAACTGCCCAAGGAGGTAGATTCGACACTCCGCGATCTCGAACGATATCGCAGTAGATGGTTTAACAAGTTCCTTGGTAGAAGTAGAGTCAAAATCCTTATTGGACACCTCTATAACGCCCTACAAGACGAATTGCATGCCCGGGAGGATGGGGTTGTTGCACAGGTGTTATTGGACAGGACCAACGAAAATGGAGTCACCGAGGCTGGTGTTATCAGCCGGATTCGCAAAGAGACCAAACTTTTCCGAAACCGCACGATGAACCTTCGCGACAGATTGATTACCCTCCAGAACAGGATGAACCATCAATCTAACGAACTGTCTCGAAATGAACCCAATATCAATGGAGTGCTCCTCTTCGATCCAGAAGTAGGTGAACAGGGCACAGTCCCGGAGGAATTCAGCCGATGTCTCGAACTGGATGCGGTGGCAACCGGAGTTTCTTGGCAGGAACATCGGGAAAAAATTGCCTCTGAAATTGTATCGGGCGTGTTATCGCGGTTGTCTGGTCGTGTTACCCTGCCGTCTACAGTACCTCGTGAGCAGGACTGGCTGAGTCAACCATTGGATACAAGTAAGCCACTGACTACCTTGCTTCCGGAAGACATTTTTGCAGAGATGCAGGAAAGGGCACGTGCACCCTTCTTGCGGCTGCGCAATGAGAACGTACTCGAGCGGTGGATGAACACACATGGCTTAAAAAGCCCCGAAGTGATGGCTCAGCAAGCTGCTGAAAAGGCAACGAGCTTTCTTGACCTCAACGAGACACACGCGACGTTTGGTGGGCGTTCACCAATTTTGCGGAACCGCTTGCTACTGGTTCCCGAATCAAGCCACAAACAAAAATTCGAGAGTATTGCCCGGAATCACTTCGCGAATCCGCATGTGGACACCTCACCAGATAGCTGGCGCGTGGTGTTCGTGCAAAATCAGTTCCGGTTCCCACTACGAGGGGTGCTGAGTGTGGTCGGAGCAGATGGCATCTCACGAGCACATTGTGACGACTTTCCAACTTTCTTCACACGCAAAGACGTTGCATGGGTCGGCGTGACAGATGAGGAAGATAAGCGCGTTCGCAAGGCGGAAGAGATCCTAACAATTGCTACGCTCCTAGAAATCGTTCGTCCCGAAGGAGGAGCACTGGTTTTTGACCTGAGGACGGGTCCTGGTGACCCGGGAATACGGAGGCTACCCTTGAGCTTCCGACATGCGGCAATGGCTCTTGCGCGCGGCGAGATAGATACGGAAGGCTATGGCTTACACCAAGCTCTGGAGATTCTTGAAGCACGCATTCAGACGAAGCGTGATGGGTTGAAAACCGAAGGAGGAGACGTTCGATTTGTCCAACACATCGATGAGCAGCTGCAAAGGCAGGTAGGCGGCGTGGTACCTGATTGGAACCGGAACTGGCTAGCTGAGCGGTTTAGCCGATATTGTGCCGCTGACGACGAACTGCTGAAAGCATACGACCAGGTATTTCCTCCAGACCGAGACATGATCAAACAGATGACATTCAAGAAGGGTGACCGACGCCCCGGTCAAGCAGGTATCTGCGAACAGGACGGTATCTACTGCACAAAGTGCGGGGGCTGGATTGGCAAAGACGAACAAGAGGCTGCACAAAACGGATGGCGTTGCTTTGTCAATCCGCAAAATCATTACTTCGGCTTCGGAGCTATCATCGCAGGAGGCCAACAGTGAATCCCACATATTTGTTCCCAGCGCACCCATTGGGTAAAGTGATCGTGCTGGCAATAATTGCCTACAGCGCGTATATCCTGTTGCGACTGTATCTACTACTGTCCTTTTGGAGGTCCCATAATCATAGAGCCTCCGCCCCTGAAGGACGAGACGGTTATATTGCGCGTGCTCAGCAAACCTTAAGCCGAATAAGCAACCTGGAGTATGCAGACTGGAGAGCGGTACTATTCATCCTGCGCGAAAAGGAATTAGCAAAGCTGAACTTTGCACGTCCCGCCCCAAATATTCTTCTGCTAATGGGTTTACTGGGAACTGTTCTGGGTCTAGCCGAGACTGTAGGTTCTCTTGTAAAGCCTCTCAGTAATGCACTCAACAATGCCAGCCCACAAGACGTTTTCAACCTTCTGAGCTTTACGCTGCAACAGATGGGTACGGCATTTTCCTGTACCCTGTGGGGAATACTTGCTGCGCTAATCGTTGGCTGGATATTGCGCTCCGTCACGGGAAAACTGCAATCCCTTTTGTCTGAATGGGATACCTATATTATTCAGAGTGTTATCCCTGATGTCCTACCCGAAAGCCAATCCGCTCAGATCCAGAGTTTACAGGAACTTATCAACAAGAGCCAGGAGATCGTTGCAGAAAGCCGGAGGTTTCTCGAGAGAATCGGTCCTGTCATGCAAGAAGCAGCGGAACAGTTCAAGGGGGTCCTGACCACTGCAGGAGAGGCAATGCAACAAAGCGTTGAGAAGTTGACCCAAACTGCGCAAGAGATGCAAGAGAAACTTCAGTATGTGGCACAGGGGGTTGCTCAGAGCGCGTCTGCATTGGAGAGTAGTAGCAGAGATCTTCGCGAAAGCACCGCTGAACTAGCCCAGTACCATACCGATTTGCGTAACGCGCATCAAGAACTTCTCACCGTGTTTGAGCAGGCTCGAAGCGACCTTGAACATCAGATTAAGGGACAGTTAGAGAAGATTGGTGCGCTGGATGAAAACTTCCGAAGGAATGCTCAAGATATCGTGGCGAGGATAAATGATGCTGGTAGGCAGTTCGGGGAGGCTACCCAAGCCTTTCGTCAAGCTGGGGACCTCTTTACCAACGAAGGAGTACAGATACACTCCCAAATTGCACACTACCACCAGTGTCTCACGGAATATGTGGAAAACCTTCTTAAGGACCACCGTTTCGCGATAGATGAGGTGGAGAAATCAGTTGCTGCGATACGAGACTCCCTCCACACCATCAAGGAATCTCCTGTATGGCAATCAAGAAACGGAAGTGATAGTGGCTGGGACAAGGTGCATGAGGTATTAACCGAGATACAACAAGTGATGGGTGAACTGAGAGAGCGACCAGTGCCACGAATGCAAGAGATGACGGAAGCAGTAGTTCACACGCCGCGTTCGGCACCTTCGGTAGATGGTAAAGTAATAGCGGAACGTCCCTTCGTCAGCTCGGCAACTGCGACAACAGCCATCTTAGACCAACAAGAGATCACCAAGCTGATAGAGGCGATACAAAACCTATCTAGCACCATCAGCGAATTTGGAGGCAGTGCCAGCCGCGACGAACGACCAGTGCAAGCCGTATCGGACATCCAAGCGTTGGTTCAGAGCATTCAGTCTCTTCGCGACATAACAGCGGACCTGCACAGCGTAATGCTGGAACTCAGCGTATCACTGAAGAGATCGCAGGTCCAACCGTCCAAGCGAAAAAGCTGGTTCTCATGGTTAATTCCTTGGAGGAAAGGGAAACGATGAATGAGTACCCCATAAATACAGAAGACTCCCTGAACCCCTATATTGCTTTCAGCGATGTAGGCATTAATCTCGTACTCATCCTTGTTTTCTTCATGGCTGCCGTTCTGAGTGTTGGCAGGGCTGGATGGGGAGGTATCGGCTGCACAGATTCTGAAAAAGGGGTTTACGAGGCGGTTCTCTCCGAAATGGATCCCGCATCTCGTCCTAAACACATAGATCGCAACTATCGCAACGACCCGACCTGCGTCCAGCGCTGGCACTTTGCAGGAAAGGCTCTCTTCTATCCAAACAGTGTTCAGATAACACCCGAAGGCTATCATAGCGTTGCCAAATTTGCCGAAATCCTGGGGCGATATCGTAACCATTGGCGACGTATCCGCATTGAAGGACATACTATCCCTCCTGTTTCTGGTCAAGCGGACGATTGGGAATTATCTGCCCAAAGAGCTGCGGTAGTAGCACGCATCTTCCATAGTAGAGGCAAGATACCTGCATACTATTTAGCCGTATCCGGCCGCGCTGGGCAAGCACCATGGAACACTAAAGACAGAACCAGCCCGCAAAATGAGCGCGTCGAGATTGTTGTCGAGTTTGTGCCAAAGGTCTCTCTGAAATGAAAGAAAAAGTTGAGAGGAGAGACAAAATCACCCCTTTTGTCTTGTGTGCACGGTATCCATCGCATGGAGTGCTTCGTGGCAACGGGTCCTCAAGAAACAACCCATTCCCGTAAGGTCCAAGTGGCAGAGGGGCAACGAAGCCTATGCCCTGCTATGGCGTTGCGAAAAACCTGCTCTTCAAGGATGGAAGCTTATTGAGAAAGACCTCCCGGTGGTGGATGGGTTCACTCTCGGTGTTCCGTATGGCGACGAAGTTCTCGTCGTTCCCAATGTGTTCGGCAGAGTGTGCGTGGGTAGAGCTGAGACTCCTTAAAATCCCCCAAACAGGAACTTTCCCTCCCTGTCGCCAAACTGTACTTCAAACATCTCATCAGGAGAGCGAATATGGGTTCATTGAAGATTGGTGTGGCGCTGTGGTCGCTGTCGGCAGGGGAGTCGGAAGAACGGCTGATGCATGCCCTGCAAACGGCGGCGGAGATAGGCTTTCAGGGAGTACAGCTGTGGAACGTGGCGAGCTACGGACCCTGCGTGCTGGACCCCGACGTGTGTGTGGGCGCACAGCGCGCCGAGTGGCGCAAGCGGGTGGAATCGTTCGGACTGCACATCAGCGGCTTCTGCGCACAGATGTCCGGTCCCACGCGCTTCGGCGGGTTTGACGAGGCAGAGGGCATCGAGGAGCGCATCGCCAAGACGCAACGATGCATCGAACTGGCGGTAGACATAGGCGCGCCTATCGTCACCACACACCCGGGCGTCATCCCCGAAGACAAAAACGACCCCAGATACCCCATCATTCGCAGCGCGATAGAGCAAATCGCCAGGCACGCCGAAAAGAGAGGCGGTATCTTCTGCATCGAGACGGGCATGGAACCTGCGCCTGTGTTGAGACAGTTCATCGAAGACATCGGCAGCCCCGCGCTGAGGGTCAATTACGACCCCGCGAACCTGTTGTGGTACGGCGTGTTAGAAGGTGTGCGTGAGCTGGCACCCTACATCGTGCATACCCACGCCAAAGACCACAACCCCGAAACCAAAAAACCCACCGTCGGGCAAGGGGCAGTACCCTGGGACGAGTACATCGCTCTGCTGAAGTCTATCGGCTACGACGGCTGGTACGCAGTGGAAGACGAAAGCGGGCAAGATGTGGTAGAGTCTTTACGGCAGGGGCTGGAGTTCTTGAAGAGGTATTAAGGCAGACCTCACCCCCCGACCCCCTTCCCCCGCAGGGAAGGGGGCAGCCTTTCTCTGTGAGAGGGGAAGCAGAGGAAAGGCAGACACTACCTTGAGAGGGAACGATGAATCAGAACGTTCGATGTCCCAAATGCGCTGCGGAGGTGAGTGACCCCACGCAGCCCTGTCCTCAATGTGGCTATGTGATTCAACATCCCCAGCGCAAGCGGTATCAGAGGCAGGTCATAGCGTCGGGGGTGACGACGCTGCTGGGCTACACAGTGGGCATGCTCGGCTTGCTGTTGCGCTGGGAGATGGTGGGAATAGCGGGACTGGTGATGGGCTTCGTAGGTGGCGTATGGTTCATGGTGTCGTTGTACTTTCTGCTGCGCACCGGTGTATGAAAGCGCAGCAACGCCACTGCAGGCACCATTCCGGTGTGTCGCCCCTTGCACACGGTTGACGCCCTGTCCGGTAAAGGGATATAATCAGGCGGTAAGAGGAGGAAGCTGGCATTCGGGTCGTTGTCGCTGGTGAGGACTGGCAGGAGAGCCTGTGCTCCGCATGGCGGGAGATACAGGCAGAGAACCCACAGGTTTCGCTCTTCCAGACGTGGGAGTGGGCGAGCCTGTGGTGGAGGCACCTTGGCAAAGGAAGAACGGCACAGGTGCTCTGCGTGCAGGACGGCGGTGAGACGGTGGGCATCGCTCCACTGTATGCCAGTTGGACAGTGTTGGGCAAAGTGCTGCGCTGGATAGGCACTGGCATCTCCGACAGGCTGGGCATCCTCGCCCCTCCAGAACAGGAGCACGCGGTTGCTGAGGCGGTCGCGGAATGGCTGGAGAACCAGCCCTGCGCGGACCTGCACCAGATGGCGGACGGATCGTGGATGGCACGCATCGCAGAAGCACATGGCTGGCACGTAGTGGGGCAGGAGAAGTGTCCCTACGTGGTTTTGCCTGAAACGTGGGAGGCGTACTGGGGGTCTTTAAGTAAGAAGACGCGCTTCAATATCGGCTATGCCCAGAGGCAGATGCAGCGGGACCTCGGCGAGGTGCGGATGGATACCGCCGATGCAGAAAGCCTGCCCGATGCGCTGGATGCGCTGTTCGACCTGCATACGCGCCGATGGAGGCAGAGGATGCTTCCCGGCGGGTTCTTTCAGCCGCAGGTGAGGCAGTTCCATCGGGAGTGGGCACACTGTGCCCTGCAAAACGGCTGGCTGCGTCTGCATACGCTGCGAACAGGTGGAGCGATCCGGGCGGTGCTGTACGTCTTCCATTTTGGGCGGCGTGCGTATTATTATCTGGGGGGTTTTGACCCCGCGCTGGCTCGCTACAGCATGGGCACGGTGCTCACTGCCTATGCCATCCGCAGGGCTATCGAGGAAGGCTGTGTGGTATTCGACTTCTTGCGCGGCGATGAGCCGTACAAGTACCGATGGAAGCCGCAGGTACAGTGGCATCGGCGGGCGTGCCACGCGCGAGGAATGCTGGCTTGGGCATGGCGCAAAAGGGTAGACGGAGAAACCCGCCTGTGGTGGTGGTTACAGGCGCGTCTGCACGGAAAGGGGGCATCGTAGCATGAGGGTGATTACACTCTTGCTGGCATTGGCGGCATGTGCGGGGGTGGTGTATAATTATCAGCAGCTGCGCGAGGTTCGCCAGCGGGTGGAACAGATACAGGTGAAACTTGCCAGCCAGCAGAACAGGTCAGAGCCGGCAAGCATCACGGAGGCGAAACGTCATCTGCAGCGTGCTCTGCAGCTGATGAGCGCGGGCAAGCTGGATGAGGCGAAGAAGGAGATGGAGCAGGGTAGCAAGGCGCTGGCAGAAGCGGCTCACCAGAACGGTGATACCCAACACGCCCTGCAGCAGCTCCAGCAGATGATGGATAACGCCCGCAAGGAGCTGGCACGCTTCTGGTCTGGCAAACAGGAGAAAACACCATGACACGCACAGCATGGCTCACACGAATAGGAGTGCTCCTTCTGGTCGTGCCGACGATACTCTCACTCACGAGTTGTCGCGGTACGAACCTGCTGAGCAAACAGGACGAGATTCAGATTGGCAAAGAGGGCTCCGCAGCGATCGAGAAGGAGTACAAGCTGGACACGAACCCCGAGCGCGTGGCTCTGGTTCAGGAAATCGGACAGCGCGTGCTGGAGGGAATGCGGCAGGTGGAAGGCAAACGCGCGCCGGATTTTCCGTTCACTTTCAAGGTGCTGGATACTCAAGAGATTAACGCCGTTTCCCTGCCCGGAGGTCCGGTCTACGTCTTTCGCGGTCTCCTGGAGCAGGTTGGCGGCGACCGCGATATGCTGGCATCGGTCATCGCGCACGAGGTGGGACACATCGTGGCACGCCATGCAGCCAAGCAGATATCCAGCAGCATTCTGGCGGACCTCGCCATCTCTCTGGGCACGAAGGGCAGCGCGCAGAAGGTGGCAAGCATTGCAACTTCACTGGTGATGTTGCAGTACAGCCGCGATGACGAATACGATGCCGACCGGCGCGGCATCCACTACACCTACGCTGCCGGATACGATCCGGAAGGGCTGGTCCGCTTCTTCGAGAAGCTGCAGAAACTGGAGAAAAGCCCAATGAAAGGACTACTGGCGAACCTGCGCACCCACCCGCTGACCGAGAACCGCATCCTGAGGGCGAAGAAGCTGATCGCGGAACTGCCCGACCGACAAACTCCGAGTACAGCGCCGGGGCAATGAGAGTCACAGCAATTATCCCCGCCTATAACGAAGAGACCCGTCTGCCCCGGGTGCTGGAGGCGGTACGTGCAGCTGCACTGGTCGATGATATTCTGGTGGTTAGCGACGGTTCGGTAGACGGCACGTACGAGGTGGCGCGCCATTTCGATGGCGTGCGCGCGTTGCAGCTTCCCCAGAATCTCGGCAAGGGTGGAGCAATGCATGTCGGGGCGTGCCACACAGAGGCGCCGGTGATTGTCTTTCTGGACGCCGACCTGATCGGATTAACCCCCGAACACGTAGATAGCCTGGTGGAGCCGGTATACCGCGGCGATGCGGACATGACGCTGGGAGTGTTTCGCGGCGGCAGACGCGCCACCGACCTTGCCCAGAAGCTATTCCCCTTCGTCAGCGGGCAGCGCGCCATCCGGCGAGAGCTGTTCCTGGAGGTGCCCAACGTGCAGTTCGCCCGTTTCGGGGTGGAGACGCAAATCACGCGCTGGGCGGTTCGCCAGCGTTGGAGGGTGCGATACGTACCGCTGGTTGGCGTCACCCACCCAATGAAGGAAGAAAAACTGGGGCGTCTGCGCGGTACGGTGGCTCGCCTGCGAATGTATGCCGATATTGCCCGCATCTTGCTGGACGGACACGCCCCCGCTCAGGCAAAACGACTGTTTCGCCTGAGGAACAAGTAGATGCAACCGCCTGCGAAACGCCTCCCACCATCCCAATGGTCACCACCCTGTGGCGCGGTTGCTGAACTGCCGACAGATTAGAGCAGATTGGGGTCGGTTGGAGAAGGGGAGAGGCTATGCCTCTCCCCTCTGTTTTTACTGGCTACCCGGCGCTACCGCGCTGGGTGGTGCTCCTCCACCGGGAACCGGCGGAGCTGCCTGTACCTCGCCTTCGCGACCGTTGCCCTGTACCCCTCCGGTCATTCCCCGGTAGAGGAAGAAGCCGACCACGAGCAGCACCACGACGATAATCGCGATAGCTACTGGTGTGGAGATGTTCTTGTTCATTGCCTTTCCTCCCTCACTTACGGAGGCGTGCAGATATCGTCAGACATCAGCACAGGATAGTAACCCCACTCGTATGGTCGATCCGACTTCGGATTGGGGTTATCCGTGGAGCGTGCCCACTTCGCATGCCCATCGGCGTACACGAAGTTCATGCCACCCTGGTGGCGCGGATTACCCTGGTAGAACTCCCAGCCACCACGTCCTTCCGTCCAGTAGTAGCGCGGCTGGCTGTCCAGAGGACCGAGCAGGCAGTTGCGCCAGCTGAAGATGTAGTTGTTGTCGGCGATGATGCCGATGTTCGAGGGCGACTGTATTGATGCCAGGGAAGTGCCGTTGGTCAAAAGGAGCTCATTGATACCGTACTCCACGAACGGCACAATGCGCTTCTGTTCGGGGTCACCGCACACCCACAAAGCATATGCCGCCACGTAAGTGGTGCCCGCATAGCTGGGGCAGTCGAAAATGCCACCGTTCTTGACGTATGGGTAAATCAGTGTCGCCCAGTGTTGCTTGGGATGAGAGGGGTTCACCGTGAAGTAGCCGGTGTCGGGACAGCCACCGGGCCACGGCTGCACGAAGAACCGCTCATCGTAATCCTGCACATACATGTTGACTGCCAGTCCAATCTGCTTGGTGTTGGACAGACAGGACGTCTTGCGTGCCTGCTCGCGCGCCTGCGAGAAGACAGGGAACAGAATCGCTGCCAGTATCGCGATAATCGCGATAACCACCAGCAGCTCAATCAGCGTAAAACCGCTGCGTCGCATGGTTGAAACGACCTCCTCACGCATGATATTGTTTTGTTTTCTATCGCTAACGTCCGCCACAGCAGACGATGGCTACCTGTTGGGTTCTTCCGGTGGTGCGCACGAGGCGCGGGTGACCAGTTCCATGGGAAACCTCTCCTGCGCGACAACACGCCTGGACTGTCGCGTCGCATTTTCCAGCAACACCTGCGCTGCCCGTCTGCCCATCTGATACAGTGGCTGGCGCAGGGTAGTCAGCGGTGGATGGAGATACTGCGCTGACACGGGGTCATCGGTGCCCAGCACGCTCAGCTGGCGCGGAATAGCAATGCCCAGCTGCTCAGCCAGCGACATCACCCCCAGAGTGAGAAAATAACCCGCGCAGAAGATAGCGGTAGGTCGATCCGGCATGAGCAACAGGTCCACCAGAGCGTTGCGCGCCGCAGGCGATAGGTGAGTATCATCATTGGGGCGAATCACCCACTGGGGCTTTGCCTCAATGCCCCATGCCCGCAGGGCGTCCAGATAACCCGCCAGACGGTCACGGCAGTTGGTGCTGTCTTCTAAACCATTGACGTATGCGATGCGCCGGTGTCCCAGATGCAGCAGGTATTCCACGCCCCGCCGCGCCCCATCGCGGTTGTCGCTGTCTACGGTGGGAAACGCTACTGGCTCCTGCCAGGACGCCCCGGCGACCACCAGCGAGATACCTTGCCTCCAGAGGGAGGTCAACACCTCCACGCTGCTGGCTGGCGGCGCCGCTACGTAGAAAGCGGTGTCCGGATAACGCTCCGGCAGGTGCTGCCACTCCGAGGCAGGGACAAAGGCTGCCATTAAGTTGATATCTGCCTCAGCACACACATCGCATAAAGCACGAAAGAGAGGTCCATGGTAGGTGTGCTCCATCACGTCCGCAGGAGCACTCACCACGAAGGCTACCTGTTTGACGCGAGGGGTAGAGGGAACACACGCATAGACACCAGCACCGCGCTTCCATTCCAACCATCCTTCCCGACAAAGGGCATCCAGCGCACGCGATATGGTGCCCACGCTCACACCGAACCGCTGAGCCAGCTGCTGTTTCGTCGGCAGACGTGTACCATACCGTCCCTGCTGGATTTCCTCCAGCACCTGCTGACGTATCCACACGTGTTTGACCTTCACACTGCACCCTCTCCCATTACCAGAACATGGTTGAAACTTCATCAAAGCGTTATAGAACTGTTCTGTATCCAGTATAGATGTTCCTTCCCAAAAAGTCAAGTTTTTTGGAAACTTTTTGGGAAAAATTTTTGTGAATTGAACATACAGTTATAATATAGTAATGCGCCCTACTTTGTATGAAGAGAAAACTACCTCGACGGCCAGGTTATGCAGGATTCTGCAGCAGGCTCGTGGGAATGGACTTGCTGGTATCTCACCGTGAAAGAGAGGAACATATCCGCGATGTCGACATATCAGATAACCGATGGCGATTGGCGAAGCCACTTCAACCCGGATGGCACGCCCAAACCGCTCCGCGACCCTGCGGATCCCACCCTCTGGCCCAACCGATGGAGTAAAGCCAACTCGGACGCATGGATCGTGCGCCATCACGACCGTATCCGACAGATGCGACCGCGCGTGCTGCTGATCAACTTCTCGAACCAGGTGGAGCCGGAGAAGCCTCTTCGGCTGGCGCAACAGCTCATCGTCGCTATGCGCGAAGCCAGCCGCTACCACGGCTACCAGGAGCCGAACAGCCCACCGTTCCTCGAGTACTCCGTATGGCGGTTCGTCGACCTGCGCGACCCTGACCGCAAGGAGAAAAACAGCTCCAAATCCCCCATCAAACCGCATGTGCGCGAGCCCGAGGTGAACTGCGACTACAATGCTTTTTTCTCGGAACGGTTTGCCGAGTACATCGGCGTGCGCGACCCCAGAAACAAACGGCGTTTCCTCCGGCTGGACGAGCTGGTAGCGCAGGGTTACGTGCACGAAGTGTGGTTTACCGCCGCCGCAACAGGTGACTTCCGATGTCTGGAATGTGTGGAGTTGAAGCCGGCGTACGATGAAGGCTTCCGTCGCATCCCGGGCAAATACGTGCAGGCGGGAAACGGCGGAGACCCCGATCAGAAGTGGACGGGCAGATCGGTACGCCTCAACTGCATCAACCACGACAGGGGCATCGGCTGCGCCATGGAGAATCTCGGTCACTCGATGGAAGGGTTAGCACACAGCGGGGCTATTCCCTATTTCACCCGTTACTTCCACGAATATGCCGGTTTCGACCTGGACAAGCGTTACCATCTGCCGTGGAACTCCTTCTACCCACTGTGGGGAGAAGGAAAGGGTATCAGCTATCCCGACGCACAGACCGCAGTAGTGACCGACGGCAAACAGACATGGAGGATAGAGAACTACGTAGCGGCTGGGGGCAACGTGCATTTTCCGCCCAACGCCCGGCACCACTATGACCTGAACAACAACGAGCCGGTGCTGTCCACCATCGAGGACTGGCGCATCGGCAGCGGACCGGGTGGCAAAGACCTCGCGAAGCCATGGACATGTGAAGTGCTGAAGCGCTACGCCGACCTTGCCCCCGACTGTATGGGCAGGTGGCTGGTGTACTGGTGGCAAAACATGCCGGGGTGGCGCAACCGTTCGAAAGACGACGACGGCAAGCCGATGAAGAACTGGTGGGTGTTCTGGTTCTATTGATCGGGGATGTGCTTCCTGGCGTGCCGGGAGGAGGGTCACGCTTCCTCGCGATCCTCTCCGGCACCAGCCAGCTGGAGTAACTCGCCCAGGATATCCAGAATGCGCTGTGACGCGCCCTGCTGTTCGTGTACCAGCGCCTGAGCACGCCGCGCGACCTCTTCGCGCAAAGGCTCTGCCTGCAAAAGCTCAACCACTCGCTGAGCCAGTTCCTCCGCATCTCGTGCGACCCATGCGACACGGGCTTCCCTCGCCAGCGCGGCGACATCGCGGAAGTTGTTCATGTAGGGTCCGTGTATCACCGGCTTGCCGTGTGCCAGAGGTTGCAGCAGGTTCTGCCCTCCCAGGGGCACAAAGCTCCCGCCGATAATCGCCACATCGCACACCGCGTACACCTTTCCCAGCTCGCCGAAGGTGTCCAGCACTATCTGCTCCCGCGGAGTATCCGGGGTACCCTGCGTGCGTCGCCACGGGCGAAAACCTTCCTGTTGAAGGAGCTCTACAATCGCATCTGCACGCTCCACGTGGCGAGGCGCCCATACGATGCACAGGTTCGGGAAACGCTCGCGCAGTATGCGGTAAGCGTTGGCGATAATCGCCTCCTCCTCCGGCGCACGGCTGCTACCAATGACCAGCACAGGAGCCCCTTCGGGAAGCCCCAAATCCCGACGGAGCGAAGCCGCGTCTACATCCTGTGCCCCGACCGCCGCCTGGTCAAACTTGGTGTTGCCCGCCACATGCACCCTGTCGGGGGGCGCACCGATAGCACAAAACCGTCTGGCGTCCTCCTCCGATTGCACACATATCGCGTCCACACTGCGCAATACGTGAGCGAAGAACCATCGGAACCGCCTGTAGGTGGGCAGGCTTCGGTCAGAGAGGCGACCGTTGGCGATGAGAGTTCTCACCCCTCGGCGGTACGCCATCGTGAGCAGGTTGGGCCACAGCTCGGTCTCCATCACAATGAGCGCATCGGGACGAACCCGCTTCAGGGCACGTCCTACCGCAAAGGGAAGGTCCGCCGGCAGATAGCCCACCGCGTCTACCAGCTTACCCAGTTGTTGACGGGCAGTGGCGTTGCCAGTAGGTGTGAGAGTGGTCAACAGCAGATGGTATTGGGGAAATCGTTCGCGAATCGCCTGCAGGAGAGGCAGAGCTGCCATCACCTCGCCCACAGACACGGCATGAACCCATATGACCCTGCGTCCCTGCGGGGACATGGGCAGTCCGCCCAGTCGTTGCCCCCATCCCTCGCGCGATTTGCCCCGCACCACGATACGCCATAGCAGATAGACGAGCCATAGCGGAGAGGTGAGGATGAGAAAGAGGTTATACATCACGCTGAACATGGCTCACACTCGTTTTGCCCGAACCATCTGTTCCGCCTGTTCCTCCAGCGCGTTAATCGCCTGCTCGACCTTTTGACGCAGCTGCTCAAACTGCTGTTCGCTGATGCCTTCAGGCACATCGATAGGTTCGCCGAAAATGAACACGCCACGCGCGAACGGCAGAGGTATCATGTAGCGATCCCACGTTGGCAGCAGCTTGCGTGGGTAGGCGGCAACGCCTGCGGGAATAATGGGGCACTTTGCCTTTTGGGCAATAAAGAGCGCACCGGGCTGTACCCGCCGGCTAGGTCCACGCGGACCATCGGGAGTGAACGCCAGAATGCCTCCCTCTGCCACTCGCCGAGCAGCTTCTAGCGCAGCGCGAATGCCCCCGCGACCGGTGGAACCGCGGATGATGCGAAAACCGAATCGCCGGAAAATGTGGTTTTGTATCTCGCCGTCGCGCGAGAGGGAGATTATCGCCCAGAAGCCCCTGCCATGAAAGACGTTCGCGGGGATCAAACTGCGCCCGTGCCAGGTCACCAACACCGCTCCTTTGCCCTCTTTCGCCCGCTCCAGCACCTGCTCGAAGTTGAGCACCTTCAGACGCAGGCTCATCCCAATCGCTCGGGCAAGGCTCCACACGACGAAGCCCAGCAGCTTCGGACGCAACCGTTGCCACCAGTTTGGTTGTTCTCCTTCCTTACTCACCTTGCGCTACCAGCTCCTGTGTCATCTGCTCGCCCATCTGTTTGCGGAACAGTCGGGCGTATACGCCACCCTTCGCCAGCAGTTCCTGATGCGTACCCTGCTCTACAATGCGCCCATGCTCCAGTACCAGTATCCAATCGGCATTGACTATCGTGCTCAGGCGGTGGGCGATCACCAGCGTGGTGCGCCCACGCATCAACTCCTCCAGCGCCTGCTGCACCAGTGCCTCGGAGGCGGTGTCCAGCGAGGAGGTCGCCTCGTCCAGAATGAGAATGCGCGGATCCTTCAGGATGGCCCGGGCAATGGCGATACGCTGTCGTTCCCCACCTGACAGGCGCACACCCCGCTCGCCGACAGGGGTCTCGTATCCCTTCTCCAGCCGCTGAATAAACTCGTGGGCGTGAGCTGCCTTTGCTGCCTCGATCACCTGCTCATCGGTGGCATCGGGGTCGGCATAGGCAATATTGTCGCGGATGGTGCCTCCGAACAGGAGGGTCTCCTGCGGCACGATGCCAATCTGTTTGCGCAATGAGGCTATCTGCACCATGCGGATGTCTATCCCGTCGATGAGTACCCGCCCTGAGGTGGGGTCGTAGAAGCGCGGGATCAGGTCGGCGAGGGTGCTTTTGCCCGCCCCGCTGTGTCCCACCACCGCTACCACGCTGCCGGGCTGCATCTCGAAAGAAATGTTATCCAGCACGAGGCGCCCTCCGCGGTGATAGGCGAAGCTCACCTCCTCAAAACGCACATGCCCCACGATGGGCGGCATCGGAGGCGCATCGGGCAGTTCCTGTACCTCGGGGTGAACGTCCAGCACTTCGCGATACACGCGCTCCGCTGCTGCCAGCACCTGCTGACGGGTGACGTTGATGCTCCCCAGAGTCTGCATACTCTGAGCCACCAGGTTCAGCGTCAGCAGAAAACTGCTCAGACCGCCGAAGTCCAGCTCGCCCCGCACAATCAGATGCCCGCCATACCACAGCACGAAGGCGATCCCACCAGCACCGATCAGTTCTATCAGCGGGCGCAGTGCGGCGCTGGTGCGCACGCCGTCCATCATCGCACGGTACGACAGGTAGTTACGCTCCTTGAAACGCTGGATTTCCCTCGGTTCGGTCGCAAAGGCTTTCACCGTACGCACCCCGGCGATGGTCTCCTGCATCACCGCGGTTACGTCTTCCAGACGCAGCTGTGTCTGCTGACCGATGTAGCGCATACGCTTTCCGATAGCACGGATGATGAGCGCCATCACCGGCACACCCACCAGCGCTATCAGCGAGAGCTTCCAGGAGACCACAAACAACCACACCAGACCGCCCACCAGCCCGATGGGCGCAGCCACCATATCCTTCAGCAGGGTGCCTCCACTGGAGATGGCGTTGATATCGTTGGTCAGTACCGACATCAGCGCGCCGGTGCGGCGATGGGTAAAGTACGAGAGCGACAAACTCTGCAGGTGCTCATACACTCTCTCACGCAGGCGCATCGTGAAACGATTGACCGCCAGGGAGAGGTAGTAGGTCTGCCCATAGGCGAAAACAAACTTGAGGAGGAATGCTCCGACAACAATCAGGCTCACGCGGTTGAGCAGGCTCACATCGTGGTAGTGCTGTGCCGCGTTGACCACGTCACGGGTGAGCGCGAAGATACGCAGGGTAATCCCCTGCGCTCCCGCTGCGCAAATCAAGCCGAGAATGATGTATTTCAGGTGAGGCTTGAGGTCTCGCCACAATCGCCTTTGTAGTTGTTTGTCATCCCGAGTCGGCATCGCTCACTTCCAGACACTCCAGGAGCATTTGTGCGGCGCGTTCGGTCGCACCCGGCGCTCCCAGTACGGATTTTACCTCCTGCAGGGCTTCCCGTTGTAGCCGGTGACCTTCGGTGCCCGGCAAAAGATTCAAGGAGTGAGCCACGATGTTCTGTGGTGTCGCAGAATGCTGGAGCAGCTCCGGGCAAACGCTGCGCTGCGCAATCAGGTTGGGCAAGCCGATAAAGGAGAGGTTCAGCGAGCGCTTACGGAGATGGTATTCCAGCTCCATCAGCCATGAACCGCGATACAGGATAATCATCGGCGTGCCCAGTATCGCCGCCTCCAGCGTGGCGGTGCCCGAACAACACCACAGCAGGTGGCTGTATGCCATCACATCGTACGTCCTCTCGCGGACGATTCGCCAGGGGACAGTGCATCCAGCGAAGACGCGCTGCACCTCTTCGTCCTTTACCGCTGGCGCGAGCGCGAGCACGAACTGTGCTGCCGGTTCCTGTTCAGCGAGCCGTTCTGCTGCCTGGCGCAGGACGGGTAGTAGCGAGCGTACCTCCTGTCGTCGGCTTCCGGGCAACAGTCCTATCCGCAAGCCCTCCGGATTCAGGCTGAGCCTCTCGCAGAACTCCTTTTCATTCAGCGAGGGTTTCACCCTGTCCAGCAAGGGATGCCCGACAAAGTGCGCGTTCGCTCCCGCCTGCCTCAGCAGCTCGGCGGACCAGGGAAACGGTGTGACGATGCAATCGGTGCAGGATGGAAGGTCGTTGCGCCGGGGTAGATACCTGCGCCAGGAACCGGGCGGGAAATAATAGAACACCTTCATCCCTCTTTCTTTCGCCCACTTCGCCAGCGGCACGTTAAACGCACCGAAATCCACCAGTACCAGCAGGTCAGGAGGTTCCTGAGCCAGCCGGTGTTTCAGCTTTTGCTGTGCCAGCCACAGCGCAGGCGCAACACGCAACGCCTCTACCACACCGACCGCGCCCCACTGGCTACTATCGTACAGCAGCTGTACTCCCGCTCTCGCCATGAGTCGTCCGCCGACGCCCCAGAAGTGTACATCAGGCAGCCGTTCACGCACTGCCTGCACGAGCGCGGCGCAACTGGCATCGCCACTGGCTTCTCCTGCCACACAGAAAATGGTTACTGGTTTGCTCACCGCATACCGCGAGGGTCGTTGGCACGCCCTCCAAACCCCTTACGGATACTGCGCAGGAAATCCAGCAGATAGTCGCGCTCCGGGCTGGGCTCCACCTCCTCCTCAATGGCTTCGATCGCCTGCGACATGTTCAGTTTCGAGCGGTACAGCAGTTTGTATGCCTGCCTCAGCCCCGCTCGTACCGCAGGGGGAACACCATGTCGGCGCAGACCGATTGTGTTCAGGTCCAGCACCTCTGCGGGACGCCCATCCACCATCATGAAGGGAGGAACGTCCTGCACCACTTTGGACATCCCGCCCAGCATTGCCAGCTTGCCGATACGGGTGTACTGATGCACGCCCACCATCCCACCGAAGACCACGTGGTCTTCCACGATAACGTGCCCGCTGATGCCCGCCTGATTGGCAATGATGATGCCATTGCCCAGCTTGCAGTTGTGCCCGATATGTACATAGCCCATAATCATATTGTCATCGCCGATGACAGTGGCTTCCTCTTCACCGGTAGCGCGGTGGATGGTGACGAACTCGCGGATGATGTTGCGGTCACCGATGCGCAGGTAGCTGCGCTCCCCTTTGAACTTGGTATCTTGCGGAGGTCCACCCAGAATCGCGCTATGGAAGATGTGGCAGTAGGAACCGATAGTTGTCCACTTCTCCACCACCACATGCGATTCGAGGATGGTTCCTTCCCCGATGTAGACGTGAGCTCCAACGATACTATAAGGACCTATCTCTACGTCTGGAGCCAGTTCTGCCGTCGGGTGGATAATCGCCGTTGGATGTATCTTCGAATGCGCCATCGTTTGTATGCCCATCACTGAGAATTCCCTTCGTCTACAGTGGAGTTTTCCATCTGTTGTTGTGCGCGGCTACCGTCCTTTCTGCGTTCAACCAGCGCAAAAATCATCTCCGCTTCCGCCACCACCTGCCCGTTCACGCGCCCGACCACGCGTACTTTGCCGGTGCTACCGCGAAAACGTAACACCTCTACCTCAGTGATGAGGGTATCGCCCGGCACCACCGGCTTGCGGAAACGCACCTTGTCGATGCCGCCAATATAAGCCAGCTTGTGGCGATGCTCCGGCAGCGAAAGCATCAACACACCTCCCACCTGAGCCATCGCCTCCACGACCAGCACACCAGGCATAATGGCTTGCCCGGGAAAATGCCCGTTGAAAAACTCCTCGTTGATGGTGACGTTTTTCAACCCCACCGCCCGTTTGCCGGGCTCCAGCTCCAGAATGCGATCCACCAGCAGCAACGGATAGCGGTGCGGCAGTATCTCGCGAACCGCCTCCACGTCCAGAACCCCGTTCGGTCCTATCATCTTTCACTCCCCCTGTATGGTCTGTCGTAATGCCAGCGCGAAGGCGGTGTTCATCGTGTGGCTGGGCTTTACCGCCACGAACAACGCCTCCACCTGCGCGCCCACCAGCGCCATATCGCCGAGAAGGTCGAGCACCTTGTGCCGGAGCACCTCATCCGGGAAGCGAAGGGGAGTACTGTAACGGTCTGGAAAGATCACCAGCGCATTATCCAGGCTTCCGCCCAGTGCTTTCCCCCGTGCCAGCAGTGCTTCCACCTCTTCCCAGAAGCCAAAGGTGCGGGCAGGTGCTATCTCCTCCAGATAGTCTATTTTATCCAGATGGAACCACGCCACCTGCGTGCCTATCAATGGGTGGTCATAGTGCACCGTGGTGATGAGCAGACGTTCGGGATGAGGCATTGCCCAGATACCCCGGTCGCCCGCCATGACCGATACCGGGCGCGTGAGGCGGATGCGCTGGCGCTCTGCGGACTGCTCGCAGAGCCCCACCTGCTGAAAACGCTCTGCCCAGGGCATCGCACTGCCGTCTAAAACCGGTATCTCCTCACCGTCTACCTCGATGTGCGCGTTGTCTACACCAGTGCCTGCCAGCGCGGAAAGCAGATGCTCCACCGTCATCACCCGCACGCCGTCCCTGCCGAGGGTGGTGCATCTGTCGGTGGAAACAACGTATTCTGCCAGCGCAGGGATATGTCGCCCCTCCACGCAGAAGGTAATCCCCGCGTTCTCCTCTGCCGGACGAACCGTTACCCGGCTCTGTTTGCCTGTGTGCACGCCAACGCCTTCGACGCTGACCGCCTCTTTCAGCGTGCACTGTCTACTCATCTTTCCCCTCCATCGATACACCCAGTTTCTTCTCCAGTTCTTTGACCCGCTCGAACAGCTCGGGCAGGCGACTGGTGTAAGCCATCAGGCGCAACTGTTTGCCGTGCTCACGGGCAGGGCTGCCAAAGTAGCGCTGTCCGCCCTGAAGGTTGCCTGCCACCCCCGATTGTGCCGCCACAATGGCACCGTCACCGATGCTCACGTGGTCCGCTACTCCTACCTGTCCCGCCAGCACGACATAGCGACCGATGTGCACGCTACCTGCAATGCCCACCTGTGCGACCAGCAGGCAATTCTCCCCAATCTGCACATTATGCCCGATGTGAACCAGATTGTCAATCTTGGTGCCCGAACCGATGCGGGTGACCCCTGTTTTCGCCCGGTCGATGCACACATTCGCGCCTATTTCCACGTCATCGCCAATCTCCACCGTGCCGATATGGGGTACTTTGCGGTGCACGCCCCCCACCGTCACGTAACCAAAACCATCCGCGCCGATGACTGAACCCGGATGTACAATGACCCGGTTGCCCAGTTTGACCCCGTGCATCAGCGTCACGTTCGGGTACAGCACACACCGCTCGCCTATCTGCACATCACGCCCGATATAGCACAGTGGATACAGCACGCTGCCCTCCCCGATTCGTGCTCCCGCTTCGATGACACACCCTGCACCGATGACCACATCCTCTGCAAGTTCTGCATCGGGGGAGATGACAGCGTTCAGGTCAATACCTTGCGGGTGTCGCGGCGGCGGTGCAAACAGCTCCAGAACTTTCAGAAATGCCTCCCTGGGCGAGTCGACGCGCAGAACAGGCTTGCCGATAGAGGGTGCGTCTTGCCAGACGATGATCGCGGAAGCAGGACACCGCTCCGCTATGCGCAGGTAGCGAGGCGATTCCGCAAAGACAACATCCCCCTCCTGCGCGAACTCGATGGAGGAGGCTCCTGTAATCAGCGTGGATGCATCACCCTCCACCTGGGCGTTGAGCTTCTGTGCCAGCGCCTGTAACGTCATTTTCATCGAGCGGTTCCTCGTATCTCCTGGGCGATTTGTGTGGTCACATCGGGTATACCCTCCCGCGCCTGCCAGACAGGTATCCAGCGATGACGACGACATATCGCCTCCACCCACCGCTGGACATCCTGCTCTATCAGAGGGCGTATTTCCCCTTTCGGGGTTGCAGGGGCAGGGGGCAGCGATCGCAAACCTCGCACGGCTCTCTCCGGTACCTGGAGGATGGTTTTCGGGAAAACAACCGGATCGCTCGCATCGGCGAAGGCGCGTATCTGCAGACTGGCGCGCAGCTGCTCTGCCAGCAGTCGTTTTGCGCTCCTCTCTCGCAGTTCCTCACGCCTGCGCTCATACTCCCGTTCAATGCTTTCTTCGCGCTCACGGATGCGGCGAGCGGTTTCCTCCTCGATGGTAGCCAGCTTCCGACGCAGCGTCTCCGAAAGGTGCAATTGCTCCGCCTCCACCTCCTGGAGACGAGCGTTCAGAGCATCGCGCTGGTCGGGTCGGATACGAACCAGCCGTTGCAATACCAGTCGCCTGATTTCCACATCCGCATGAGGCAGATGATGCTGACGCAGGGCTTCCGCTATCTGCTGTTCCGCCTGCTGCAGCAGTTCCTGGCGCGCCCGTTCTCCCTCCGCCTTTTGCTCCACTTCCAGCTGTGCCAGCTCTTCTTGAAACAGGCGTGCCTCCATCTGCTGCAAGCGAGCAGCCAGTGCCTGCTGTTGCTGGGTGGAGGTCTGTGCAATACGCTGACGCCTGCGCTCCGATTCGGGGGTTTGCAGGGGGCGTAATGTCGTTCCCGGCAGGGAAAAGAGCGACGGGAATCTCTGCCCGGCGATGATGTGGGACGGCCGGGCGCCCTGCCCGATTGGCTGCCATTCCCAGAGAGGATGGTACACCAGCAGGGCTTGCCACTGAATGTAAACCCTTTGGGGCTGTGGAACGCCGGCACAACCGCTCAGGTAGCTCCCAGCCGTCAGCACCGCCAGCAGTGAAAGAGCGAGCTGTTTACTTCTTGTTAAGTCGCTTGATGACATCGCTGGTGATGTCGTTGGAGGCGTAGAGCACCTGTGTGCTGTCGAACACCACCGCCAGCTTCTTCTCTTGAGCGACCGCCGCTACCGCTTTGCGGATGTCCTGCAGCATCTGGTTAATCATCTCATCACGGCGCGCGTTAAGCTGCTGCTCAAACTGGTCCTGCAGCTGCATGAGGGTTTCTCTGTTTCGGTTCTCGATGGCGGTGAGCTGGTTGATGCGCTGTACCTCTTGCTCGGAAGGCGGGTTCTTCTGGCGCAGCTGGGAAAGCTCCTGATTGAGCTGTTGCGACTTCTGCTCGATCTGCTGCATCCGCTGCTTTTGCTGGTCGGTGGGATTGGTGATGCTCATCAGGTTTTCATACTCGGTGATTTCCGACTCTTCCAGCAAAAGGTTATTGGCTCTCCATTGCAGTTTGGCACGCATCTGGTCGCGCATCTGCTGCAGCTGGCTCTCCAGGGTTTTGCGCTGTTCGTATTCGTCCACGACGCGCTTCAGGTCGACCATGCCGAATGGGCTTTGTGCCTGCGCCCACGCACCGGCGGTCAGGCTGATGATTCCTGCTATCGCTATCAGCAGGCTGAACGCTCGTTTCATCCGATATTCCTCCTCGTGTTCCTCACTGATGATACCTCAGAATACATTGCCGATGCTGAAGTGAGTCCGTGCTCCTTCGCTGCCAAAGCCGTAGTCCAGTCGCAAGGGACCGATGGGCGTGCGCACACGGATGCCGATTCCTGCACCCACCTGCGGTTTGAAGCCGGAGTGCTGGGTGAAGTCGTTAATGGTGCCGTAGCGTCCGCCCCAGGCGTCGCCAGCATCCACAAAAAGCACCCCCACCAGGTTCTGTGCCAGCGGGGCACGGTATTCCACGCTGAACAGCGCCACGTTTTCACCCCAGAAGCGGTCCTCGGGGTAGCCTCGCAGGCTTTCCGCACCACCCAGGAAGAACTGTTCGAAGAAGGGTAGTTTCCCAAATGCCTTGCCTGCATACAGCCGTATGGCAAAAACGTGTCGCTTGTCGGCGAGCGCGCGCCTGCGCCCCTGCGGCGAGAAGTAGCGCCTCAGGTCTATCGAGACCTTGTTGAAGCTCGCCTTGCCCACGAATCCGCCCGAGATAGCCGTGCCGATGTCCTTCAGGTCTGCCAGAGCGGTTTCAAAGGCGAAAGAATCAAAGCCACCCGAAGCGGGGTCAAAGTCCACATCGCGCGTGTTGTGCGTTAAGCGAAGGGAAAACGCGCTGACCGTGCCGTCCTGCTTAATGAATATCTCGCTGGGCAGCACCGATGGGTTGTTCGTACGCACGGACTCGGTGCGCACACCGATATAGGCTCGTGTTGTCTCCGACAAGGGACGGCTGAGGGTGACGATTCCTCCGCGCCGTCGCTCGTCATAGCGGTCTTCATCGCCGATGGTACCCGGGTCCGAGGTGAAAAGCCCTCTGCTAAACCGATACAGGGTCTTATCGAAAACGCTCAGCGAGAGAGAAGTATTGCGGCTATCCAGCCAGGGCTCCGCGAAGTTTATCTCGAAGTTATTGGCATTGGCGGGTCCTCCACGCTCCAGACGAACGCCCAGCGTTTGCCCGACCCCGCGGAAGTTCGTCTCGTACATCTCCAGAAACCCCACCAGCTGCTGGCGGTTGTTGTAGGCGGCACCGACCGAAAACAGCCCCGTGCGTCGCTCCGCTACGTTCACGGTGACGATCACCTTGCTCAGGTCAGAGCCGATTTCCGCCTTGTAGCTGATGTCCTCAAACAGCTCCGTGTTATACACCCTCTGCAGGTCCTTCTGAATCTGCTCCAGGTTATACAACGCACCCGGGCGAGTGTAGCGCATTTCGCGAAGCACCACTCGCTCGCGCGTCTTGCGCAATCCGGTCACCTTCACCGCCTCTATGGTAACCTCTTTCAGGGGCAGATTCAAAATGGTGGGGTCATCGCGGTCGGGTCCTACGGTATCCGGGTCCACGTTCACCAGGTACCCCTTCTGCATGTACAGCCGGGTAATCGCCTCGATGTCGGCGGCGAGGTCGTTGTGATTGAGCAGTCTGCCCGGCTGCGTGCGCATCAGCTTCAGTATCTCGTCGGTGGAGAAGACGGTATTACCAGTAATGCGTATCTGGCTGATGCGGGGATATTCCTGCACTTCATAGATGATGCGAACCCCCTGCGGCGTGGTTTCCGTGCGCGGAATCACATCGCTGAAAAAGCCCATATCTCGCAGCGCCGCACGGTCTTTACTGAGCAGCGATTGATCGAAATCCATACCCGGCTTGGCAGAGATTTTCGCCAGAATGGCTTCCTGTGGCACGTTGACATTGCCACGAATGACTACCTCGGCGATGCGCTGGGCATGGGCAGCACTCGCCATCGCCCATAACGCGACACAAAACGCGATTCGCAGTGTTCTCATTGCCGAACCGATGCTTCCTCCTTCTTCCATGCGCCTATCCTCTGTAGTAAGGCTCTAGTTTGCGACGTAACAGTGCTCTGGCGCGCGAGATGCGCGTCTTCACAGTGTCCAGCGGCAAGCCGGTCACCTCCGCAATCTGCTCGTAAGTCATCCCCTCCAGGTCGCGCAACACGGCGAACGCACGGTAACGCGGCGGCAGCGATTGTACCGCCTGTCGAACCCGCTGGATGAGCTCCTCTTTTTCCAGCATCTGTAAAGCCGACGGCGAGGGGTCGGGCAACTGCGTGAACAGGCTCTCGCCATCTGTTTCCACCGGTTCATCCAGTGAGCGGCTCACAAACTCCTGCTCGCGCCGGAGCCGTCTCAGGTACGAACGATACTCATTGATAGCAATCCGGTACAGCCAGGTGTAAACGCTTGCCTCACCGCGAAATCGCCCAAACGCCTCGTACGCCTTCACAAACGTGTCCTGCGTTAAATCTGCCGCAAGATGCGTATCTGTCACAATATGACAGAACAGATTATAGATACGGGCGTAATACGCATCTACAACCTCTGTGAACCGGCGACGGCGCTCCTCTAGGTAATCGTCCTGTGCCATAGCTCTCTCGCGGAAATACCTCTCACATGGCGCCGCCCTCGTTGCTGTAGTCTTTCACTTTAGAAGCGAAAACTTCCTTCTATACCCCACAGCCGCTGCTGCTTCTCATCTATCGAAAAGCTCAGCAGAAGGCGACGCGACAATCTTGTCCACTCTGGCAATTCATACAATATCTTCAAGAGGTAACGGTCCTGCTGGGTGGAGACCGTTCGCCAGTAACTCAGACTGAAACCGTCCCACAAGCGTTTCACTAAAGTCACGGTCACCGGCTGGTACCTGTCGTACTCGATACGGAACTCGCGCAGCTGGAGTGCCTCCTCGATACCGCGCTCCAGCGGCGAGAATATCTGCGGCACATACGCAGAGGTGAACAGGTTCACCACCTCACGCTGCAACACCTGTTCCACGTTGCGTCCGCTTAACAGTTCTTCCAGAGTACCCACCCCCAGCGCACGGGCAATTTGCTGCGTAGACAGTTCCGGGGGATCCGAGCGAAACTCGGTTCGCGGTCCCTCCGGCGAGGTAATAGCCCCGCTGACGAGTACCGTTATCTCGTAGCGGCGCACTCCTCCCGTCGGCGAAGCCATGCTGAGGCTGGTCTTTGCCTGCACGTCCACACCCACCCGGAACGGATTATCGCCCGGAACCGGATAATCCAGCGCAATGCTGCCTCCACGCTCCAGGCGGAAGCGTGCAGTGGGGAAGTACGCATATCCGCGCTCCAGCCCCAGCTGTCCGTGTACGACCGGTTCCTGCAGGGTGCCGCTCAGCACGATGTCTCCGGATGCCTGTGCGGAAAGGCGGGGACTGTTCAGCCACATACCCTCGCCAATGCGCAGCACCACACTGCTGAAGCGCGGGTTGATGGAGAGAGGGCGTGCTTCCGCCTTCTGCTCGGGAAAGCTGGCTGGCAAAGTAAAAGCCCCGCCGCTGGCGGTAATCATGCCAGACACCTGCGGGCTCTCCGCGCTGCCCGCACCCCTCAGTTCACCGTCCAGGAAGGTGCGTACCTGCTCCCCGTACTGCCCGGACAGGTTGCGCTCCTCCAGCCAGAATCTCTCCAGCCGCAAACTGGCGTCGATGGACTCGCCTTCTTGCCCGCCGAAGCGTATCGCTCCCGATCCGACGATACGTCCACCACGTGCGCTATCACCTGCAGCGCTCAGCTCCACGACACGAACCGTCTCGTTCTCCAGCCGAACCAGCGCACGCACGTCCCGAAGTCCCGTTGCCAGAGGCTCCATGCGCAGGGTGTCCGCGCTCACCTGCATCTCACCGGAAAGCCTCGGCGAGGCTCGCGTGCCCGCCAGGTTCGCCTTGAGAGACCAGCGTCCTGTTGCCTGCGCTGCTTTCGCGGAGGGGAGATAAGCCAGTAATGCGCTCAGTGGCTGAGGAGCCGCTTCGACAGAAAGGTCTATGGGCTCCTTGTCCGGCACCTCCAGAGGCTTCCAGTGGAAGGGCAGGGTGCCCCAGATGCGCACCTGTCCATCTGGCTGTGCCAGCACGATTTCCGATATGTCTATCTTTCCTTCGTGAAGCTGTACTTTTCCAGTCAATACGCGGTCGGCGCGAACCGCACCGAACTGTGGCTCTTTCAACGCCAGCGTCAGTACGAGGTCGGGAGAATCGCTTTTGCCGGAAGCCTCGAGGGTCGCCATTTCCAGCTTACCGCGCATCTCGGTCGCACTGGGCACCCACCGCTGGAACCAGGAGAGGTCTACATTGTAAGCCTCCGCACTCAGGCTCAGGTTGCCGTCGGGCTGGTAAATACCCGAAGCGGTCAGATAGTGCTCCCCGTTCGCCAGCACAGCGTTTTGCAGATGCCACGCGCCCCCCTCATCCCGGCGCAGTGCTGCCTGCAACGTACCCAGCGTACGCCCGTCTATCTCGATGCCCTCCACCCGTGCCGAAGCTTGCGCGCTCAGGTGTTCACCCTCTCCCCATAAACGGAAAGGCACTGTGGCTGTGCCGGTGATACGCCCCAGCTCGCGCAACACTTCGCCCAGGCGAGGCACTCTCTCGTGAAGCCAGACGCTATCCAATGCCCGCTGGCTCAGCTGCTCCAGCGAGGAGATGGACAGTGTGCCCTCTGCTTCTATCGTGCGCGGAGAGCTGGCGAACCGCAGGTGTCGGAGCGTGATCTCCGCCTCCGGGCTGGCGAGGCGCACCTCCCGGGCGTTCAGCCCCTCCTTGCTCCATTCCACCTCCGCATAACCATTGCTCAGCGTCCACGCATCCCAGGCGGCGTTTCTGGTCACCAGCTCTGCCCGAAACTGCGGCTCCCGCTCCGTGCCGGAGAGCACACCTCGCACCGATGCCTCTCCGCTGATATCCTGAGGTGCCTCTTCGGGCAACAGCGGGCGCACCTGCGCCAGAGGCAAACCCTCGCCTTCTATGCGGAACGAGAGCCTGCCTTCCCCATCTCGCTCGCCCTCGCCTTTCAGCACGCCGTCCCCCAGCCGGGCGGAGACGGGAGCAACCCGCAACACGCCGTCTTCGTAGCGCAAGGAACCTCTCAGGTCGGTCAAGCTCCAGTGTTGCACCTGCACGGTGGGGGCAGTGAACGTGATGTCGGCGGAAGGCGAGCGCAGGTGGCCTGCAACGTGGAAGAACACCCTGCCAATCGCTTCCACGGACGGTGGGCTTTCGTCGTCTGTCTGCTCGCGCAGAGCCTTCAGCACTTCTTCCGCGTCCACGTTGTTCGCCACGCCGTCCAGGCTCAACTGGGCTTTTTCCGCATCCAGCGGCTGTTGCAGTTCTCCCTGCCAGGTCACCTCCATCGGCGGACGACGCAAGATGCCCCCTTCCACGCGCACCACCTGCGGAGACGCCTCCAGTCGGGCGACCACATAGTCCACGTTCCAGCGGCGCCACTGCAGGTCTGTCGCCTCTACCACCCCGCGGAAGGCAGGTTCGCGGAAAGTGCCTCCCAGTTCTCCTCGGGCATACACCCACGCGAAGGGTACATCGCCTTCGTGCTTCAGCTTCGGGGCAAGACGCTCTACCCACGGCGCCAGCAGCACCTCGTCGGCACGGACGCGCAGAGCCAGCCGCTGTCCCGCCAGATCGATCTGTCCCGACACATACGCCGACCCCGCCCAGTCCTCCAGCATGGCGCCCTCGATGTCTACCCTTCCAGGCGTCCAGCGGAACCGCGCTTGTGCCTGTTCACATCGCCAGAGCGTGCCTGCCAGACGCTCGCCCCACAGGTTCGCCACGACGATGGGCTTCTGCAAGGTGCCATGAGCCAGCCCCTCGCCACGCACGATGCCCCGCACGTCCTTCGGCAGAAGGAAATGGAGCTGGGCGAGATTGAGATCGTCCGTACGCCACTTTGCGACGAAACGCCAGTCTTTCTCCTTCCACAATGCCGCTTGTAATCGGGCGTTCCCTCCAGCAACCCGCAAAGTGGCTTCCGGTAGCAGCACGGAACGTGCATTCAGTATCAGTTTAGCGTTCAATTTTTGTACATTTACCTTTTGAATGCTCACCCTTTCAGTATGCACAGTGCCCTGTATGTACGGTTGTGAGGGCACGCCCTGTACGGTCATACGGGCATCTACCGGCGCGTCTAAAGCCACCTGAGGCACATATCGACGCAGCCAGGGTTGCAGCTCGCGCGGAGGCATCTGGCTGGCGTCTACGGAGAGGTGCATGGCGAGCTGGGGTTGCCACTGTATCGTTCCCAAGGCAAGCACCTGTCCCGTCCCTGCGTTCGCGCGAGCACGCCAGGTCGCAGCACCCGTCTGAAACTCGCCGGAGCCGCTGAGGTTGCTCAGCGAAAGGGTGCCTTGAGGCAGTCGCCATCGCGCCCGCGTTGCCCGGACACTGGCTGTACCGCCGTAATGGATGCGTCTCTGTGAATCGGTGTACACCCACACGGTGCCTGTGGCGTGTGCGTCACCAGCGTCGAGGGAGGGCAGGCGTACGTAGTGCATGAGCGAGGAAACGGGTACGTCGGAGGCATCCACTCGCAGGCGCAACTGCCCGTTGACCACCCAGCCATCCACCTGCGCCTGAAATGGGGGCATCGCCTCCCCGTGCCCAAAGCGAAACCTCGTGATGCCCGCATCGGAGCGAACCTCGCCGTTCACCTGGCGCAATACGGCATGCAGTGTCGGGCGTGCCTTGCGGTCCTCGAAAAAGAGCGTTGCATCGGTGATGCGCACCTTCCAGAAAATCTCCGCAGGAGGGCGACGGCGTTTGGGGATAAGGGGAGAGAAGTTCCACCGTCCGTCAGGCAGGCGCACGACATGCGCGACAGGGTGGGAGACCTGAATGTGGGGCTGGTGTGAGAACAGCTGGCTCACGGCTACCTCGCGTGCTGCAACCAGCGGTCTTCGCGGAGAAACCGGGTCGCCCAGAAACACGTTCCGCGCGGTGATTCTGCCCCGGCGCAGGTCGGTGGAGATTTCTCCCACCAGGATGGGTATCCGCCACTCGTTCTGCGCCCAGGCGATCCCCGCCTCTATCGCCTGCTGCTGGAAGCCGGGCGCCGCCTGCCAGAGATAGAAAGCACAAACACTGCATACCCATATCAGCGGCGCGAGCACCACCAGCCAGGCGATGTATCGGCAGGAACGACGGCAGGTCAACGCACTTCCACACTCCCCTGCACGGCTTCTATCTGCGTCAGACGCTCCGCCATCACTTTGCGCGAGAATGCCTCCGCGTTATACGAACTGCGCACAAAGGGCGCAGAGGCGACAAACAGAAAGCCCATCTCCTCACCGATACGCCGGTACTCGGCGAACACGCTGGGATGCACGTACTCCACCACCGGCAGATGGTTCATGGTCGGGCGCAGATACTGCCCGATGGTGAGGCAATCCACCCCTGCGTCGCGCAGGTCGCGCATGGTCTGTATCACTTCCTCTTTGGTCTCGCCCAAGCCCACCATCAGCCCCGACTTCGTGTAGATATGGGGGTAGTTGCGCTTGACGAAATAGAGCAGGTCGATGGAACGCCAGTACTTTGCTTGTGGGCGCACCACAGACTGCAGCCGCTCGACCGTCTCCACGTTGTGGTTGTAGATATCGGGCTGAGCGTCGGCAACCGTCTTGATGCACCAGCGGATACCTTTGAAATCGGGAGTGAGCACCTCTACAATCGCACCCGGTATCGCGTGGCGTACGGCGCGAATGGTCGCTGCAAACTGCTCTGCTCCCCCGTCTGAGAGGTCGTCGCGCGCGACGGAGGTAATCACCACGTGCTTGAGCCCCAAATGCTTTGCCGCCAGTGCCACACGCCGAGGCTCCAGAGGGTCTACCTCTTCGCCCCGCCCCGTGCTGATCGCGCAGAAGCCACACGAGCGGGTGCACACATCGCCCAGTATCATGAAGGTAGCAGTGTGCTTGCTCCAGCATTCGGTCAGATTCGGGCAACGAGCGCTTTCGCATACGGTGTGTAGCCGCAGCCCTTTGATAAGGCTATCTACTTCCTGTATCTGCCCCGGGCGCGGAGCGCGTATGGTCAACCATTCGGGTAGTTTCCGGTTCATGCGCTGTTCCTTTGCTTTGGGAAATCTACAGTAGAATTATATCCTTCCGGGAGAGGTTGTGTAAAGGAGGGGCTGTGGTACCGCAGAGAACGCGGAGAGGCACTGCGTCCTCTGCGGTGAGCGACTCGTTTCTTTAGGCGGCTGGCTGGAGGAACTGCTGTTGGATATAGTCCTGCACGCGCTGCCACTCTGCGAAGAGGGACTGCGCCGTGCCGAATGCGTCGTCGCTGCGCTGTTGCTTTGCTGCTTGCTCCAGCGCGAAAGCAATCTCGGCGAAAGCGCGCGCGCCCACCGCCCTCGCACTGCCCTTGATGGTATGGGCAGCATGCACCAGAGATTTGTAGTCACCTGCGTGCAGAGACTGCTCCACCTGCTCTAGCAGAGGGGGAATAGTGCGTAGAAATTCCTGCGAGAGTTCTCTCTGAAACTCTTCGTCCCCGCCTGTTATCTCTGCCAGAAAGCCGTGCTCTATAGGCGGCAAATCGGCTGTCTCCTCGGGCAAATCGGAAACTTGCCACTTCTCAAGCATCCTTTGCAAAACCTCCCATCTGACTGGCTTACTCAAGTAGTCGTCCATGCCCGACATGAGGCATCTTTCCACGTCTTCCTTCATGGCGCTGGCGGTCATGGCGATAATCACCTGATGCCCGCCAGTGATACACTCGCGCTCTCGAACCCGTCGGGTGGCCTCGAGACCATCCATGCGCGGCATGTGCACGTCCATCAGCACCGCAGCATAGCGACGCTGGGCGGTCTTCTCTACCGCTTCACCGCCATCCTCTGCCACATCTACCTCGTAGCCCAGCCTTTGCAGCAGGCGAACAGCTACCTTGCGGTTCACCTCGTTGTCTTCGACCAGCAGCACACGCCCCTTTGCACAAGCGGCGCCCGACGCGGAGCCGTCATCGGCACCGGCAATCTGTCGAGACAGAACGGCGCCGATCGTCCCCATGGATTGTTCCATATTTGGGGCAAAAAGTGGCAACACTACCCAAAAGTCGCTGCCTTTGCCCTCCTCGCTCTGCACGCCGATGGTTCCGCCCATGAGCTCCGCCAGACTGCGGTTAATCGCCAGACCGAGACCGCTACCCCCGTAGCGGCGTGTGGCGGAACCATCCGCCTGAGTGAAGCTCTCGAAAATGGTGGCTTGCTTGTCCGGAGGGATCCCGATGCCAGTATCGCTCACTGCCAGCTGCACCCACACGGTGGAGAAATGCTCCGGAATCGCAAACTGGTGGCGCAGAGAGTGCGCTTTCTGTATATTGCCTGCTTCCACCAGACGGACACGGATGGTAATACTGCCCTGCTCGGTAAACTTCACCGCGTTGCCGACGAAGTTGGTGAGTATCTGCCGCAGGCGTAACTCGTCCCCACTCAGAGTGGCTGGAACCTCTTCATCCACCTCCACCTGAAGCAACAGCCCTTTCTCTCGAGCGCGCGCCGCAAACAACCGGGCAACCTGATGCACCAGCTGGCGAGGGTTGAAGGGAGCGTAACGCAGCTCCATCTTGCCTGCCTCGATACGCGAGATGTCCAGAATGTCTCCCAACAACGATAGCAGACTTTCCGCACTCTCTTTCAGCGTGGTCACATAGTCCCTTTGCTCCTCGCTCAGCGGGGTGTCCATGAGCAGCTGTGCCATGCCCAGAATGCCGTTCATCGGCGTGCGGATTTCATGGCTCATGTTTGCCAGAAACTCCGATTTGGCGAGGCTGGCAGCCTGAGCCTGTTCCAGCGCTTGCTCCAGCTGCTGCTCGAACCGCTTGCGCTCGGTCACATCCTGTTTAATGGCGATGAAGTGTGTGATGTTGCCCTGTTCATCGCGCACCGGCGCAACGGTCATCTCTTCCGTGTAGAGGCTCCCGTCTTTACGGCGGTTGATCACCTCCCCTTTCCAGACGTGTCCGCTCAGGATAGTCTGCCACAACTGTTCGTAGTACTTCTGGTCATGCCTGCCCGATTTCAGGATGCGTGGGTTCTTGCCGATAGCCTCCTCTCGGGTGTAGCCGGTGATGGCGGTGAAGGCGGGGTTGACCCACTGGATGGTGCCGTTGCGGTCGGTGATGACGATGGCGTTAGCTGCCATCTCCATGGCGCGTGCGTGCAGGCGTAACTGCCTGTGGGCGCGAGCGGACCTGCGCGACAGGAGATACACGACCGCGCCGATCAGCGCGCTGACCGCCAGTACCAGGGTGTGGGTTATGATGGCATGGCGGCGTATGGAAGCCAGGCGCTTGCGGTACTCGTTCACATGCAGGTCTACGCCCACAATGCCCGCCAGTTTGCCGCTGGAGTCGCGGATGGGCGCGTAACCGCTGAGCACCGTGCCCCACTGGTCGGTATAAAAGCGTTTTTCCGCAATCGCTAGCCCCTCGTGCAGAGCACGAAGCAATTCAGGGGTCGCCTCGTCATAAGGCTTCTTCAAGTAGGAATAATCCGGCTTGCCGGTCTGAGGGTCCTTGTCGGGAGTACCCAGCACAAAGTACACCTTTCCACCGCGCAGAACGCAGGTGTAGATGTCATGGATGTCCTTCGATGCCTCCATGAGGCGATAGAAAGGGGCTATCGCTTTCTGGTATTCGGGGGTGAAGGCGTCTTCGGGCTTCCAGAGCAGATGCCTGTCTCCGTCCACATGAAGCGCAGCGATGCGAGCGAGGCGCAGGAGATTCTGTCGCACCTCGTGGTGTAAGGCATTCTCTGCCTTTCTTTGCAGCAGCGCCCCGCTGGCAAGCGATAGAAGCGCGATGAGCAAAGCAACCGCCGCCCCCGTTACAGACGGCTTCGTCAGCCAGCCAGCGAGTAACTTCATCGTTTTTTCCTCTTGGGATCTATCTCTGGAATTATCGGCAGAGAGTCGCCGTTTTGTGATGGTAGTAGTGAAGTGAAGTAGGGGCAGACCTTCGTGTCTGCCCCTAATCTGGAATTATCGGCAGAGCCGCCGTTTTGTGAAGTGAAGGCAGACCTTCGTGTCTGCCCCTACCCCCTTCGGGAAAGGGGGCAAACGACAAGGGTTACTCGTCCCCAATCGCGCCGAAGTTGCGCACCAGAATGCCGAAGTCAAACAGCGTCACTTCCTCATCCCCGTCCAGATCGGCGCCGGGATCCCAGTTGTCATCTCCCGGTACCGAACCGAACGCAGCCACCAGCGCGCCGAAGTCGAACAGGGTAATCTCGTTGTCGTCGTCGATGTCGCCGTTGGTCAGCGATACGTTCACGCCGGTCACGTCGGCGTCTTCCACCGTCACGCCCGTCACCACCGTGCGCAGCCAGTGGCTGGCTTTGAAGGCAAGGTCATACGTACCCGGTAGCACAGCGGGGATGGTGTAGTTGCCGCTGGCATCCAGGTTCACCACCGCCGTCCGCACTACGTTGCCGTCCTGGCGCAGTTCCACCGTCACCGGCACCTGCGTGATGTCTCCGCTGAAATCGCGCAGCTCCACGTTGCCGGAAACAGACCACACCGCTACCTGTTCAAAGTCATCCAGGTAAATCAGATAGGGACCCACTGCCCCCGCTTCTACCGGCGCGAAGGCGAGGCACTCGAGGGTGCCACGAGGCACGTCCAGCACCCCGTTCGCGCTGGCTCCAGCAAAAGGCAGAACCGGCTCTGCGGGAATGTTAAATACCACTTCTACCCACTGGTCCTTGGCGGTGATGAGCTTGCCAATGGGTCGCACGTTACCCGGGTCTACCTGGGAGGCTCCAACCCACTCAATACCGCCGGATGCTCCTCCGTTGCCGCCGATCGGCGCTGTCGTGTTGGTCTCACGCACACCCAGTGTGATGTAAATATCCGGTGTTCCACTGGCAACGTACATTTTGAAACGCAGAGCATGCGCGAAGTCAATGGCAGGATTTGCGAGGTTAGGGGTGTTGTAGGTAGTCAATCTCAACCAGGCGCCGGGCTTATCCGGCAGGAACTGCCAGTTCACCTGTAACGATTTGGTGCCGCTGTAGGCACGGTCGGTGACCACCCGAGAGGCGTTTACGGCAGTGTCGATAAAGCTGCTTGTAGATCCCGAGAAGCTGGGCTGACGGAACATCACCAAGCCGCTCGTGGAGGACGCAGGGAACGCCTCAAAGTCGGTGATGGGAAACGTTTGCGCGGCGACCGCAGCCGCCAGTACCCCCGCCAGCAGGGGTACGAAAAGGAACCTTGCGAGTTTCATACCTTCCTTCCTCCTTCGCAGGCTTCAAGTGAAAATCAACTTCCATCCCTATTGTAGCACTAACGTCTCCACAAAGCAATACCTGCTTCACGCCAAGCATGTTACCCCAGCGCGCAGGATTGCCCCTTTCGTCCGATGAATTTTGTGGATGGCTGGAGGGAAGTTCGCAACGATGAAGCGTCTGGAAGGTAAAACAGCGATTGTGACAGGAGCCGCGCAGGGGCTCGGCGAAGCCATCGCCACCCGTCTGGCGAAGGAAGGGTGCACAGGCGTGACGCTGGCAGACCTGCAGGTGGACAAGGCGCAGGCAGTCGCACAGAGCATCGAAAAGGAATCACCCGGGTGCCAGACGCTGGTGGTGCCGTGTGACGTCACCAGTGAGGCAGATGTGGTGCAGATGGTGCAACGCCACGTGCAGACGTTTGGCAGGCTGGACATCCTGGTGGCCAACGCGGGCATCCTGATCGCGCACGACATCACCGAATTTCCCGCCGACCAGTGGAAAAAGGTGGTGGATGTGAACCTGTATGGCTACTTCCTGTGCGCCCGCGAGGCGGCGAAGGTGATGGTGCAGCAGAAAAGCGGCGTCATCATCCAGATAAACTCCAAGTCGGGCAAGAAAGGTTCCTTCCGCAACAGCGCGTACGCGGCGAGCAAGTTCGGCGGGGTCGGCTTGACGCAGAGCATCGCGCTGGACCTCGCGCCCTACGGCGTGCGCGTGAACGCCATCTGCCCGGGCAACCTGCTGGATTCCCCCCTGTGGCGCGACAGCCTGTACGAGCAGTATGCCCGCAAATGGGGGCTGACGGTGGAGCAGGTACGGCGCAAGTACGAGGACCAGGTGCCTCTGGGACGCGGCTGCACCTACGACGACGTAACCAACTTGCTGGTGTTCCTCGCATCGGAGGAGGCAAGCTACATCACGGGCGAAGCGTACAGCGTCACCGGCGGACAGCTGTAGAGGACCCTTCTCCGGCGGGGCGCTTCCCCCTTACGAGGTTTCGCACAGTCCCCGCATGACCAGCCCACTAAGCAGCTTGGGATAGAAATAGGTGGATTTGGGGGGCATCTTTTCGCCTGCCAGCGCAACCTCACGTACCTCCTGCACCGTCGGCGGGTTCAACAGAAAAGCCACTGCCCCCTCGCCCCGCAACACCCACTCGATAGCCTCCCCCTCGTCACGGGTGTAGCGGATGCCCTCGGCACGCTCCAGATGGTGGTGGGTAATACCAAAAATCGGCTGCAGCACCACAGCCTGTAACAGCGTCACGTCCAGACGCCGGGTGGTTGCGCCGTACGGCTCGGGCACAAGTGCCTCCGGCGGGATACCCTCCCGGAGCCACGCGGTAAACGCCTTTGCCCCCCGCATCACCACTGCGAATCCTCGCCGTGATGCCCCCGCGCGCAAGGCACGCACCACCTCCTGTGCAGAGCAAGGCTGTACCTCAAACCACTGCCTCAGATATTCCGGCAGACGCTCCAGCACCTGCTCCGAAGCCTGCGGGATGACCCGATGCGTGGGCAGTATGACTACACCCGGGTCCTCCAGAGGAGTCAGCGCAATCATCAGCCAGTCATAGGGCTGGAGACCTGGCGGGTTGCCCTCGGCGTCGCGACGCTCGCGGCGATACTGCAGGCACGTCTCGTAGCGGTGATGCCCATCGGCAATCCACACTCTTGCCGGGGCGGCGCGCGCCGTCAAGTCTTCCAGCACCGCAGTGTCCTCTATCCGGCGCAAGCGGTGCAGTCCATCCGTATACGCCACCTCCGCAACCGTCGGGGCGGAGCGAGCCAGTGACTCCAGCAAGGGAAACAGTTCTCCCTCTACCAGACCGTAGATGGGTTCCAGATGGGCTTCGGTGGCGCGAAGAAGCTGCAGGCGGTCTTCCTTCGCCCGCGCCTGCGTGTTCTCATGGGGCAACACCACGCCTGCGTCGTACTCCTCCAGCGCCATCAGGCACACCAGTGCGAGGCGCCGAAGGGTCTCTCCGGTGGCTGGATGGGCGAACACCTGCTCCAGCAGATACATTGCGGGCAGTGGGTCTGTCCGCAGGACCCCCTCCTTCTGCCATTCGCGCCACAGCTGCGCCGCCCGGTCGTAGCTGTCGGGAAGGGTCAGATAAGTCATATTGTAGGGGAACTGCCGGAGCTTTTCGCGCTCCGGCGGCGGGATCACATCGTATGGTGGCGCGACGCACGGCTGCAGATCGGAAAGGGCATAGCGTACGCCGCGGAAGGGGGCAATGCGCGCCATTCGGCTACAGCAACGCCTCCAGCTTCTGCACAATGGTCTGTTTGGGCACAACGCCCACAATCATATCCTGTACCTTGCCTTCCTTGAAGAACAGCAGGGTGGGTATACTCTGAATGCCGTAGCGCAGAGCCAGCTCCGGTTCCTCGTCCACGTTCACCTTCACGACCTTCGCTCTGCCGGCGTACTCCTGCGAAATGGCTTCCACGTGCGGCGCGATCGCCCGGCACGGACCACACCACACCGCCCAGAAATCCACCAGAACCGGCACCTCGGACTGTAGAACCTCGGCGTCAAAGTCAGCCGTTGTGACATGCGTTGCGCTCATACTTGCCTCCTGCGAAAAAGCTCACGCCCTCATTATGCGGGATAACAGGGCGCTTTGTCAACTTCCCGTACCGTTGCGGGTCAGGTGCAACAGCATCCTTTCCGATAGAGTGATTGGAATGAACGCGCAGACCGCTCCCAAACAGCACAGCGCACAGCCAATAGTCTTAGGACATTACCGGCTCTACCACCACGAGGACGGCACCTTTACGATAGCCCTGAGTTCGGGAAAGACGGAGGTGCCGTTGCTGGGCGTTCACGCGCCTCTACCCCCCATTGAGCTGCAGACCTCTCACGAGCGACACGCCCTTTTCGTGCGCCATTGCACTCCGGCGGAAGGGGAGGTTGCGTTGTGGGACGAGCGGATGATAGACAACGTGCCCGTACGCTGGGAGATCCTGCTCCATGAAGAGGAAGGCAATCTGCACCTGCAGATGCACTTCCTGAGCTATGGCTTGATACAGGCAGAGGTGCGTTTTTTGTGTGAGTTTCTTGCCGAAACACGGAACACAAAAACCTTCCTGTGCCCATATCCCTCTGCCCTGCTGGTCGCTTCACGAGGCGCGCTCTCGGTGGTAACTCTAGAACCGGTAAGCCCGGCTTCGCTGCACCTGGAGGGAGAGAACCGGCTGGTGTGGACTCTGCCCGCTGCGCCCCTGCACCAGCAGACCCTGCGCCTGCACGTCCATCACCGGGCACACGAGGAAAAGGAGATGGATCCCGTGCAACACGTGCAACACCGATCTACCTTGCTTTCCGCGCAGCCCGTTCTCCTCCCGTCGATGCAGCTCCGATCGGCAGCGCAGAGCGCGGTGGCGATACTGCTGAATCCTGAACAGCGGTGGCACTTCGCCGAGGACCAGGTGGTGCTGCGCGTTTCGTCGACCGACCACAGGTTCAGCGTGTTTACTCTCGCTGCAGCGAAGGCTCTCATGGACTGGAACCGCTTCTCCGGCGATGAGATGGCGTTGTGGACAGCCCGCCTCGCCCTGAACAGCGCGATGGATTTCCAAGTGCTCAACGCTCAGAGTAGCAACAGTGGCGCTTGCTGGGACACTATCGACGAGCGCAAGCGAGGCTCCGACATCACCGGTCAGCAACGATTTAGCCTCTACCGCAACGCCCGTGCGATTCAGCAGATGCTGCAGTTGCACCGCGATACGGGTTCCGAACTGTGTGCGCGCGTGGCGATGAACGGCGTCTCGTGGCTGCTCCTGAAACGGGGGGCGACCGGCACTTATGACGGCGCGCTGGTGCAGCCAGACGGCACGGTGCAGGGAGGCAGCGGCAAAGGTATCATGGGAGCGATGATCTCCGTGATGTGCGCCGCGTATAGTCTCACCGAAACCGAGGCGTATATGCACGCGGCGAACCGACTGGCGGAGTACCTGCTGCGCGACGGCTGCCTGCCCCTGTCTCCCGGCTCGGTACTGCCCGCCGAGCGGTTTCCGAACCTCCGCGACGACGTGTTCGCCGCTGCCAGCGCAATAGAGGGGCTTGCCCGTCTGTATCGGGCGTATCCGCACGAGCCCACCCGGGAGGGTGCGCAGAGACTGATGCAGTGGCTGAGCCTGTGGCAGTTACAGACGCCTCTGGAGAACATCGGCGAAGCAGGAGAGGTGCTGGCAGGGGAAGAGAGCACCGGTGGCTTTGTGGATACCAGCGTGGAGTTCGCGCGGGGCGCCCTCTGGGCTTTCTCGCTGAATCGGGACACCCGCTGGTTCGCCAGCGCCACCCGGGCACTGCACGCAGTGGCAGGCTATCTGCACCCGCTGGCAGGTTTCCCGGAGGCAAAACTGGCTTATCCCGACCATACGTATGCGCTGGCGATGTTCCTTCGCACCTACCTGCACTGGCTCCTGTCCCTCCCTGTGTTCGCGCCGGAGGTGGAGTGCGACCCTGACCTGCTGGTATGCCGCACCGGCAGCCGCATCTTCGTGCCAGAGCCCGGATTATGGAGGTCCATCCGCATCCAGGCGCGAGGTCTGGTGGACTGGGTGGCTCTGGTGTGCCCTGCCACGCATGACATTTTACTGGCTGTGCTGACCGACGGCAGCAGTGGTGCGGTGACGGTGGACGCGGGAGAACATCGGCAGATGGCGACCGACCTCATCGGCGGCAGCGCCGGAACAGTATACTCTTTGCACCCTGTGCCCGGAGTTGGTAGCGTCGGCGTGTACATCCTGCAGGCATAAACAAATTTCGCGTTGTCACCGCGTGGCGATTCTGCTATAATTCGGCTTTGGACGAGGAAAGGAGGGCGGCACCGAGGTGGAGGACCAGCTGCATCTGGGTGAGGATGAAAACACGCTGGCGCTGCGCCGTGCGTGGGACCGCGCGATGCACACCCTGGCCAATCGCGTGAACAAGCCCTCTTTCGAGTCATGGTTCAAAAGCATGAAGCCCGTCTCCTTCGATGGGGAGCGGGTGACCCTCGGCGCGCCCAGCCCCTTCGCCTGCGAGTGGGTGAGCAAACGCTACGGCAACCTGGTGCGCGAGGTGCTCTCCCAGCATCTGGGGAAGGGGGTAGAGGTCACCATCATTTATCTGCCTCCCGAGAAGCGCCCGGTGCTTGGGGAACCCCCTGTGGAAGAGACCCCTCCCGCCACGCAGCCGGCTTTCCTTCCGTTGGAGCAGGAACCCGCTCCCTTCGAGAAGCCGGTGCTGAACCCCAAGTACACGTTCGAAAACTTCGTGGTGGGCAACTCCAACCGGCTGGCGCAGGCTGGGGCGATGTCGGTGGCGCGCGCGCCGGGGCAGAGCTATAACCCCCTGTTCATTTACGGGGGCGCCGGTCTGGGCAAAACGCACCTCATGCACGCCATTGGACACTATGTGCTTCAGGCACATCCTCGCCTGCGCGTGGCTTACCTCTCTGGCGAAACCTTTGCCCAGCAGTACATCGCCGCCCTGCGCGAACAGCGTATCGATGCCTTCCGCCAAAAGTACCGAAACGTGGACGTGTGGCTGGTGGACGACATCCAGTTCATTGCGGGCAAGGAGCACACGAAAGAGGAGTTTTTCCATACCTTCAATACCCTCTACCAGATGGGCAGGCAGGTGGTGTTCGCCAGCGACCGTCCCCCGCGTGAGCTCCACGCGATGGATGACCGCTTGCGCTCTCGCTTTGAAGCAGGGTTGATCGCGGACATTGCACCGCCAGAGTTCGAAACTCGTGTAGCTATTTTGCAAAAACGTGCACAGATTGAGGGGATTCAGGTACCCGACCAAGTGATCTATCATATCGCCTACGCGGTGGAAGGCAACGTCCGCACGCTGGAAGGGGTGTTGATATCTATCGCCGCGCGGGCATCGGTGCACAACAAGCCTATCACCCTGCAGCTCGCTAACGAGGTACTGGCGCGCCATTACGTGGACGAGAAACAGGTACACACCGTCCCCACCGAGCAGGCGGTACTGCAGGCGGTCTGCCAGCGGTTCGGACTGACCACACAGGATATTCTGGGAGATCAGCGCAGCCGGGAGGTGCTGATGGCGCGCCAGATAGCGATGTATCTGCTCCGTGAGAAGGCGCAGCTGCCGCTTCAGCAAATCGGACAGATGTTCGGCAAAAACCACTCTACTGTGCTCCATGCCTACAACCGCGTGAAGACCAGCCTGAACAAAGACAAGGAGCTGAGCAGCATTATCTACGATTTGAACACCGTACTGGGCCATTAAAGGTTGGTCATTGTTGAAATCTTTGCTGGAAATGTTCAAAACTTTGTTGAAAACTCCCCTCGAATTGTTGAAAACCCGTTTTCATTGTTGAAAACTTTGTGCAAAACTGATACACTTCGACAGTGTCTGGCAATGGTATCAACAATGTGTACAGGTTTTGAACATAGTTTTCAACATTTCATTGTTGAAATCTTTGCTATCTCAGTTGAAACCGCATGGATGAATCATTATGTTATAAAGACATATTCTCTCTGTAAAGAGACTTTAAATCTCGTAAAAGCAACAAAATACGGTAGCAACAGGTGAAAAGCATACCAAGTTTTCAACAATTTCAACAAGTACATTATTAATAATAAAGGGGGAGTGTTCATTCACATTGTGTAGATTGTGTTGAAAGCCTTGATGAGGGTCAGAGAGGGGCATGGCGGAACATGCCCCTCGCCACGAATGTTATTCCCTGCTAACCGACGGCTGGCTGAAGATACTCCTTACCGGAGCGGGCATCGGATGATCCGCTCCTTTCACTGAACGCCAGATAATCTCGCTGAAGAGCAAATCGTCCACACGATCTTCCTGGCTCAAGTCCATCGCCAGCGACTCTCGCCAGCCCCAGGCGTTCGCCGGATTCTTTTCGTTCAGGTTCCATCGCGCCGGTCGGCATGTGTACGGAGTGAAATCTGGCTTGTCGGTAAAGCATCGGTACATCGGGGTAGCCGCAGCGTCATACTGGCTTAACGGCTCCAGCCCCAAAATCAGCTCCATCGTGCGCAGCATCGAACAGGTGGTGTACAGCGTACTGTCCACACTGCGCCGCTTCACGTAAGGCGATATCACCAGCGCAGGACTCCGATGCGCGTCTACGTGGTCCGGACCGTTTTGCGCATCATCCTCCAGCACGAATATCGCCATCTCCTTCCAGTACCGGCTATGGGACAACGCTTCTACCAGCGTACCCAAAGCCAGGTCGTTCTCCGCCACCATCGCGCGCGGTGTAGGCTTGCCCGGACGGGTGCCGTAGGTGTGATCGTTCGGCAGACGCATGATGATGAAGCGCGGCAGGTCGCCGTTCTTCTCATACTCACGGAACTCAACCAGGAACTGCTCGACGCGCTGCATGTCGGGAATATCCAGATTGTATGGGCTGAAAGTGGGGCTGAAATGCCCCTCCAGCGAGGGCACGTTGGCACGCAGCGTGCCATCCGGATTCTGAGAAACGAACTCCGCATACGAGCGGTAAGTTACCCCTGCCCGCTTGCAGGCATCCCAGATAAATCCAGCATCAGGATAGGTGAGAGGATTCGTTCCCTCATAGTCGTAACCGTGACCGTGCCCACCGTAGCCGTAGGGCCAGATTTTTTCCACGTAGTCGGTGGCGTAGGCAGCGGTAGACCAGTTGTGCCCATCTGCCGAGACCTCCGCGTCCACGTAGAAGTTATCCAGCAGCACGAACTCCCGCGCGAGGGCGTGGTGGTTGGGCGTCACCTCCTCCCCAAAGATACACAGGTTGGGGTCGCCGTTGCCTTCGGGCATGTCGCCGAACACCTGGTCGTAGGTGCGGTTTTCCTTGATGATATACACCACATACTTGATGGGACTGGGGTCGCCCACCTTTGCCGGAATCACTTTGGGCAGTTTGGAAGGCGCGCGAGTGAGCAGACCGTCCTTATAGGGCATCAGATTACGCACGCGCTGGGTATACTGGCGCAGAGTGGGTGCGTCAGGCACCGGTACGAACTGCACCGTACCGCGCAGGATGCTGCCGATATACTCGCGCTGGGGGTTGGCTTTGGGAGTAACGCCCTTCGAGTTCAGCACGTAGATCGTGCCGTTATCGGGAGCCACCCTCACGCCAGCCGGATACCAGCCCGCCGGAATGAACCCCAGCACTTTGCTCTCCTCGCCGGAAACGTCCACCACCGCTACGCTGTAGTTGTCCGCGTTGGCAACATACAGCCGTTTTCTATCTGGAGAGAGCGCGAGGCTGTTCGGTGTGGAACCTGCAGGCGCACGCGGCGAAAGCGCCACGTTGATTTGCTCCACCGCTTTACGCTGCGCCACGTCGATCACCGTTACCCGATTGTTGTTCGCACATGCCACGAATAACCGTTTTCCATCGGGACTAAAGGTCATCTCGTTGGGGTGTGTGCCGGTAGGTATCTGCGCGACACTTTGCCAGGTGTTCGTATCGAACAGCTCCACCGAGGACATTCCCCACTGACTGACCGCCAGCAGACCGCCGTCGGGCGAGACGGCAACGCCGTAGGGCGAACCCTGCACGCTCAGCTTGCGCAGCAATTTGCGCTCCTGAAGGTCCACCACCGCCACACCGTTGCCCTTCATCAGCGCGGCATAAAGCAGCCTGTCGTCCGGGCTAACCGCCACCTGCGCGACGAACTGCGTAGCGGTCTCGCCTGCTGGCTTCACCGGGATATCGCCGTCCTCGATGAGTCGTGCCACTCCTGCACGGAATACTCGCACCACGTCGTCAGAGCCGCCGGAGACGTACACACGCCGCCCATCGTTGCTCCAGCAGATTCCTATCCAACCCTTGGCAATAGGTTGCTGATGCAGGATACGCCGATTGGGTGCGTCGATGAGCATCACCGAGTGCCTGGGCACGCCGCAGTGCAGCACCGCCAGTCGCATTCCGTCGGGCGACAGCGCCATGCCCAGAGCGCCTACGTCAATCTCCAGCTGTTCTCCCACAGGATGGATGCGCCATCCGTTGGGAAGGAGCACTTCCCCAGAGGGTTTCTTGCCGGGCAGCTCGCCCTTCGGCTGAGCCAGCAGGGGGGCAACCACCAGCAACACCATGCTGAATATCCATAACCTGCAACTACGATGCATCGCCGGAAACCTCCTTATCGTAATGGAAACATCTTTCGCCACAGCAAAAAAGCCTTTCCTTCGTGGGAAAGGCGTAACACACAACACATCATGGGGAAGTGGTCAGACGGGCTCAGTCTTCCTCTATGGTAAAGCGGAACATCAGATTGTTATAATGCTGTCCATTCCAGATGGCAGGATGGGTTTCCGCAAGGTAATCGAGACGCACCGCCTTAGCATGTCCATCGCACCACACGACGTTAGTCAGCTTCATGTGTCTTCCCAGGATCGCGCCGTTATTGCGCCGGTTGATCAGCGCAGGGAACGGGAAGGTCTCGTGCGGAGCAGTGGGCTGTGGGTCTGCCAGATCGCGGCGATAGAAGTCTGCGCTCTGCCCATAGCCCTGCACCTCTGCCACCAGTACGGTATCTGCAGGCTGGGCAATCCTCGCCATCGGCTGGTTGTTGGGCGGAGTGAAGTTGTCAGTTTCCAGGTAGTACATGTTATTGATGGCGTAGCTGCCAAATCTTCTCCCGATGTTGGTCGTTCCGAGAGGGTCACCGCAGTCTGCCTCGCGGAAAACCTGCGAGCCGTCGGGCGAGTAGGGCTGGAAGACGTAGCGCCTGTTCTCCATCAGCGTATGACGCTGCCCTGTCCACAGGATACCGCTGATAGGGGCGAAGGGGTCGCTCGGGCAGTTGAAAATCTGGAGGTTCTTCACATACGGCTGAATCACGTCCATCCAGCGCGGCGTGGAGCAGTTGGTGAAGTGTTCTCCTTCCAGCACGCGAGGCGCATCCGCATACGCATTGCGCGGAAGCACCTCATCGTAGTCCTGAGCGTACATCATCATCGCCGTGCCAATCTGCTTGACGTTGCTGAGGCAGCTTGCCTGCCGCGCCTTGTCTCGCGCCTGCGCGAAGACCGGGAACAATATCGCTGCCAGAATGGCGATAATGGCGATGACAACGAGCAGCTCGATCAGCGTAAAAGCGTTGCGTAAGCGCATCCTCGTACCTCCTTGGTGGTATATGTATCGGGTTACATGGTAACACAACACTGTTAAGAGAGTGTTATGCAGAGGGCTGCGCTTGTGAGGCATAGGTCATTATTGGCTTGCGCGCCCGCATACGCAGTAGGGGCAACCACTACTACTCTGTCAAAGCTCAATGTTGTTGCAGACCACCCGGCGACTGGAAGTCGCGGGCAACGTGCACAAAACCCCCTTTGGGGGTTCATAACCTGCGTCAGCAGGTTTGACAAAGTACTAGGGTTGCCCCCACATGGCGGGGAGGTTTCCTACCGCACTGCGACGCCTGCCCGCGCCTGCGCCGACACCAAGGCGTACGTGTGGTGCCCATCCCCTTTCCAGCGTTCCTTCACCTGCCACATGAAGTGCGCCAGCTTCATGTCACGACTGGCGTCTACGAAGCCGTCGTAGTCCAGATTCAGCATCGGGATATTGCCGTAGCGGCGACGCAGCTCGCGCGTGAAAGCCGCCACTACGTTGCCGGGCATACAGCCGAAGGGTCGCACCGCCACGATGCCCGCCAGCCCGCGTCGGGCGAAGTCCACCGCCTTGCCGAGACTGCATATCGCCTCGCCGCCGAAGTCGGGATGCACGAACTCCGAACCGAGCCGAATCACCTCGTCCGCGCTAATGTCCGGGTAGTCGCCCAGTATTTCGTGCACCACTTCCGCCAGCGTGTGCTCCTCGCGTTTGGCAAGATGGTGGTTGATCCATGCAGCGAGGAAGTTCACCAGATGTTCCCGGCGCAGGGTATCCAGCCAGCGGTGGCGCTCGTTGTACATGCCGATGCAGTTGGCGTAGGCGAAGAACTCAGTAGCGGGAGCCAGCCATGCCTCACCGCCCAGCTGCTCGATGCGCCGAATCACGTCCTGATTCGCGCCCTCGTGGATGCGCACGTAGAACTCGCCCACCACACCAATAAGCGGTCGCCTCTCTTCGCGCCTGGGCAATCGCCGAAACTCATCCTGCGCTTGCACAAGCAGCTCCTGCAGAGGGCGTAGGTGGCTTGTGGAGAGCAACGAGCGGATGGCGTGCCACCCCTCCTGCACCCGCTGGCGGTGTTCGGGTAGCATGTCGCAGATGGCGCCGAGATACTTCAGGTAAATGGCGTCCGCGTCCGCCGGGTTCAGGCAGTAGGGGCGCGTGCGATGCAATATCCGCTGCAGCAGGTCGTGTGCCACCAGCGCGTCCCAGACTACCATTGCGAACAGCGTGCCCAAGCCGTCTTCCTCGTCGCCTGTACCCAGCGTCACCATATCCACCGTATGCAAGCCCATCCTCTCCAGAATGCGCTTCTGCAGGATATGGTACATGCCGAAGCGGCAGGGACCATCGCTGCTGCCCATAAAGAACGCCTCGCGTTCGGGGTTAAAGTCAGGCTGTTGCACGCGGTACAGAATATCTTCGGTGGTCATGAAGGCGGGCAAGCAGACGTCTTCCGTGATGGCGGTGCGTGCACGCTTCAGAGCAGGGTCAGGCGAGCGGGGAATGATTTCCGCGTCCACGCCGCACGCGCGCAGGGCAGCGGCAATCACCCTCGCCCCCTCGGAAGCGTAGGGTACCCATACTTTGCGTCCGCGCGCTCGTTGCGGGCTGACCGACGAGGCGTGGATGATCGGTTTCTCCGAGCGGGGCTGTGTACCCCGCACAGTGTCGGCGAACGCCTCCAGTCGGGTGATGGTGCCCGCATCGGCGGTGTGCTCGTCAATCTGCAGGATGCAGCACGGCTCGTTCAGCTCATCCTTGAAGAAGGGGTTAGCGAACGAGTCGGGTCCGCAGCCGAAGTAGGTGAGCACCACCGCACGCAGGCGAGGGTCTTCGCGTACGACCCGCGCTGTCGCCAGCTTGCGCTGTATCTGGCGTGGGTTCACCGCTTTCCATGAATCGCAGATGTGCACCTCGTTGATGGGCAGGAAATCCTGAGGGATAGGCAGGATGCCCATATCGCGTATCTTCTTGCCGATGTTGGTATTGACCGACTCGTCGTACAGCACGTACGGCCTGCCTACCACCACAAATGCTTTTTCCTCCTCGCCCAGTGACTCCAGTATCTGCCGTCCTCGCTCCTGCTGCCATTCGCGGAATCGCTGCAGGGATTCCAGCCCTGCCTCTAACGCGCGTTTTGCCTCACGTGGGCTTTTGCCCAGCTGCTTTGCCAGCTGCGTGAACACGCGCTGCAGGTGGCGTTTGCCGCGCTGGAAGTGCAGGCGCGGGGCGAGGTATTTCACACCCCTCTCCTCTACTCTGCAATAGGTTTGGAGCAGTTCGGGCAGAGCCTGCAGATAGGGACAGGTGAGCGATTTGCGGATATGTGGGTCGGGCTGCTCGGCGGAAATCACGCCCGGCACAAAGAGGATATCCACGCCTTTCTCCAGCAGGTTCAGCACGTGTCCGTGTGACGCCTTGACGGGGAAGCAGAACTCGCTGTGCGCGGTGAGTAGCCCATCACGCACGATGTGTCGGTTTGGTTTGTCGGAAGGAACCACCTCGAAGCCCAGCTCGGTGAAGAAGGCTTTGTAGAGCGGATAGTACTCGTAGAACATGCCCACGCGCGGAATGCCGATTCGTAGCGCGCCCTCGGGAGCCTTTTGATTGTACACCTCCAGCAGCTTCTGCTCTCGCTCCGCGAACAGGTCGGGCAGCTTGCGCTCCGAAAGCGTACGGTTCGCTGCTCCGAAGCGTTCGCACCGGTCGTTGTAGAAGAACTTACGTCCGCCGGGTATCTGGAAGGTGTTCACGTCGCACTGGTTGGCGCAGCCATAACATTCGAAGGAACCCACCTGATAGCGTCCTTCCGCTACCTGTTCGAAGCCCCGGAAGCGCGACTCGGCAGGAGCCTCCAGCAGTGCCAGCCTCGCCACGCCGATGGCTCCTGTCAGATGCGGATAAGGTGGCACGAGGATCTTCTTACCCAGCACGGTCTCGAACGCCGCCACCATGCCCTTGTTGAACGCTACCGCGCCCTGAAACGCCACCCTCTCGCCGATGGGTCTGCCGCCCACGTTCTTCGCAAGGTAGTTGTGCACCGCCGCCAGGCACACCGCGGCACACAACTCCTCTATCGGCACGCCCACCTGCTGGTAGTACACCATCGCGCTCTCGGTGAACACGGTGCAGGTCCAGTCCATGTGCGGAGGGTTCACTGCCCTCAGTGCGCGCTCGCCGAACTCCTCAATGGGGATGCCCAGTTTCGCCGCCTGCTTCTCCAGAAACGCGCCGCATCCCGCCGCGCAGGCTTTGTTCATCTCGTAGTCCACCACCACGTCGCCATCCAGCCGAATGTACTTCGAATCCTGCCCACCGATTTCCAAAATGGTGTCTATGTCGGACAGGAAGGCGCGGGTTCCGCTCGCCTGCGCGGTAATCTCGTTGCGGATGAGGTCGGCGCCGATGAAGTCGCCGGTGAGGTATCGTCCCGAGCCGGTGGTCGCCGCTACGATGCGACCGATGCGGTAGCCCTTCTGCTGAATCTGCTGATGAATCTTCGAGAGTGTATCCCGCACGGCGGTCAGGGGGTCGCCGTCGGTGCGCCGGTAGTAGCTCGCCAGCACGACCGTTTGTCCGTCACGCTCGGTCACCAGCGCGGCCTTAGTGGACACGGAGCCGATGTCCACGCCCAGCGCGGCGAGAGGAATCTCCTCCCGAAAGCCATCTTGCGCGGGCGGCTGCAGGATTTCCGATCGCTCAAAGCGCAAGGCTCCTGCGCTGGCGTAGGTTACCGGGCGCACTATCTGTTCATCCAGCAAACGAACGGCTTCGCGCAGGTTCACCTTTTGCGTGGCACACAGCGCAGCACCTAATGCACCCATCTCGCGGGCGTATTCAGGGATAAGCAACCGCTCTATGCCCAGCTCCTGCGTGAGAAAACGTACCATCGCCGGATTCTGGGAAACACCTCCGATGAACGCCACTTCGGGCTGGATATCTTTGCTGCGGGCAATGCGGTTGCAGAAGTTACGGCAGATAGCTTGGTGGATGCCTGCCGCGATGCGCTCGCGCGACGTGCCTTTCTGGTAGAGGTGCACGATGTCCGACTCGGTGAACACGCTGCACCGCCCCGAAAGGGAAGCGGGCTTCTCGGTGTGCAACGCTACCTGTGCGAACTCCTCAATGCTGGCGAAACGGAGCCGCGCCGCCATATGCTCCAAAAACGCGCCTGCGCCTGCTGCGCATCGGTCGCCCATATCACAATCGGAAAGGAGCAGCCTTCCCGAGCTGTCGTCGCGTTCGAACAGCAGGAGCTTCTGGCACTCCCTGCCCATCTCAATCAGCGTGCGTACCTGCGGGAGAAAACGGTTGACCGCTGCAGTGAGAGCAACAGGCTCGTCAATTACTCTGATGTGGAGCGCGTTCGCCACCGCCACACCGCCCGAGCCCGTCACGCCAAGCAGTACTTCCTCGTGCGGAAGATAAGCAAGCAGCTCTTCGAATAACTCTTTGGCACATGAGAGAGGGCGGGCGTGCACGCGGCGGATGGGGAACCGTTGCGGAGAGCCATCAGGAAGGAAAAGCACAGCCTTGACCGTGTCTGAGCCGATGTCCAAGCCAACGCGAACCATCTCCGCGCCTCCTTCCAAAGGTCAATCATACAGATTACTTTATTAACTACACTAAGTATATCGCAAAGATGGTCAAATGTCAACCATCTTGTTCAGCTTGCTCTGCAATGGTATAATCGAATGCAGAAAGGAGCGTCAGACGCATGGTAGTGGAAGACCTGCATGACCTGATTCGACTGCTGGAGCAGTACCCCGAATGGCGCGCCGAGTTAAGGCGGGTGCTTCTGGGAGATGAACTGTTGCAGCTTCCTGACCTGGTGCGTGAGATCCTGGAAATACTGCGCCAGCACTCGGAGATGCTGTCCGAGCACTCGCGGCAAATAGCCCTTCTGACAGAGGCTCAGCAGCGTACGGAGCGTCGTTTGGAAGAGTTGGCAGAGGCTCAGCAGCGCACCGAGCGTCGTTTGGAAGAGTTGGCAGAGGCTCAGCAGCGCACCGAGCGTCGTTTGGAAGAGTTGGCAGAGGCTCAGCAGCGTACGGAGCAGGCGATAGCAGAGCTGATTCAGACGCAGAGGTACATGGCTCAGGAGCTGCACAGGCTAGTGGAATGGCAACGTGGAGAAGCGGGGCGCCGCGATGGGGAACGCTATGAACAGAATACCATACGGCGTGCCGTAGCTATATTCGCTGGGGGACAAGGCGGAGCAGCCGACCAGCCGCACGTACAAGCCGCTCTCTACCAATGGCTGGCTGACGTATATCATAACGAGGTCATCGACCCCGCCAGGGACCCCTCCCTCGCCGACATCATCTGGTGGAAGGGCGATGAGGTGGCGGTGGTAGAGGTTTCGCAGAAAGTGGATGCGCAGGATGTGCGTCGCGCCCGTCAGCGTGCTGAAACCTTGCGCGAGGCGGGAGTAAAAGCCACCCCTGTGGTGATAGGCGAGGATTGGGCAGCAACCGACACGCAGGCACTGGCTCAGGAGGAAGGGGTGGAGTGGATGATAGGGCAACACGGCTTATCGCAGGGCTTGCTTCGCTTCCGCAGGCTGACCCCGCAGTGAGCAAAACCAGTCACCGAAAGGAGGTTCAACAACTTCCTGCCGCATCCATCCGGGCAGATTCCCTCCCTGCAATGGAAAGACCTCGCCCAGTTCCTGCAAGATTACGGTTACGACACACAGGAAAGGGAAAGTTTCGTGCTGGTCACCCAGCGATTGCGCACGTTGTGCCGCCAGTACGAGGTTCCGGAGACGTCCGTCCGCCGATGGCTCTTCCAGCGTGGGCGGGAGGGAGAACTGGACATCCCCGACATACTGGAAATCGCCTCGCTGCTGCCGAAGCAGATTCAGACCATTGCCTATCGTTCGGGCGATATCCTCGCTTTTCGGGAGAGTAAAAACCGACCACCCGGGCTCCTGCGCGAAATCAAAGAACATCCCCAATTGCAGGTGGCGTTACTGGCGATAGCTACACTTCCGCCCGCCATGAGGCAGATGGTACTGCAGGGTATGCCCATCCCCTTCCCGCAACTACCTACCGGGGTGCAGCGTCTGCTGATACTGACAAACAGCTTCACTCAGCCTGTCATGCCGCCTCTGGAGCGCGCTTCCCTTCTGGTGCGCATCGAGGAGCGCAATCGCCCCGAGCCTCCTGCCGAGATACCCATGGGCGATGATGCGCTGAGAACGATTGTTGACCGTTTCTACAGCATGCCCTACGAGGAGTTTTACGCCAGCCTGTCTGAAGAGGAACGAAACCGCTACCTGCGCCAGCACTATCGGCGTGAGGTACAGATACGCCTGCAGGAAGGGGAGCAGATTTATTTCCTGACAGGCTTCTACTGGGAACGCTGGGCAGAGTGAGAGAAGGGGCGAGGTCTGGCAATCGCCTCGCCCTCCAGAGTTCTACTTCGCCTGCACAAATGCAGCCAGAGCATAAATCAATGCCGCGTTCCAGTTGATGGCGATTTCGTTGGTGCGATAGTCCTCCTGCACGTCCTGCCAGTTCTTTGCGCCCGGGTGTGAGCCACCTACCAGATAGCCGGGCCAAGGAGCATCCACCTTGTCGCCGCCGGATCGCCGATCGTGGGGACGCATCGGCGGTCGGTAGCCCAGCCCAGTGACGAAAGACCTCCCGTAGAAGTTGCGCCCGAACAGATGATTCAGCGCATCGAGAATGGTGTTCAGGTACTGGGTGTTCTTTGTCACGCGATAGGCAGCGTGCAGCACCACCGCCTGTCGTGCTACGGAGCCGTTACATCCCCAGTAGTAGGCGTTACCCAGAGGTCGGGCATAGCCGTGCGACCGGGCGGTTTGCACGATGCGGTCTGCGGTGGCTATCAGGTTCGTTTTCACCTGATTCACCAGCGCACTATCCCTTCCACCCCGACGTGAAAGCAGATAGGTTATCATGCCCAGATTGCGCACGTTGGGCCAGTCGAAGTCGTGGTCAATCCGTGCCTCCTGCGCGCGAATCCGCCCCTCCAGGTCCTTCAGTAGAGCGGGGTCTCCAGTAGTTTCCCAGAGCTCGGCTACTGCCCACAGGCGGTCATCGGGGTCATCGGTCTGATAGCCACCCGTTATCAGCCCGCGTGTGTCCGACTTGTGGTCTTCGGGATGCCTCTGTAAGAATGCCCAGCTTTTGCGTGCTGCCTGCAGGCATCGCTCGGCGTAGGCGCGGTCATAAGGACGCACTGCACGGGCGAAGGCGGCGGTCATCGCCACAAAGTCGGCGGTGGCGGCGGTGCTCCACCCCGCATAGAAGCGCGGTTCCTTCTCCTGCTCCGGCAGGATAAACGGACCGAACTGCCGGGTGCTTATCTTGTGGTACACCGAGCCGTCGTCTGCCTGCATCTTCAACAACCAGTCTATTTCCCAACGGATCTCGGCGAGGTAGTCCGGCAACTTCCCGCCGGATTCGGGGATATCCAGTCGGATGCGGCGCAGCCGCGTGCCAAAGTCCTCCCATGCCCGCAGCATCACGCCCACCGTCACTCCCGCATTGACGACGTACTTGTTGTAGTCACCGGCATCGTGCCAGCCGCCAGTGGCGTCGCGGCGTACGTGTCCACCGCCTACGTAGTCCAGATAAGCGTCTTCGGTGTGGCAAGCTCCATGTGAAAAAGTGTTGCCCTGGTGCTTACCGGATACGGCGGTACCGCATCTCCACAGGTACATGGCTCTGGTAACCGTGTAGAAGGGGAAGTTGTACACGTCGGCACTGATGCGAAACGGTGGCGAGGAGCCGATGTCCGCAATCTGCAGCCGATATTCGCCCGGCGTTTGGAGCACGCTGAAATCGGCGATGGTGATCCGCTCCTCTGTGTCGGCATTGGTGAGCGTTTCGCCTGCCTTACCCTCATACACCTTTTTCCCATCTCGGACTCGGACGACGGTGAAGCGCGAAAACCTGCCCGCTACAGAAGCCCTCTTGGGGCTCCCAGGCAGATAGCCGATGGTGTTGAGGCGGATCCGGGAGGAAACTTCTGTCTGGGAAGCATCTCGCATATCGGTGCCACCTCCTCTTGTTCCCTTGCTCTCTCTTCTCCACGTGTGGTATATTTCACCTGCTATGGAGAGGGCTTCTGCGCTGGTGCTGGGCAGTGGCACGTCGCATGGCGTGCCGATGATTGGTTGCCGATGTCCTGTATGCACTTCCGATGACCCACGCAACCAGCGTGCTCGTCCCTGTGTGCTGCTCGAACTGCCCGAAGGGAATGTGTTGATAGACACTCCTCCCGAACTGCGACTGCAGTGCATTCGCTTTGGAGTGGAACGGGTAGACGCGGTGCTGTATACCCACGCGCACGCGGACCACCTGTTCGGGCTGGATGATATTCGACGGTTCAACGACCTGCAGGGGCACGAGATGCCCGTCTACGCCGAGCACGAGGTGCTGGAGACCATTTGCCGAGCCTTTGCCTACGTGTTCACGCCCACGCAAGCAGCGGGAGGAAAACCGCAGTTGAACCTCTGTCCCCTGAGCGGACACATAGACCTGTGCGGAGCACGGATAGAACCTCTGCGCGTTTATCACGGGCAGCTGCCCATTCTGGCGTTTCGGGTGGGCGGTTTTGCCTATGTCACTGATGTCTCGTACATCCCACCGGAAGCGGAGGAGCGGTTGAAGGGGCTGGAGTGGCTCTTTCTGGATGCCGTGCGCTACGAACCGCACCCCACACATCTCTGCTTCCGGGAGGCGGTGGAAGTGGTGCAGCGGTTGAAGCCCCAGCGTGCCGCTTTCGTCCACCTCTCACACGACTACGACCATGAGACCGTCAACGCCCTTTTGCCCGAGGGGATTGAGCTGGCGTACGACGGAATGCGTGTGACCTTTTCGCTGCAGATATGAAGCAGGCAATCCGAGCGCTCGGGGCGAACAGAATCGCTGGAGAATGCGAAGAGGGGAGGAGCACCGATGGAGTTCTTCAGCACCGTACACTTCATCAGCGGACACCATCTGGATGTGATTATCGAGGCGGACAGTCTCGAAGCCGCCGTACAGTGGTGGCAAGAGCAGCTCTCACAAGAGAAGCCGGTACTGGCGTGGCGAGGGTTCTCTCCCAAGCGACCGGTGGTCATCAACACCGAGAACGTCGCCTATGTCGACAGCATCGAGCGTGCCCGCCCCGAAGCCGAGCTACGTCACCCAACGCCCTTCGGCACGCCGTAGGCTACTCAGCGGCAACACCGGGCTGGAGCTCGATGATTTCCAGTCCTTCGATGTCGCGTGTGAGTTCGCGTAGTTCGTCCGGCGTGCCCGACAGCGGCGGGAAGGTGCGGTAATGCATGGGGATGACCTTCTTCACACCCAGCAGACGCACCGCCACCGACGCCTCGCGCGGGTCCATCGTGAACAGCCCACCGATGGGCAGCATCGCCAGTTCCGGGTGATAGATCTGCCCGATGAGCTGCATGTCGCTGAACACCGCCGTATCGCCTGCGTGATAGAAAGTGAAGCCATCCTCACACTTCACCACAAAGCCTGCTGGGTCACCCAAGTATAAGATCTGCCCGCCTTCGCTCACTTGCGCGCTGGAGTGGATAGCGTGTACCATGGTCACTTCCAGACCTGCAACCTTCACCGTGCCACCCTTGTTCATGCCGGTGGTGTTCTGCGCCCCCTGTGCGCTCAAGTAGCTGGCGAGCTCGTAGATGGCGATAACCTGCGGATGGAACTGCTTCGCCAGCGAAACGGCATCGCCGATGTGGTCACCGTGCCCATGGGTCAGCAGCAAGATATCCAGCTTGGGGAGCTTTTTCGCCGAATCGGGGCACAGCGGGTTGCTCAGCCAGGGGTCAATTGCAATGTGCGTGCCTCCGGGTGTGCGGATAAAGAAGCCGGAGTGTCCTAACCATGTAATCTGCAAGCCCGGGTGAATCTTTGCCATCTTTGCCCACCTCCTTTTCCAGTAGCAAATTATCTGCACAAGGACAATGCTCCTGCTCAGTCGAAGATTCGCTTCAGGGCGAGGCTCCATTCCATCCGGTGCAAGCTGCCGTCCGCCTGTCCGGAGTTTCGTCTCCCAATGGCTGCAAAGATTCGTCGGAGGTGACCGTGATGCGGGTGATGGCTCTTGTCGCTCTCTTGCTTCTAAACGCACTGCCCGCAAGCAGTCAACCCCCTGCGCTGCGCAGCCTGACGCAGCTGCGCCATGAAATCACCCGACGCGAGTCGAGTAGCGACCCGGACTGGCGCAACGGCAACCGCGACGCGCGCTCCATCGAACCGGGCGAGACACTGGTTATCGCCGACCTGCAGGGTCCTGGCGAGATCACCCATATCTGGTGTACTGTCGCTGCGGGTGAGCCGCAGTATTCGCGTCTGCTGTTACTGCGCATATACTGGGATGGCGAAGAACATCCTTCGGTAGAATGTCCGCTGGGCGATTTCTTCGGGTTGGGACACGGTTGGGATGTGCCGTTCGACTCCTTGCCTGTGCGGGTAACCGCGAACGGCAGAGCACGCAACAGCTACTGGCTGATGCCCTTCCGCAAGTCGGCGCGAATCACCGTCACCAACGAGGGACGGGTGCGCGTGCGCTCCTTTTACTACTACGTGGACTGGCGGCAGCTGCCCAGCCTGCCCCCCGATACCGCCTACTTCCACGCCATGTACCGTCAGGAGTTTCCTACTGCGATGGGGCGCAACTACCGGATTGCCGACATCGAGGGGCGCGGGCATTATGTGGGCACAGTGCTCAGCTGCCGACAGCTCTCCAAATGGTGGTGGGGTGAAGGCGATGACTTCTTCTTTATCGACGGTGAGAAAGAACCCAGCCTGCGCGGCACGGGCACAGAGGACTACTTCTGCGACGCCTGGGGCTTTCGTCAACATTCTGGACCCTTTTATGGAGTGCCGCTGATGGAGGGCGATTCGGTAGGAGCGCGTTCCAGTGCGTTTCGCTGGCACATCCATGACCCTATCACCTTCCGCAAATCGCTCCGCCTGGAGATCGAGCACAAGGGCGCCACCGTGAAGCCGGATGGCACCATGCAATCGGGCTTTGAGGAGAGGGAGGACGACTTCTCCTCGGTCGCCTTCTGGTACCAGACCGAACCACACAAGCCGTTTCCGCCTCTACCCAGGGGCTATGCCCGGGTATTCCATACGGTGGCGAACGGCGGAACCGAAGCGGAAAGCCTGGTGGACAGGGTGACGGTCACCGCAGGCAAGGTGCAGAAGCAGGAGCTGCCCCTCTTCAGCGGTGGGGCGCAACTCTTCTGGACGCCTGAGAACGAGGGACAGGCACTGAGCATCCCGATAGAGGTCAAACAATACGGCAGGCACGTGCTGTTTCTGGTGACTACTTATTCGTTTGACTTCGGTACTTTCAGCGTGGAGCTGAACGGCAAACCGTTAGGCATTACCTTCGACCTGTATGCCCGCAACCCGTTTCTGCACGAGCAGGTGATGGAGCTGGGCTTCCTGGAGCCGGGCACGTACACCCTGACCCTGCGCAATGCGGGCAAGAACGAGGCGTCGAAGGGGTATTTTCTGGGCATCGACGCGCTGTTCGTACGACGAATGGCGCGATAATAGAAGGGAGGATATCACCATGCTTCAGGAATTCAAGAAGTTCGCCATGCGCGGCAACGCTATCGACCTCGCGGTCGGTTTCATCCTGGGTGGGGCGTTCGGCGCGATCGTCAACTCGCTGGTGAACGACATCATTATGCCGCCCATCGGGTTGCTGCTTGGGAAGGTGGATTTCGCCAACCTGTTTATCAACCTGTCGGGCACTCCGTATGCGACCCTGGACGAGGCAAAAAAAGCGGGAGCCGCTACCATCAACTACGGGCTATTCATCAACACACTGGTGAACTTCCTGATAGTGTCCTTTGCGCTCTTCCTGGTGGTCAGGCAGGTGAACCGTTGGACAGCGAAGCCTGCGCCTGCTGCCGAGCCCACGACGAAGGAATGCCCGTACTGCTACAGCGAGATTCCGTTGAAAGCAACTCGCTGTCCACAATGTACCTCGCAGCTGGAGGTCTAGTCGGGGAGCGTTAGCGCTGGTTTTTCACAGAGGGAATCTGCTGCGCCTTTCGAGCGTCTTATTCTTTGAAGGGATATGGGTGGGTACCATGTTCGAAGTGGACAATCAACTGGTGGAGCGTGCCAGGGCGGGGGATGTGGACGCCTTCGGCGAGTTGTATCAGCGCACCCATCGGCGCATCTACCAGTATATCCGTCAGATGGTGCCCACCCCTGAGGACGCCGAGGACCTGATGCAGGAGGTGTACCTGCGCGCGTGGAGCGGACTCCAGGGGCTGCACGCCAGTGAAGCCTTCTGGGTGTGGTTACATCGCATCGCCCGCAACGCGGTGCTGGATTCGAGGAAACGAAAGCAGCTGAACAGCGTATCTCTGGAGAGTGCGTTTACCGATGATGAAGACGGTGAAACAGAGCCTGTAGAGGTCGCGGATTGGTCGGGCAATCCCGAGCAGATCGTGCTCTCCGAGGCGACGCAGGAGGCAGTGCGGCAGGCGGTACGTTCTCTGCCCGAGAGCCACCGCGAGGTTGTGACCATGTACTATCTGGAAGACATGGAGATTGCTGAAGTCGCACAGGTACTGGGCGTGCCGAAAAACACGGTGCTGTCGCGTCTGGCGCGGGCGCGCGAGGCGCTGCGGCGCAAGCTGGGTTATCTGGTGGACGGGAAATGAGGCGATGAGCATGCAGTGCACACACATCAAACAGAGATTAGCGGACTACTCGGTAGGGTTGCTGGATGAATACGAGTGTGCGGCGGTGGAAGCACACCTGGCGCAATGCGCCTCCTGTGCCGCCGAGCTACGCGCGCTGGAGCGGGTAGACAGGATGCTGAAGGCAGTGGAACCTGATGAACCGCCGGCATACCTCTGGCAAAGCATCCGCGCGCGCATCGAGGCAGAACCCCGGAGAACGCGCACACCCGTCTGGCAAAGCTGGTTCACCGTACCCCGACTGGCTCTGGGCGGTGCGGTCGCAGCAGCAGTGCTGGTGGCGATAGCCTATCTGGGTGCGCCGCGTCCACCGGAGGGAGAGGTTCCCTCACACGAGAACGCCGAGCAGTTGATGCACACCCACCAGATGATGTCTTGGGGCGACCCGCTGAGCGACAAAGCCGCGCTGGGAGTGATGCTCGCCAGCCGCTCGCAGACGCAGGAGGTGCCTTAATGCAGAGCCGCTGGCTGAACATAGCGATTCTCTTCCTGGCAGCGATGGGCACGGCGTTCGCCCAGAAGCCCGACCCGGTGCAGCGTGTGCGCGCCGCATACCAGGCAGAGAGCAGGGTGACGCTGAGCGGGGTAATGCGTACCACCAGTTACCTGCAAGCGGGCGAAATCAGCTCAGAAGTGGTTGTTTACCGCAAGGCGGGGATGACGCGCTACGAGTATCGCTCTCCGGAACTGCGCGGGCTGGTGCTCATCGACAAGGGCGATACCCTGATACGCCTGTACCCCACTACCCGCACGGCAACGGTGGAGACCGTGCACCGCTCGCCCGCTACGGTAGACCTGGTGCTGAAGAACTATCAGGCGCTGCTCTCTGGACAGGAACAGCTGCTCGGACGGCAGACAGACGTGGTCACCCTCAAGCCGCGGCAGGGAAACGGTCCCACGCGCAAACTGTGGGTGGATCGCGCGACGGGCGTGGTGCTTCGTACAGAGCAGTATAACTCCAGCGGCAAGCTGGTATCGCGCTCGGTCTACCTGTCGGTGGACTGGAAGGCAAATCCACCGGACCACCTGTTCACCGTGCCAGAGGGCTGGAAACAGGTCAACGCACCGGTGCAGACGGAGCGACACTGGCAGAAAGAAGACCTTTCGAGGCGGCTGGGCTTCACCGTCCGCGAGCCGGTCTACGTTCCACCGGGCTTCGTGCTGGACGGCTTTCATCTGGTCATTCGCCCAAACGCCCAACCCTCCGCACACATTCGCTACGTGGATGGTCTGAACAGCATCTCCATTTTTGAGCACCGTTGCCCACCCGGCCGTGGACGAGGTTTTCAATGGGGGCGTCGAATGGGCAGGCGCGGTAACTGCGAGTTTTTCACCGGCCAGGAAGGCAACGTGCTGGTCAAAGAGGTCGGCGGTATTCGCTTCATTGTGGTCGGCGATCTGCCCGAAGGCGAGCTGCAGAAGGTCATCGATAGCTTGAGATAATTGCGCGTTTCAAAGGCGGCGGGACGTGACGCGCTCCGTCGCGTCTCCTGAGGTCTGTAAAATCGCCTGGAGGGCGAGGCTCCTGCCGAGCCGTCCCTTTCGGATCACGACGGGGCGTCATCATCGAGAAATGCATTCCGCAATGCACCTCCCAAAAACACGGAATCTCCATCCCCCGTACTTCTTCTTATCCCATAGATACACTTACTGAAGGAGGTTCAGTGATGAAAAGCGTCAAAGCGTTGATTCTCGGTGCGGTGCTGTTGCTGGGAGTATCCGTTTTGCCTTCCCTGTTCCTGCCCGTTGCCCCGCATCAACCGACGGCATGGAGCGCGGCAGCTCAGGACGTGGCGATTGTGGAGGGCAAGGTGCTCAGCATTGGGGAGGAGAGCTTCGTGATGCAGGTGCGCCGCGTGCGTCACTGCGACCTTAAGGGGCTGACCGTTACTGTCGTGTGGGACGAGAATACGCAGTGGACTCGTGGCAAGCGCACCGCCTCGCCCGATGAACTATGGGTTGGCGCAGCAGTTACCGTATCGGGCACAGTGGTAGAGGGCGTGCTGTATGCCGATACGGTGCAGATTGGCGGTGGCGGAAAGAGGTAGTGGTTCAGAAACCAACATGCTGCCCTCGCCTCAACCTCCTCTCCCAGCGGGAGAGGAGGTTGTTCGTGCCGGCTACTACAACTGTCCACCCGTCACGCTGTACGCTTCGCCCGTGATGTAGCTTGCCTCCTCCGATGCGAGGAACACCAGCAAGTTGGTTACGTCGTCGTAGGTGCAGCCGCGTCCCAGAGGCACCTGGTCCTCGTACTTGCGCCGTACCTGCTCCACCGTCAATCCCCATTTGCGGGCATACTGCTCGTACAGGCTGTCGCGCCACAGGGGCGAATCCAGCAGGTTGCCCGGGCAGATGGCGTTCACGCGCACGCCGTAGGGCGCAAGGTCCAGCGCGATGCTCTGCGTCAAGCCGACCCCGCCGAACTTGCTCGCCGCGTATGCGCTGTTGCGGAAGGAACCTTTCTTGCCCGACTTGGAGTTTATCTGGATGATGACGCCGCTTTTCTGTTGCACCATCACCTTCGCCGCCTCACGGGCGCACAGGAAGTAGCCATACAGGTTCACATCCACCACCTTTTTCCACTGGTCGGCGGGAAATTCGGTGATGTCGTGCGCGATCAGGATGCCCGCGTTGGCCACCAGGATGTCCAGCCTGCCAAACGTCTGCACGTGGCGTTGCACCATCTGCACCACATCTGCCTCACTGGTGACATCGCACGGCACCACCAGCGTCTGGCACCAGGGTGATTCCTTTTCGATGCTCTGTGCGACTGCCTGCGCCTTGTCCACCTGCAGGTCTGCCAGCGTCACGCCTGTGCACCCTTCCTTCGCCAGACGGGTGGCGATGGCTTCGCCGAGCCCCTGCGCCGCTCCTGTCACAATCGCTGTTTTGCCTTCCAGACGCTTCATCGTTGCGAACTTCCCTCCAGCCATCCACAAAATTCATCGGACGAAAGGGGCAATCCTGCGCGCTGGGGTAACATGCTTGGCGTGAAGCAGGTATTGCTTTGTGGAGACGTTAGTGCTACAATAGGGATGGAAGTTGATTTTCACTTGAAGCCTGCGAAGGAGGAAGGAAGGTATGAAACTCGCAAGGTTCCTTTCCGTTATGTCCAGACCTATAGAGAAAACACGAGCCTTTGGTTTACGCAAGCGGAGATAGCCGAATTCGTCAAGTAAGTCCCACAGATAGTCTCGTAGCACCTCATGAGGTATTCCTGCTCGTCTCATAGCCTCGCGTCTCGCCGCTTGGGAGGTTTCATATACCACCTCTTCCGAAGGACGCAAAGCTCTCAACGCTTTGCTACCAGCCCGCTGATACAGCACAATCTGAGCCGCTCGTTTGACCCAGAGATGGCGGCGTTCTTCCAGTCGCCTTCCAGTGCATAAAGACCCGCATTCACCAGGTCGGCGACTTCGCCCACGCCGGGAATGAACCCAGCGACATCCAGCCAGTCGCGGCAGCCCGCATCGGCTTCAGTACTGCAGCGCGATGCCGGTGACGTAGATACTCCAGTCCTTGTCCGCGCTCTGCTGGTTGGAGTCCACCAGCACCACCGCCTCCCAGCGGATAGGATAGTGCACCACGCCGTCGTTCGCGCCGCCCCAAAAGCCGGGAAACCCGCCGTCCAGACGCATGGTCACGAATCGCCAGCCTTTCCACGTGATAGGTCCGTAATCGGGCTGGAAGGTCTGTCCGGTGCGGTCGGTGATGCGGCAACGCAGCATGTTACCACTGCCGTCGCCGTACACCCACATCCCCACCGCTTTCGGCTTGCCTTCGATAGGCACGAACTGTCCGGGCAGGTTCACGCAGGCAAAGCGCCAGCCTGGAGCGAAGCGGTAGTCCAGACGCACTGCCGTACGCACGCCTAGCGGAGCAGGTTCGGGCGCGTCGGCAATGGTGACCTCCGCCTTGCCTTCCACCTTCGCGTCGCCGTCCAGCCACGCCCTCCAACCCGTTGCCTCGGCACGCACCGCATCGAGCAACACCCAGCGTGTCTCTCCCGAACGCGCCAGCACCACCCCCTCGTCACCTATCGTGTGTGCCGAGATGCGCACGTCGGAAGGCAGTGTCTCCGGCATCTGCACGCTCACCGTCGCCTCACGCTGTCCTTTCGCAAGGTTCAATGGGGCACTGCCCTGCACACTGCCCGCCTGAATGCGCAGAGTCGCCTGTAGCGCTTCCCCACTTGGACTCTCGATAACCGCCAGTACCTGCCGTCCCACAGGTGGAAGGGTGCGCACGTTCAGCACGTTGGACACGCACAACCAGACGGTGGCGGTTTGCAACACGCCGGGCTGTTCACTCACCCACTCCACCGTCGCCCGCAGGCTTTCGCTGCCCCGGTCCTGGATTTGTACGGGGATGTTTACGGTGCGCTGTTCGCCTGCTCCCAGCCGAGCGCGTACCTGCCCCAGCACCTGTTCACCTACTCGCGCCCGCAGAGTGACGTTCAGGGTGCGCCCTGTTGGGTTCTGCAGGCGGATGGGGATGTTTTGAGTGCGCCCTGCGCGCACGGTGAGCAGCTGCCGCACAGGTGACCACGCCCCGACCAGACTCAGCTCGGCATGCGGGGGCAACAGCAGGTACTGGGGTTCCTGCCCGATGTCCAGCACAAAGGGCGCACCACCGACCGCAACACTGCGCGTCTTGCCCGTGAACTCCACCATCTGCACCGTACCACGCGGCAGGCTCAGCGTTATCGGGTGCGGGTCTCCCGTCGTCCACGCCGCCAGCGCCAGGGATTCGCCCTTGCGGAAAAGGAGCAGGTAGTCGTTGGGGTTGGGCAGGGCGATGCGCCGCAGGTAGCGGTAGCCGCTTAGCGTGCTGGTGAGCGCTTTGGCGGCGACGTAGGCGGGCTTCGGACGCAGGTCGTGGTACACCGTGCCGAAATGGTGTTCCGGCTCTTTGGGGTCTTCGCCGTCGTTTTTCCAGTCGTACCAGATGCTGAGAAACACATCGTTGGCGAGGTTGGTCAGCCACTGGCGGGGCAGATACCTTCCCTGCTTCTGCATATCCATGCCCATCCAGATATCCGAATAGCCCCACTCGCCCGACAGGATGGGCAGATACTTGCGCGGGCTGTAGCGGTCAAGCAGCAGGCGCAGTCGGCGATAGTCGCCTTCCACGGTTTCGGGGGGCTGTTGTCGATAGGGATGCACGGTCACTGCGTCCAGTTTTGCCAGCACACCGCGCTGTCCAAGTGTCTCCATAAAATCCCAGGGGAACCCCGAAGAGGCGGGCGCAACGATGAACTCGCCGGGCGCAACGCGCCGGATGGTGTCTATCACCAGATGCGCCAGCTTCGCGTAGTCCTCCACGTTCGGCTTGGGCTGCCAGAAGAAGATATTGGGCTCGTTCCAGATTTCCCACAGGATGCCCTTGCCGGCGTACCGCTTGACACCCGCCTCCGCGAAGCGGGCGAACGCGGCTCTGCCCTCGTCGGTGCAGGGGGCTTTGCCATCGTCGTAGAGGGGGTTGCCGTAGTCGAGAATGAACAGGATGCGGATACCGCGTGCGGTCATGTCGCGCACCAGCACGTCGTAGCGGGAGAAGTCATAAACGCCTTTTTGCTTCTCTATCTCGCTCCAGGTGAAATCCATCCGCACGAAGCGGAAGCCGCCGTCCGCCAGCAGGTTGAGTTCGCGTTCGGGCGCCTGCGTAAAGTGGATGTTTACCCCAAAAGGCAGGGGCACGACAGGCTCCGGCACACCGCGTGGCGCCGCGGAAACCATCGTCATCAGTGCTATCATACTGAGTGCGCTCCCCCAGAAGTGCTTCATCTTTGCCAACCTCCTGCTTTTTTTGTTCGCCCTGTCTGGCGCGTTCCCTACCGACCTCCCATTCGCACAACCTCAGTTGCGTCCGAAATGGACGGCTCGGCGGGAGCCTCGCTCTCCAGAAGAATGGTTGCGCCTGCCTGTGGTTCTGAGCGAAGCGAGGAACCTCCGCTGAGTTGCATAGCCCATCCGAAAAAGCGGGATGATCTCGGCGTGGCGCGCCTCACAATGCACGATTGCGCCTCATCCAGAACACCAGCGAGGCTCCTGCCCACGCGACTGCCCCCGCGATACCCAGCCAGCCGAGTGGGTGGCGCGTTGTTGCCAGCAGCGCGCATACTGTCACGAGTATCCACCATATCCCCCATCCGCGCCACCACATCAGCGAGACGGGCAGCAGGTCTATCACCGCCCGCAGATACCGGCTGGCTCCAAAACGGCTGCGCCCGCGGCGACGCGCCACGTGTGGAACCGGAGCTTCGCTCACGCAGTATCCCATCCGTGCCGCCAGAACGGGTAAGTAGCGATGCATCTCGGAGACCATCCACCCCTGCAGGTTCTCCGCCACTTCGCGCTTCATCGCTTTGGTGCCACAGTTCACGTCGTGTAGAGGAATGCCGGTCAGCCAGCTCAGCACGGCGTTGAACAGGCGTGAGGCAAGCACCCGAAAGAGAGCATCCTGCCGCTGCTGTCGCCATGCCACCACCAGGTGCGCCTCGCCGGACTGCACCCGCGAGATGAGCATGGGCAACACTTCGGGAGGCTCCTGCAGGTCGGCATCTGTGGTCACGATAATGTTCCCACGTGCGATGGCGAAACCGGCGGATAGCGCGGCGGTCTTCCCACGCCGCTCAGGCAACCGCACCGCGCGTGTGCATATCGGCTGCGGTTGCTGCAGCAGATTCTCCAGCTCTTGCGGGGTGCCGTCGGTGCTGCCGTCGTCCACGTAGATGATTTCACTGGGGGCGTCGAGACGGCTCAGCACCTTCGTCAAGCGTGCATGCAGCTCCGGCAGGTTTGCCTCCTCGTTATACATCGGCACGACCACACTCACCTGTGGCGCGCTCATCGCTCCCCTGCCTCCACCCGGAACAGGTCAAACTGCTCGCGGTAGCCACTGGGTAGCCATCGGAAGGGCGGTGCACCCCTTAGCGAGGCGTAGAAGCCCGCCGTCGGTGGCAGGGTCGCCAGGCGCGCTGGCGCGATCACCTCCACGCTGTGTTCGTACAGCAGGCGCGGCACCAGCGCAGGAGGCACTGCAGCATCCCCTCCCACCGTGGGTATCGCCACCAGCGTGCCTTCGGGGGGCAGACGGTTTGCACTCACCTGTTGTAGCCCGGCGTGTTGCGCATAGTACATCCAGCCCCAGTGCCCCACGAATGCCTGCGCACCGTGTTCCTTCGCCAGCAACTGCGCGCCCCGTCGGTAAACATCCGCTATCTGCATATCGCACCAGCCGGTATAGATGCCCCAACCAGCCTGAACCGCCACCACCGCCGAAAGAGCCAGCCGCTTGCCCGGACGCCACTGCCCTTCAGGGAGCCACAGCAGCGCCAGCGGCGGGATGGCAGGCAGGAGATGTCTCGCTGCAGCGAAGGGCGCACCGACGCCAATCGCCAACAGCACCCACGCCGCCCACAGCACACAAAAAGCCTGCTCATGCCACACTTCCCATGCACGGAAGAGGGTCAACACCAGCAGAAACGCCCCGGCTGCGCTCCAGAACGCGGCTTCCACGTCGCCCGCAGGCATGAACCGTTGCCATCTCCACCAGCCGACGGCGAGAGCAATCATCAGCGCGAGAGCAGATGCCCACCGTTGCCTGCACACGATGCCCGCCCACAGCCACAACAGCCACACTCCGCCCAGTGCCGCCAGAGTGCCCCACAGGCGGTCCGAGAAGGGCGTGTGGATATCCTTGCGCTGCAGGGTTGCCCAGAAGTGCAACTGCCCGTGTACCATCAGGTTCTGCACACACCACAGAGCAAACGGCAACAGTGCCAGCAGCACCCACCCGAGCTGTCGAGCGCGCCTCTGCAGGAGTACATACACAGCCAGCAGCACGATCGCACCCAGCCCCGAGTATTTCATCAGCGCGGCACAACCGGTCATCCCCGCGCCCCAGCCCATGCGCCTGCTGTCTCCGGTATCGCTTCCCTGCAGAAACAACGCCGTGCCTAGAGCCCACAGGGCAACCATCGGCACGTCGCGCATCAGATTGGGAGAGACAATCGTTGCGGGATTCAGCATGACCAGCGTAGTGGCGAGCGCAGGGTTCACCTTAAAGCGCCGTGCCAGCAACACCACTCCCCACCAGAGAAGAACCTGCCATATCAGCATGGCGGCGTGCATCACCCACTCGCGCTCTCCCCCGAGGAGCATCCACAACGCCAGATAATAACTCAGCAGAGGGGGGTTGGTGGTCACGTGAAAGGTGGGTTTGACCACACCGTCCCAGTCCAGCTCGCCAGACAGAGGATTCAGCGGATGCATGAGTATCTGCCGGGCGATGTGCAGCACGACCGTATCGTCCACATGAAAAGGTTTCTGGATGAAAGCAATCTGAACACCCAGTGCGACGACCAACACCCACCACGTGCTGGTGAGCGCAGGACGAGCAAGCTCCTTTTGCGAGAGGTTCTCTATGCGCTCTTGTCTGTCCATCGGCATTCCCTGATGCGATTCTTTTCCCCGCCGCTCGGCGCAGAATCCTGCCACCGGCGAACCGAGAGGAACTTCCCCGCTCTCTGTATGCAGGAACAGAGGCGGTTGCCACGAAATCATAGTTATCTCAAAAGGCTGCGTACAGGGAGGTGGATGGACATGCACCCAAGAGGTGTGCTTCTCGCCCTGTCTCTCGTGCTGATGGTAGTCACGGTTCGCATCGCCCTCGCCGATAGACGTGCTGAGCGACAAATCCGCGCAGAGTACGACAAAACGGTTTTTTACGCCAAACAGAAAAACGTGGAGGGGCTGCTCCGTCAGATGGCACCGGATTTTTTGTACAGGACAAAACGCGGCGAGATACTGAACAAACAGATGGTGGAAGCAATGATGCGGGCGCAATACGCGCAAATCAAGTCTGTGGACAAGCGCACCACCCGCATCCAGAAAATGGACATCAAAGGCAATACGGCACGAGTGACCACTCAAGAAGAGATAGCGGTGACCATCGTGGATGCTCAGGGTAAACCGCATAAGGTGGTCAGTAGAGCAACCACCCGCGATACCTGGATCCGAACGCCGCAGGGCTGGAAGGTCAAAATGACGGAGGTTCTGGATGAGGAAACGTTCATCGACGGGAAACGCCAGTCGTCCAGTTGACTCCGTGCCCCCAACAGGGCTATATTATAGTGAAAAAGCAGGATGAGGAGAGTTTATGGACGAGGAAAAGCAGAAGGCGATCCTGGAGATTCTCGAACAAGACGCCCGCACCACACCGGAACAGATAGCTGCGATGCTGGCAATGGATGCGGACGAGGTGAAGCAAACCATCCACCAGATGGAATCGGCAGGTATCATTCGCCGCTACAAAACGGTGATTGACTGGGACCGCTTTGGCGAGGAGCGTGTGTTTGCCTTCATCGACGTCAAGGTCAGTCCCGCGCGAGAGGTAGGCTTCGATGATGTCGCCGAACGAATCTACCGATTCCCACAGGTTCACGCTGTGTATCTCGTCTCGGGCGACCACGACCTTCGTGTTATCGTCAGCGGACGCACGATGAAGGAGGTAGCCGCTTTCGTCGCGGAGCGCCTTGCACCGCTAGACAGGGTGCAGGCGACCTACACGCAGTTTGTGCTGAAACGGTACAAGGAAGACGGCGAGGTGTATGCCGAGACCGAACCCGACCGCAGGCTGGTGATGACGCCATGAAACCCCTCTCGCAAGCGGTGGCTTCGGTTCCACCATCGGGCATCCGTCGGTTTTTCGATGTGGCAGCGCAGCTGGAGGACTGCATCTCGCTGGGCGTGGGTGAACCCGATTTCGTCACCCCCTGGCACATCCGCGAGGCAGCCATCTGGGCGATTGAGAAAGGTTTCACCACCTACACCTCCAATTATGGGCTTTTCACCCTGCGCCAGCGCATCGCGGCGCATCTCAAAGCACGCTACGGGGTAGATTATTCTCCTGAGAACGAGATACTGGTGACCGTCGGGGTCAGTGAAGGGCTGGATATTGCGATGCGCGCCCTGCTCAACCCGGGTGATGAGGTGATCTTCTTCGAGCCGAGCTATGTCTCGTACGCACCCTGTGTGTTGTTCGCGGGCGGCAAACCGGTGCCCGTACCCACCGACTACCGGCTGGGCTTTCAACCCGACGTAGACCGCCTGCGTCAGGCGATTACCCCGCGCACGAAGGCAATCCTGCTCTGCTACCCCAACAACCCAACGGGCGCAGTGGCTTCGCGCGACGTGTTGCAAGAGATAGTACGCATAGCCGTTGAGAACGACCTGTACCTTATCAGTGATGAGATATACGACCGGTTGATATACGACGCCGAGCACACCTGTGTCGCCTCACTGCCCGGTGCGGCAGAGCGTACCATCCTGCTGGGCGGATTCTCTAAGTCCTACGCGATGACCGGCTGGCGCATCGGCTACGCCTGTGCGCCTGCACAGATTATCGAGATGATGATGAAGGTGCATCAGTATACGATGCTGTGCGCACCCATCGCCGCCCAGAAAGCGGCGGAAGAGGCTCTGGAGCATGGGGAGCCTGAGGTAGAGCGGATGCGTCGCGAATACGACCGTCGCCGTCGCCTGATTGTGCGGCGTCTCAACGAGATGGGTCTGGAATGCGTCCCCCCACAGGGGGCGTTCTATGTGTTCCCCTCCATCCGCTGCACCGGTTTGCGTTCGGAAGAGTTCACCGAGCGGTTACTGTGGGAGGAGCGCGTGGCGGTAGTGCCCGGCAACGTCTTCGGGGACAGCGGCGAGGGACACGTGCGCCTTTCCTATGCCACTTCTCTGCCCAGGATAGAAGAGGCGTTGCATCGCATCGAGCGGTTCGTCAATAAAAAAGCAAAGTAAACCTTTCACGGCTGAAGCCAGCCTTCGCTGGCTGTAACCCTGCGCAGGCGGGGTTTCGTCTGGAAGGGTGCGGCTTTAGCCGCAAGACATCCACCATCTGCACACGTAGAAAGTAGCGGTCAGGAGGCAGAATATGTTCGGCAACTTACGAAGTGGGACGACAATACTCTGGGCACTGATAGCACTGTCAACAGGAGCGCACGCCGACAGGATCATCCTCACTCCTTCGGCGTATAACCTGCCGCCCGGCAGTGTCAAGCTGGAAATTGCCCGGCGCGAAAGTCAAGGAGGTCTCACTCAGTACTGGGTAAACCTGGGGCTTGTGGGTGGAATCGAGCTGGAGGGAACGCGCACAGAGACGCGGAGACAACAGATAGACAGCCTCAGCCTGCAATATAATATCCTGCCCGACATCGGCTTCACTCCGGCGGTGTCGGTAGGTGTGCGCGATGTGGCGAACAAGACAGACGATGGTATCGCTTTCTACGTAGCGGTCGGCTATCGTCTGCCCTACATGCCCCCAAACCCCTTTATCGACGAGATGTACCTGTTTGGCGGCATCGGCGCAGGGGGGATCAAGGGACCTTTCATCGGCGCAGAGGTGCGTACACCCTACCGCATCCTGCTGAGTGCGGAGTACGACAGTCGGGTATGGAACGCAGCTGTCTCCTGGGAACCGGTGCCCCTGTTGCAGCTGCGCCTCTATAGCATTGATGGAGAAACCTACTATGGTGCCTCTCTGGCGGTGAGCTTCTAACGGTGAACGACCTGCAACGTTTTATCGCCTGCATGGAGTACGAGCCTGCAGACCGACGCCCGAACCATGAGCTGGGTGTGTGGGCACAGACCGCGCTGCGCTGGCAACAGGAAGCCCCGGAAGCGGTGAAGGATTTTCAGTGGAACTGGTTTCACGGTGAGGACGCGCTTGGGCTGGACCGGCGCGAATATATCCCCGTGAACTTCGGTTTTATTCCTCCCTTCGAACCCCAGATGATCGAGGAGACTCCGGAGTATGAAATCTATCGGGACTCGCTGGGTATCGTGCGCAAGGCGCTGAAAGAAGGAGCCGTTGGCGGTGCACGCATGTGTATGGACCAGTACCTCGCCTTTCCCGTGAGCAAGCCGGAAGACTTTGCCGAGGTCAAGAAGCGCCTTGTCGCCGCCATTCCCGAACGTTATCCCGCCGACCTCGACGCCCGTATCGAGGACTGGAAAAGACGGAGTTGCCCGCTCATACTGGGCGAAAACTGTGCAGCGAACGGATTCTACTGGCGTGCGCGGGAGTTTATGGGTACAGAAGCACTGTCGTATGCCTGGTACGACTACCCCGACCTGATGCATGAGATGATGGAGTTCTTCTGTGACTTTATCATCGAAACCAGCCGACCGGTTCTGGAGAAAATACAGATAGATTACTTCACCCTGAACGAGGACATGTGTATGAAAAACGGTCCTCTACTCAGCCCGGAGACTTTCCGAAAGTTTATTTTTCCGCACCTCCAGCGAATGGTAGAGTTTTTCAAAGCGCACGGCACCCGTTATTTCGCGGTAGATACCGATGGCGACCCGACACCACTCATCCCCTTGCTGCTGGATGCGGGCGTGGATGTGCTCTGGCCCATTGAGCGAGCGGCGGGCGTTTCTCCCCTGGAATGGCGCCGCCGTTTCGGCAAAACGCTCAGGCTATGGGGCGGGGTGGACAAAAGGGTGCTCACGCAATCGCGCGAAGCCATCCGGGCGCACCTGCGCGAATGGATACCCTTGATCGAAGAGGGGGGATGTATCCCCACCATAGACCACACCGTGCCGCCGGACGTACCCTGGGAGAACTTCCGCTACTACATGGAAATGAAACAAGCCCTGCTGCAAGGGGACTTCAGCAAGCTGGCTTAGCCTCACTCCCACTCGGTATGGAACGTCCCTGCTTTGTCCACGCGCTCGTAGGTGTGCGCACCAAAGAAGTCGCGCTGTGCCTGTATCAGATTCGCGGGCAAGTTGGCGCGGCTCATGCTCAGCAGGTAATCTACCGCGCTACTGAGCACCGGCACAGGGATGCCGCAGGTATGCGCTGCGTCCATCACCTTGAGCGCGAACGGCATGTTTTCCAGCACAAACGCCTGTGCCTTCGGGCTGAGCAGCAGATGCGGGTTATCGCCTCCCTCTTGCACAATCTCCCGCAGGAAGTTCAGCATCCGCGCGCGGATAATGCAGCCGCCCTTCCAGATGCGCAGTACTTCCGACAAGTTCAAGCCATAGTCATAAGCGCGGGACGCCTCCGACAGCAACCACAGCCCTTGCGAGAAGGCAAGAAACATGCTCAGGCGCAAGGAGTGTTCTATTGCCTCTGTCAGGAGCTGCGTATCCAGCGGGCACGAGTGGCATAGCGCGTCGGAGATGGCTTCGGCTATCTTCACTCGGTCTTCCTTGAAATGCGACAGGGTGCGGGCGAAAACTGCCGTTGCCAGCGAGGGGGTCGGCACGCCGAGGTCTAACGCTGCCTGCGCCGTCCATTTGCCTGTACCCTTCTGCTCCGCCTTGTCCAGAATCATCTCTACCAGCGGTTTGCCCGTTTCCTCATCGCTCTTGCGCAACGCTTTGTAGGAGATTTCCATGAGGAACGAGTTCAACTCGCCCTGGTTCCACTGCTCGAAGAGGTCGGCAATCTGAGAAGTGGAAAGCCTCGCCGCGGAGCGCAATACGTCGTAAGCCTCCGCTATCGCCTGCATGATGGCGTACTCGATGCCGTTATGCACCATCTTGACGAAGTGCCCTGCGCCCCCGCGTCCTAAATAGGTGCAGCACGCGCCGTCCTCCGTCTGTGCCGCAATGCGCACGAGCACCTCTTCCACCAGCGCGTACGCCTCGGGGGTGCCTCCGGGCATGATAGAGGGTCCCTCCAATGCCCCGCGCTCGCCGCCGCTGACGCCCGTGCCGAGGAACAGAAGACCTCTGGTAGCGAGGCTTTCCATGCGCCTTTCGGTGTCGGCGTAGTGCGAATTGCCCATGTCGATAACCAGGTCGCCGCTCTCCAGCAGGGGGACGAGGGTTTCTATCATGGCATCTACCGCCGCGCCAGCCTGCACCATCAGGATAATCTTGCGCGGTCGCGCCAGGCTCTGTACAAAGGTTTGCAGGTCATAAGCGGGGGTGATGGGCTCACCATGCACACGATCCTTCACGAACGCTTCGGTGCGCGCGGCGGTGCGGTTGTACACGCTGACCGAGTAGCCCTTGCGCGCGATGTTGAGCGCGAGGTTTTGTCCCATTACGCCCAGACCAATCAGACCGATGAAGTTGCCTTCTGCCATCTTCTCAAACCTCCACCTGTGCATTAGCCAGCACAGACGACAATCCCTGCATGTGGAGGCTTATCTCTGCTTACGCACCGTCACCTTTCGAAGGAGCAGTTCCCCTGCCGTACCCAATCGGAAGTCTGCACCGTTTGCTCTGTTCACAAAACGAGCGTCTTGCAGCGACACCCGGAAGGTTCGCCACGTGCCAGAGTTGCCCAGGGTGAAGCGCTGCGCTGGCTTAAACGCACCGTTGTGTACGCTACCAGCCGGGTCGGCGGAATCGTACTCCAGTGTGAACTCACCGCTGCCATCCCACACTTCTATCTCTATCTGCACCGGCAGGTCATTGTCGTAGTAAAAGCTATCATCTACCTGGAAGTAGGCGAAGCGCACGTTGTGATGGCGATTGGGCAGGGTTCTCCACGCCGAGACACCCCCGACTTCGGCAGGCTCCATCAAGCCGTCGCCGTTGGGGTCTATATGCAGGCGGATACCTCGGTCCACTGGTTGCCTCTCCAGTACAACGGAAACCTCTTGCGCTCTGCTATATGCCCCTTGCGGGCGCAGCTGCACTTTTCGCCGAAACAGAGGAGCGTATCGGGCGTTGAGCCGCACATACTGGTCACCGTATTCCCGGGAGGGGCAGATGTCTGTGCCCTCATGCAGCTCGTTCCAGGTCTCAATCATCACGATGGAGGGACGGCGTTTGGGGCTCATGCGCAGAATTTGCTCCCAGCTGCGCTCAAAGAACTTGCCTCCTTCGCGGTCGCGTACCAAAGGCGCTCTGCCCGGCACGGCAGAGTGGTCGTAGCCCGGTCCAATCGCCGCTACCTCCAGAATGGCAGGAGCCAGCGCACCGCCCCACGCGTACACGCTGTCCGTCCTCACCTTGCCCCAGGACACCTCTCGCACAATATAGGGGCGACAACCGAAATCCTTTTCGAACTGCCGGTATACGAAGTCTATCGCCTGCTGGTTGTAGTCCTTGGCGAACCCGGCGGCGTACAGGAATATCATCGGGCGGTGGTCTATCATCGCCCACAGCCTGGGAGGCACTAGGGAAAAGAAGTCGCGGATGGAAACATAAAACCACTCCTGACCCTCGCGTGTCGTGAGGTCAGCATGGTAATTGTCGGCGTTCCATTGCAGGGTAGAGGTGTCGTAGAACAGCCCGATTTTTGGCGGACGGCGTCTGGCAGCGAGCATCTGTTCCTGCGCTTTGACCAGAGCCTGCAGCCCTTCAAAGCTCCAGTAGAGCCCTTTGCCTGGCTGGCGGTCGGCAGGGTTGCCCCAGTAGACGGGCAGGATGAAGTCGATCCCCGCTCGCAGGATGTCCTCCATCTCGCGCCGATGCCATTCAGGCGAACGATAGCTGTAGCCCTGTGGGTTCGCAGGATGGTCGGTGAGTGCGTCGGTACCGTCGGGGTCCACGAAGTGCTCACCAGTGTTCACGTCGTACCAGTAGAAGTAGTAGGTGCCCACAATGGGTTGCCCGGAGCGATAGGTAGACTGCGCGCGAATGGTCGCAGGCTTATGGGCGATGTGCTTGCCCATCGGGGGTAGTTGCAGAAAGCGTTCAGGCATGGGAAGATCTCCTCCTTCGCTAATCCATACTGCACGAGCTGAGATAACCGCAGGCGGGGCAGACCAGCTTGCACCCATGCAGCGGTTTCATCGTGTAACCGCACACGGGGCAGGTGAGGTAAGTCTGCGCGGAGGCAACTGCCGACGGCGAGGGAAGCGGCTCCTGTACGCGAGGTTGTAACTCCGGCGTCGCCTTCTCCGGCGGTCGTGTGACCAGCGGGTAGACGCGCGCTCGATGCCCTTCCACGATGACGAGGCTGGTCATCAGTTTCGCTTCGGGCAGCTTGTGCAGGAGTGTCTGAAGCGTTTGCATCTGTACACGCGGGTGCGGGTCACCTGCCAGTAGTAGAATCGCTCCCGGACGCCATCCCCCCTCGCGGGAGATGAGGCGGGCAAACGCAGGCGATGCGCTGACCAGCACGCGCCCCTCGCGCCAGGCGGTTTGAACGAGTGTCACATCGTTTGCTCCGTGCAGGGTGGGGTCGTCGCGTACCTCGCGCACGTCATGCCCCGACTTGCGCAGCCACGCTGCCACCTGCGCGCTAATCTGGCTATCCAGCAGCAGCTTCATCGTCGCGCTCCAGCCTTTCCGCCGCGGCGAGCAGCGCCAGACGAAGGTCCTCCTCGCTCAACTGCGGATACGCGCGCACAATCTCCCGATGGCTCATGCCCGATGCAAAGCATCGCAGGATAAACGAGACGGGTATCCGCTCCTCGGGAATGCTGAGCGCGCCCCCGCAGATACCGTTCTCCTTCCGCACACGCTTTTGGGCGTACAGGCTCATTGTGGATCCCTCTCTGATTACCTCTCCACACTACTATTCTACCTCTTTCGACTGGCGAGGAGAAACGTTCGTTCTACAGTCACTTGCCCGGCTGTATGCAAAGCGTGTATAATGGCGTCAGCATTCTGGTCGTTTGGATGGGGAACAGGGCATGGAAGGCGAGCCGCTGATACTCTCGGTAGATGTGGGCACTACGAACATCAAAGCGGGTGTCGTAGACGCCAGCGGCCGGGTACTGCAGGTTGCTCAGCAAGAGCTGCCCCTGGCACGCGACGAGAACGGCAAAGCCGAACACGACCCGCATCTGTTGTGGAATACCTTCTGCGTGGTAGCGAGGCAAGTTTCCAGCGGCTACAGCGGGAAGATAGGCGCGCTGGTGCTCTCTGCCTACCAGCTGAGCCTGCTCGCTCTCGATGAAAGAGGCGAGCCATTGACCGGTATCATCACCCTGCTGGATACTCGCCCACAGCACACCTACCCGCGTCTGATGGAGCGGATAGACGCCCTGCAGCTCTATCAGCGCACCGGTTGCCCACCGCTGTTTCACTATCCGCTTTCCAAAATCTTCTGGCTGAAGACAACCCACCCGGACCTTTTCGCCAGGGCGCGGCGATTCGTGGGAGCAAAGGAATACCTGATATACCGCCTGACGGGGCAGTGGGTGACGGAAGCCAGTTTAGGCACGGCGACGCAGCTGATGAACCTGCATACCCTGCAGTGGGATGAGGTTGCGCTGAACCTGCTGGGGCTGGAGGAGCATCGCTTGCCAGAGCCTGTGCAAGCAGACAGAGTGCTGGCGACCCTTCCCGAGTCGGTTTGCGCCGAGCTGGGTGTGACACAAGGCTGTCGGCTGGTGCCGGGTGTGTACGATGGGGGAGCGGTAGCCATCGGCATTGGCGCGCTGCTGGGAGGGACAGGCGCGGTGAATCTGGGCACCACGGCGATGTTGCGGGTGGCGATGCCACAACCGGTGCTGGACAGCGACCCCGCCATGCGACTGCAGACCTGCTACCTTGCCTGCGGTAGATGGTTCCCCGGTGGCGCGATTAATAACGCAGGTATCACCCTGCGCTGGTTGCGCGACAGCGTGTTGCATATCGATTACGATACGATGAACCGCGAGGCGGAAGGTGTTCCTGATACGGCGGGGCTGTTTTTCCTGCCGTTCCTCAGTGGCGAGCGCAACCCGCAAATCGGCAACGCGGCGTCAGGTGTGTTTTTCGGGCTGCGAGGCTACCACACGCGCGGGCACATCGTGCGGGCGGCGATGGAGGGGGTTTGCTTCGCCCTGCGTATCGTGTATGATGCTTTACGCGAGAACGGCGTGAGCCCGAGGGAGATACGCATCGGCGGAGGCGGCTCGCGTTCCCCGTTGTGGATGCAGACGATGGCAAACGTGCTGCGTGTTCCGCTTCAGGTGAGCCATGTAGACGAGCCTGCGCTGGTCGGCTCGGCGATACTGGGCTATGCGGCGCTGGGCGTGTATGCGGACGTGGAACAAGCCACGCGGGCCATGGTGCAGACCGGCAAGCAGTATGTACCGCAGGAAGATGCTGTAGCCGCTTGCGAAAAGAAAAACCGCTTCTTCCGCCGCCTGATGCGGGATCTGGCAGAGGCTTTTGCGGAACACACATCTCTGGAGTAGCAGGTTTCAGACAGCAACTGAACGATAAGGAGGAACGGATGAGCTATCTGGAGGAGCTGTTCTCAGTCAAGGGTAAAGTGGCGCTCTTGACGGGGGGCGCAGGCGTACTGGCGGGCGCAATCGCCAGAGGTCTGGGCAGAGCGGGAGCACGCATCGTGCTTACCGACATCGCTCCGCTGGACGAGCGCGTGCAGGAACTGCGCCAGCAAGGTATCGAGGCATACGGCTACCGGATGGACGTCATGGACAAGGCGGACATCGAGCGCGTGGCGGAACAGGTAAAGCGCGACGTGGGTGCAGTAGACATCCTGCTCAACGCGGCAGGGGGCAATATGCCCGAAGCCTCTACCTCGCCGGAGCGCAGTTTCTTCGACCTGCCCATAGAGGCGTTGCAAAAGGTGGTGAACCTAAACCTGTTCGGCGGGGCGATACTGCCCAGTCAGGTGTTCGCCCGCCAGATGTTAGAGAACGAGGCAGGAGGCGTCATCATCAACTTCTCCTCCATGTCGGCGTTCAAGCCGTTGACGCGCGTGCTGGGCTACTCGGCGGCAAAGGCAGCGGTGAGCAACTTCACGCAGTGGCTGGCGGTGCACATCGCGCAGGAGTACTCGCCTAAGGTACGTGTGAACGCTATTGCGCCCGGCTTCTTCCTGACCAAGCAGAACCGCTACCTGCTGCTGGATGAATCGGGCCACCTCACCCCGCGCGGGCAGGCGATTATCGCGCATACACCGATGGGACGCTTTGGGGAACCGGATGACCTGATAGGAACCATCCTCTGGCTGGCTTCACCGGCGAGCGCGTTCGTCACGGGCGCAGTGATTCCCATAGACGGAGGCTTTAGCGCATTTGCAGGGGTGTAGAGCGACCCCCTCCCGCTAAAACCGGAACAGGCTGTCGGGCAAGCCTTCGTTCACATGCAGGTCCACGTAGGTAGTCACGCCGCCCAGCTTGCCCTCAGCGTTGTACACCTCTACCCGGGTGGGAACCCAGATTCCGGGCGCCGCTTCTACCGGGTTCTTATAGTAGAACACCGCCATCAGCTTACCCTGCTGGTTGTACCACTGTCGCTTAACCACCGTGCGGGTCTTGCCGTCCATCCACACAATATGTTTGGAGGTGTCGTCCGAGTTCGCCCAGGTGAGCTCGAACACCGGGTAGCGTACTCCATCTTCATGGTCGTAGCGCAGGAACTTCGCGTTCACCAGCTTCATGAAGCTGGGTGTCAGGATTCCGAAATCCATTAGCGACTGCCGCTTCCCCGGTGCGTTGCTGATGTCGTCGGTGTTTTTAATGGGACCGGCGGAGACGTGCTTCTGGTTGCCGTTGATAATGTACACCACGTTCACCACGCCCACTTTGCTCTCCAAACGCATTTTGGAAGGCTCTTTGTAGCGGGCGGTCATCTGCTTGATGCGATACGAGTTGGCGAAATCTTTGTTTATTTTCTCCAGCTCACGCTGGTTGGCTGTCTGCTGTCTGACGGTAGCACGCAGGTCGTGCAGACGAGTCTGCACATAATCGTTGATATCCTGCGATTGCGCCATAGCAAAGCTGGCGCACAACCAGAACATTCCAGCCCACAGGATGCTCTTTCTCACCATACCACTCTCCTGCTCTCGTCGTTTCCTGATGAATAGACGGGGCGCGCTGAGCGGCGGTTACACTCGCTGGCTACTCCAGCCTTTTCCACCGCTCCAGCAGCTTCGCCTGACGTTCCAGCAGCTCCGCCTGAATCGTCCTTTCCCTCTCCACAACCTCTTGCGGGGCGCGCTGCAGGAACTGCTCGTTGCCCAGCTTGCCGTTCACACGCTGCAGATCCTTCTCCAGCGAAGCCAGCTCCTTCTGGATACGCTGACGTTCTCGCTCCAGGTCCACCGCCTCCAGCTGCAGGTACACATCCGCCAGCTCGCAGTGCGTAGCGACCACTTTCGCGCCTTCTGGCAGGCTCTGCACGATGCTCATCGGCTCCACGCGCTGCAGGGTGCGAATCACCGCCTCGTACTCCCGCAGCAGGTCGCCAGCCTCCGCAGAGACGGGCACCACGAACACATTCGCCTTCAGCGAGATATCGAAGCCTATCTCCGTGCGCAGGGCGCGAACCGCTCTCACCGCTTCTATCAGCTTGTGCATACGCTCCTCAGCGGAAGGTGCGTTCCATTCGGGATGTTCCGTCGGGAAAGGCGCCACCATGATGCTCTCGCCCTCGTGCGGCAGGCTCTGCCAGATTTCCTCGGTGATGTAGGGCATGAACGGATGCAGTAAGCGCAGGGTGTGTTCCAGTACGATGCTGAGCACGCGCTGGGCAACCTCACGCTCCGCTCCCCCTGCATTCAGGCGCGGCTTGCACATCTCGATGTACCAGTCGCAGTATTCGTCCCACAGGAACGAGTAGATGGCTTTCGCCGCGTCGTCCATGTCGTAATTTTCCAGCGCGTTGTTGACCGTACGGATGGTGCCGTTCAGGCGGCTCAGAATCCAGCGGTCGATATCGTTCATCTGTTCGTCTGCTGGTAAGCAGCCGTCGAACCGCTGGCGGAACTCCTCGTCGAGGTTCATCAGCACGAAGCGCGAGGCGTTCCAGATTTTGTTGCAGAAGTTGCGTGCCTCCTCCACCTGGCTGTGTCTACCGTGCTGGATGCTGGCAAAGCGGATGTCCTGCCCCTTGGCGGTACGCACCAGCAGGGCAAAGCGCAGGGCATCCGCGCCGTACATCTCTATCAGGTCTAACGGGTCCACGCCCGTGCCCAGCGACTTGCTCATGCGTCGTCCCTGCTCGTCCAGTACGGTGGCGTAGATGTACACGTCGCGGAAGGGCACCTCGTTCATGAAGTACAGCCCCGTCATAATCATCCGCGCCACCCACAGGTAGATGATATCGCGCGCGGTAATCAGCACCGAGGTGGGGTAATAGGTTTTCAGGTCTTCGGTCTGCTCGGGCCAGCCCAGCACCGCGTGGGGCCAGAGGGCAGAGGAGAACCAGGTATCCAGCACGTCTTCATCCTGCTGGATGGCTTTGCCTCCCGCCTTCTGACGCGCCTCTTCCTCCGAGCGAGCCACAATATACTCGCCGTCTTCGGTCGTCCACACGGGAATGCGATGCCCCCACCACAGCTGGCGTGAGATACACCAGTCTTTGATATTCTCCATCCAGTCTAAATAGGTGCGGGCGTAGCGGTCGGGAATGAAGCGGATGCGCCCCTCCTTCACCGCATCGATGGCGGGTTGCGCGATCTGCTTCATGCGCACGAACCACTGCTCGGAGAGCAACGGCTCAATCACCGTATCGCAGCGGGCGCAGGTGGCAACAGGAACCACGTAATCCTCCACCTTCTCCAGCAAGCCCTGCGCCTGCAGGTCTTCCAGCACCTTTTCGCGTGCCTCGTAGCGGTCCAGACCTGCGTACCGCTCGCCCGCTTCGTCAGTCATGCGCCCGTGCTCGTCGATCACCACCACCTGAGGCAGGTTGTGGCGCAGCCCGCACTCGAAGTCGTTGGCGTCGTGTGCAGGGGTGACCTTCACCGCCCCTGTGCCGAACTCGGGCTTGGCGTAGTCGTCGGCGATGAAGGGTATCTCCCTGCCCACCAGCGGCAGGATAATGGTCTTGCCGAACAGGTGCTGATACCGCTCATCGGCAGGGTTAGCGGCGACAGCGGTATCGCCCAGCATCGTCTCCGGGCGAGTGGTCGCCACCACCACGTATCCGGAGCCATCCTGGAACGGATAGCGGATATAGTAGAGTTTCGAGGGCTGATCCTCGTGCTCTACTTCGATATCCGAGAGGGCGGTCAGACAGCGTGGACACCAGTTGATAACACGCTTGCCCCGATAGATGTGCCCATCTTCCCACCAGCGCACGAAGCATTCCATGATGGCGTCTACATAACCTTCGTCCATAGTGAAGCGGGTACGGCTCCAGTCGAACGAACAGCCCAGCCGCTGGAACTGCGTGAGAATCACGCCGCCGTACTCACGCACCCAGTCCCAAACGCGCTCTAAAAACCTCTCTCTGCCCAAATCGTGGCGGGTCAACCCCTCACGGCGCAGTTGCTTCTCCACCACGTTCTGGGTAGCGATGCCCGCGTGGTCGGTGCCCGGTACGCACAGGGTGTTATACCCCTGCATCCTGCGCCAGCGGATCAGCGTGTCGTGGATGGTATAACACAGCGCGTGTCCGATGTGCAGTGAACCTGTGACATTGGGAGGGGGGATGGTGATGCAATAGACTGGCTTATCCGGTGCCGGGCTGGGTGCAAAGTAGCCTTTCTGGCTCCAGTACTGATACCATTTTTCCTCCACGTTCGTGGGGTCATACACTTTCGGGATATGGTGTGCTTCCGCCATCCGTTCGTACGCTCCTGCGTGCTCAAAAGATTGCATACCAGATTATACTGCACGTTGCAGGCGAGGGGCAAGGCGAGTACAGCAAGGATGAAGCAATTGCTTTACAAAAGCCCTATCCGCTGAGTATAATGGGTGAGGTGTAGCCAATCCGGAAATACAAAATCTTTTGCCTGGGAGGTGATGGAATGCAGGGTATTATTATTGCCGGTGGATTTGGAACCCGTTTCCGCCCGCTCACTTACACCCGTCCGAAACCTCTCATGCCCATCTTAAACCGCCCGTTGCTGGAATATCAGGTTGGTTTACTCAAAGCACACGGTGTCACGGAGATTGTGTTCGCCACCAACTACATGGCAGAGGCGATTGAAAAGCACTTCGGGGATGGCAGTTGCTTCGGCGTGAAGATGCGCTATGCGCAGGAGGACCAGCCGCTGGGCACGGCAGGAGCCATCCGCAACGCCGCAAACAGCCTGTGGAGACAGGAAACGGTTGTTGTCTTCAACGGCGACATTGTGACCGATTTCGACCTGAGTGCAATCGTCGACCAGCATCGCAAACGGGGGGCACGCGCTACGATCGCTCTGAAGGCGGTTCCCAGCCCCAACCCGTACGGCGTGATAGACCTGGACAGCGAAGGCAGGGTTCTGGCATGGCGAGAGCCAACAGAAGAACAAAAGAAAGCGCTGGCAGCCAACCCCAACGTGGAGCAGACCGGCTGGGACTATATTAACGCGGGATTCTATGTGCTGGAGCCAGAGGTTATCGAGAGCATCCCCGAAGGCAGAATGGTATCGATAGAACGCGAAATCTATCCGCGCATGATCGCGCAGGGCGAGGGTTTATACGGCGCGCCTGCCGAGGGCTACTGGGTAGATGTCGCGGGTCCCACACAATACTGGAAGGTCACCAACGACCTGTTGCGTGGGCGGGTGAACATCCCTCTACCCGGCACACCGCAGGCGGAGGGTCTGTGGTGCATGGGACACGTGCAGGCACGTTGTACACTCGACTCCGGTGCGATGGCGCATATCGGAGAAGGAGCCATTGTGGAAGAGGAGGTACACCTGCGCGGCACGGTGGTTATCGGTGCGGGCTGCCATATCGAACGGGGATGCGTGCTGGAAGATTGCGTGCTGCTGGAGAGAGTACATCTTGGCGAGGAAACCGACCTGACCCGTGTGATTTGCGACTGCGAGGTATCTATTGCCGCAGGTAGCCGCATTAGTGATGCGGTGATAGCGGCGGGTAGCCGTATCGAACGCGAGAGCCGTCTGGGGACCAACTGGTAATCGATAGAGATGGCAGGATAGAGCTTGTGACGCTATCAGAGAGGACACCATTCATGAGCAAGACGATTCATGTTCCAATCGTAGACCTTCCAGCGCAGTACCGCGCACTGCGCGAGGAGATAGATGCTGCTATCGCCCATGTCCTGGAAAGCGGGCGATTCATTCTGGGAGAGAACGTGCAGTACCTGGAGGAGGAGGTAGCCACCCTCTGCGGAGCACGCTTCGGCATCGGGGTGGCTTCCGGCACCGACGCGCTGGAGCTATCGCTGGCAGCGGTGGGTATTGGTCCGGGGGATGAGGTGATTACCACTCCCTTCACTTTTGGGGCTACTACCGAGGTCATCGTCCGGCTGGGCGCAAAGCCGGTATATGTGGACATCGAGCCCGATACCTATAATATCGATGTGAACGCGATAGAGCGTGCCATCACACCGCGCACCCGTGCCTTGCTGCCAGTGGACCTGTTCGGTCAGATGGCTGACCGACAGGCGTTATGGCGCATTGCACAGGAGCACGGACTGTACCTGATTAACGACTCGGCGCAGGCTATCGGCGCACAGCAGAACGGTGTACCGGTTGCAGCGGTCGGTCATGCAACAGCGCTGAGCTTCTACCCCACCAAGAATCTGGGGGCGTTCGGAGACGGTGGCATTGTGTTGACCAGCGATGAAGAGATAGCGCAGCGCGTGCGACAACTGCGCGTGCATGGCGCAGAGGGCGGGGCGTATTTCTACAAGGTGCCCGGCTACTGTAGCCGCCTGGATGAAATACAGGCGGCGATACTGCGGGTGAAACTGCGCTACCTGGATGGATGGAACGAGCGTCGCCGTCAGAATGCCCGCCGCTACATGGAATTGCTGCAGGGCACCGAAGCGGTTCTGCCTGTCACCGCACCGGGCAACCTGCACACCTACCACCAGTTCACCATCCGGCATCGGCGGCGTGACGCTCTGCAAGCCTACCTGAAGGAGCACGGCATCGCCAGCGCGGTCTACTATCCACTGCCACTACATCTGCAGGAAGCGTATCGGTGTCTGGGCTACCGGCATGGCGATTTTCCCCACGCGGAACGCGCCGCTGAAGAAGTGCTTTCCTTGCCCGTACACCCTGAACTGAGCTGTGAGCAGATCGAGTACGTCGCTGCAACGGTGCGGCGATTCGAGGAGGAATACACACCATGAAAGCAATGATTCTGGCGGCTGGAGTAGGCTCCCGTCTGGACCCGCTCACCCGCAACGTGCCCAAACCGATGGTTCCTATTGTGAACCGTCCGGTCATGGAGCATATCGTGGACCTGCTGAAACGGCATGGTTTCCACGACATTATGGTGAACCTGTACTATCTGGGCGAGCAGATAGAAAGTCATTTTGGAGACGGCTCGAAGTGGGGTGTGCGTATCCACTATTCTAAAGAAGACCGCCTGTGGGGCGATGCGGGAAGCGTCAAGCGATGTGAGCACTTCTTTGACGATACCTTCATCGTCATCGGTGGCGACGACATTACCGATTTAGACCTCACCCGTCTGCTGCGTTACCACAAGGAGAAACGCGCCATCGCTACCATCGCCCTCTCTCTGGTCGATGACCCCTCTGAATATGGTATTGCCCTGCTGAACGAACGCGGACGCATTACCCGGTTCCTCGAAAAACCGCGCGGGGAGGTCATCTTCTCCAACGCGGCAAACACCGGTGTCTATGTGTTTGAACCGGAGATATTCGACCTGATCCCTCGCGGGGTGACCTACGGCTTTGGTGCGAACCTGTTGCCCCTGCTGCTGGAACAACGCCGCCCGTTTTACGGCTTCCTCACCTCTTCCTACTGGAAGGATGTGGGAAACCTGCGTACCTATCAGCAGACGCACGTGGACGCCATGCAGGGCAGAGTCTCCCTGCGGATACCCTATCCCGAAACGCGCAAGTACGTGTGGATCGGCAATAATGTCCAGATAGACCCCACCGCTGAAATCGGCTACCCGGTGATTATCGGCAACAACTGCGAAATCGGTCCGGGAGCGAAAGTGCTCGAATACAGCGTGCTGGGCGACCATTGCGTGGTAGAAGATAACGCCACGGTGCAAGAGAGTATCCTCTGGGAAGGTGCGGTGGTGATGCGTGACACCATGCTGGTACGCTGCGTCGTCGGTAAGGGTTGTCGCGTGAAGTCCAACGCCGCAGTGTTCGACGGAGTGATTGTAGACCCGGTGAGAAAGAATAATCATGTGGGCACCGGGTAGTCAATCTCACCCCCGCCCCTCGCAGCGAAGAGGCAAGGGGGTTCGGTCAGCAAGCTCAAGCAAAAAGGCATGACATGGAGGATTCTGCATGAACTACGATGTGAAAGACCTCGCCCTTGCCGATAAAGGGCAATTACGCATTGAATGGGCAGAACAGGATATGCCTGTGCTGCGCCTCATCCGCGAGCGTTTCGCCCGAGAGAAGCCCTTGCAGGGGGTTCGCCTCGCTGCCTGCTTGCATGTGACCACCGAAACGGCGAACCTGGCAATGACACTGAAAGCGGGAGGCGCACAGGTTGCGCTGTGTGCATCCAATCCCTTATCCACGCAGGACGATGTGGCTGCTGCACTGGTCAAACATCATGGCATCCCCGTCTTCGCCATCAAGGGCGAAGACCACGAGACCTACTACCGGCATATCCATGCAGTGCTGGATACCAAGCCCCACATCACCATGGATGACGGCGCAGACCTGGTATCCACCCTGCACTCTCAGCGACAGGAACTGCTGGAGAACGTGCGAGGCGGCACGGAGGAGACCACCACAGGCGTCATCCGTTTGCGGGCGATGGCAAAGGATGGTGTGCTTCGCTATCCCATTATCGCCGTGAACGATGCCGATACCAAGCACCTCTTCGATAACCGCTACGGCACGGGGCAGAGCACCATCGACGGCATCCTGCGAGCCACCAATATCCTGCTGGCAGGGCGCACGGTAGTCGTGGCGGGCTACGGCTGGTGCGGACGCGGCGTGGCGATGCGTGCAAAAGGCATGGGCGCACACGTTATCGTCACAGAGACCGACCCCCTGCGCGCGCTGGAGGCGGTGATGGATGGCTATCAGGTGATGCCAATGGCGGACGCCGCCCGAGTGGGCGACGTGTTCGTTACCCTCACCGGCGACATTCACGTCATCCGAGAAGAGCACTTCGCGGTGATGAAATCGGGCGCGATCGTGGCGAACTCCGGGCACTTCAACGTGGAGATAGATATCGACGCACTGGAGAGGATGAAGGTCTCCAAACGGCGCATCCGCGATTTCGTGGACGAGTACGTGCTGGCGGACGGGCGCAAAGTTTTCCTGCTGGGCGAAGGGCGACTGATCAACCTGGCGGCAGCGGAAGGACACCCTGCCAGCGTGATGGACATGAGCTTCGCCAACCAGGCGCTGTGTGCAGAGTACATCCACCGGCACGCCGATTCCCTCGAAAAGCAGGTTTACCGCGTGCCGATAGAACTGGATAAGCAGATCGCCCGGCTGAAGCTGGATGCGATGGGCATTCGCATCGATACGCTGACCCCTGAACAGCAGGAGTACCTGACTTCATGGGAGATGGGAACTTAGCCGAGCGGCTGAAGCCCGCACTGAATCGGGCGGCGGAAGCTATCCTGTTGCGCCAGAGTGAAGACGGCGCGATATGGATGGTTTCCGCCACGCAGCCTGAGAACTCGCTGATACCCTACTTCGCCAACCTGGCGGCAATTGGTCTGGCAGCCGCTTACCCGTTCACGCGCACCAGGCTACACCTGCAGGCGGTGGCAAAGTGGCTGCGCTGGTACGCCCAGCACATGCATCCCGATGGCACGATGGACGACTACTATCTGCAAGATGGCAAACCGCAGCCTACCGGTGACTGTGATTCCACCGACTCCTACGCTGCCACCTTTCTGGAAGCCCTGCACCGTTACTTCGTAGCTTCGCACGACCAGAATCTACTCCAGGCTCTCTATCCCGCCGTGGTGAAGGCGACAGCAGCCATTCGTCTCACTCTGCAGGAGGACAGACTGACCTGGGCAAAACCCACCTACCGCGTGAAGTACCTCATGGACAACGTGGAGGTCTACCGTGGCTGGCAATCCGCCGCTTCGCTGGCGCAGGCGACCAGCCGCAGACAAGAGGCGGCAACCCTGAGAAAATACGCGGAGGGTACTCTTCGGGCGATAGAAAGTTCACTGTTTCTGGAGAACAAGGGCTATTACGCATGGGCGATGCACGAGAACGGTGTTCTGGAAACGCGGCTGGATCCCTGGTATCCCGACGCGATGGCGCAGTTGATGGCTGTCGCCTGGCTGCCAGATTCCGCTCGACGGAAGAGACTGTTTGCCTGGTTGCGCAAGCAATTTGCAGACTCCCTGCAGTCTGCCCTGAAAGAGGGCGAGGTGGGCGTGCTGGTGTGGTGGGGCATGGCGGCAACAGGTGCGGGCGATCGCCCTCTCGCCCAGCGCATTGCGCTAAAGCTGGCAGAAGAGAAAGTGCTGAGCCAGAACCTGCCCAGCCCTGCCGAATACGGCCATATTCTGCGGATAGGGGGAGAGCTCTTAGCGACCCGGCAGGGATAAGCCGATGATGATGGACACCTTCCTCTTGCAGGCAGGAGCACAAAATCTGGGCATTGTGCTGAGCCAGGAGCAGATCCAGCAGTTTGAGCTGTACGCGCAACGGCTTTATGAAGCCAACCAGCGCATGAACCTCACCTCTGTACCTCCCGAGGAAGTTGTCATCCGCCATTTTCTGGATTCGCTCACCCTGTTGGCAGCGTGGCAGCCTTTCGAGGGTGCACGGGTGCTGGACGTGGGCACGGGAGCGGGTTTCCCCGGTTTACCGCTGAAGATAGTCTTCCCTCACATTCGCCTTGCACTGCTGGACTCGCGCCAGGACCCTTTTCTGTTTCTGCGTCCTCTGTGCCAGGAGCTGGGGTTGACGCACATAGAGTTTATCCATACCCGTTCGGAAGAGGCGGCACGCCAGCCCCGGTGGCGTGAGCAATGGGACATGGTGACAGCCCGGGCTGTAGCCCATCTCTGGGCGCTGGCGGAATGGACACTACCCTTTGTGCGCGTGGGAGGGGTCGCTCTGTGGATGAAGCGCCCCGCCCAGCAGGCGGAGGTCGAGCAAGCGCGGGAACACATCTTGCGACTGGGGGGTGAGGAGCCGAAAATCGTGAGGGCACCTGTGCCCTATTCGGACATCGTAAACCTGCTGATACGCTCGGCAAAGATTGCCCCCACCCCGGAGCAATATCCGCGTGCCACAGCGCGGGTGCTTCGAGAGGTCAAACGGTTCAGAAAGGCGCACGAAGAGGTGGAGGCTGGCGGGTAACGCGCTTCCTGCGTTCCTGTTGCGCCAAACCGTAGCCCGTGCGCCCCCACGCCTCCCACACACGCTGCTCTATGCAGGCAGGTGTCTGACGGAGTTAGATAGTAGTTTATTCCCGCGTGTTGATTGCCCTCACCCTCTGGAGGGCGAGGCTCCCGCCGAGCCGGTGGTATCTGCACCCCCCTTCCCTGCGCGGGAAGAGGAAACCACTATCGCCCCTCTCCTCGCAGGAGAGGGCTTCGCCGCTGCGCGGCTTGCCCTGACACAACGGTTGTGCTTCGCCACAACCGTCTATGAGATGGCGATATTGCCATTACCATTTTGAGCGTTGACAGACTACCAAGAGGAGGTACGCTTTTCATGCTTGGGGGAACCTTTTCGGGAGCATCTGGGTGCGCGGGCGGACGAGAATACCCCGCCCGCATTCTGAAGATGTTGCTGCAGGCATGGATGCTGGTGTTGGTGTGGAGCGCTGCTGGCTGGGCACAGCAGCCTGAGGACCTGCAGGCGGAGATCGCCCGCCTGCGCGAGCGTGTGGCAGAACTGGAAACGCTGAAGCCGCAGCTGGATAAACTGGAGCAGCAACTGCAGGAACTGCAGAAGGCGCAAAAAGCGCAGACGCCCTCCGTAACGACCGCTCACAAAGAGGCGAAAATCACTATCGATGGGCGCATCTTTGCGGGCATTTTCGGCTCGCAGAAAGACGGCAGTTTCGCCAACCGCAGCCTGGACATCCCCGATAGTAAAATCCGCTTCGTATTCACTCCCTCACCGTATATCACGGTAGTCAATCGCTTCAGCACCAACCGCGCCGCTACAGGCGGCTTCGACTACTTCTACATGGATCTGAAGGACTGGGCGGGCGCATGGCGTGGGCACACCCTGCGCATCGGTAAGCACAAACTGGACATCGGGCAGGAAACATGGACGGACAACCCGGTGGAAAGTATCGTGATTACCAACGCAGTATCGCATATCTCCGGCTACGATGAAGGACTGAACCTGCGCGGGCCGCTTTCCACAGGCGCCCATCCGTGGACTTACTCCATCGAGCTGGTTAACGGCAATCAGGGCTTTGTCGCTGCACCGGCGGAGCTCACGTGGGGCGTCAAAGTGGGCGGACTGCTCACAGACAAAATATACCTGTCCCTCAGTTACCTGCGCACCGGCAACCTGGTAAAGCGAGACGGCACGCTGGACAAGCCCGATTTCAACATCGCAGAGGTGTTGGACCCGCCGGCGGGGGCAACAGGCTGGCGGCGTAGCCTCTGGGAGATAGACCTGCGCTACGGATACGGTAAAGAGGGCATTCAGTCCATCGTAGGCAGCGAGGCGGACGAACCCTGGCAGCTGGCGCTGGCGTACGGACGCTTCAACGACAACGCTGAGGGCGCGCCGGACCGCAAGGGTAGCTACGGCTTTATCGAAGCGCTGTTTCACCTGACGCCCAGAGCGTATCTGGGACTGCGCTTCAGTCAGATTGCGCTGGACGACGGCGCCACAGCCAAACTGGCAGGCAGCCCGGTGGCAGTGAACAGATATCGCAGATACTCCTTCGGGTTAGGCTATCGGCTGTCGCGCCTGACACACCTCAAGACCGAGTATACCGTCAACGACACCAGTGGCGGCACCACCGACCCCGAGCTGAACCAGTTCGCCCTCGGGGTAGCGACGAAGTTCTGACAAGCATCCCGAACAATGCACTCACTCAGCAGGAAAGCCTGTCCCTTCTCCACGAAGTACTGTACCAATACTACCAAGTCGTGGGCAGAGAAGAAGATGTGGAGGAGTACTTTGCCGTTCTGTATGATGGGTACCATGCTAGCTATTGCTAGTGCACAGCCGAAAGCCGATTTCTACGTTGCTACCAGCGGTAATGACAGCTGGTCGGGCAAGCTGGCGTCGCCCAACCGCCAGCGCACCGATGGTCCCTTTGCCACGTTGAAAAGAGCACAGCAAGCGGTGCGCGAGCTGCGTCGGTCTGGGAAGCTGAACCGCCCTGTGGTGGTGATGGTGCGCAAGGGCACTTACTACCTCTCCGAGCCGCTGGTCTTTTCCCCCGAAGATTCGGGCACGGCGCAATCGCCCACCGTGTACTCCGCCTATCCGGGCGAGAAGCCGGTTCTCAGCGGAGGCGTCGCCCTGAAAGGGTGGAGGGTGACACCTGACGGACGCTGGCAGCTGCAGATACCGGACGTGCAGCGTGGGGAGTGGAACTTTATCCAGCTCTGGGTGAACGGCGAGCGCCGCTACCGTCCTCGCCTGCCGAAGAACGGCTATTACGCTATCGCCGAGGAACTGCCGCCCGTACAGGGCAAAGGCTCCAACTCCTTCGTGTTTCAGCGTGGTGAGATTCGCCCGGACTGGTACCGCCTCAACGACGTGGAGGTGATGGCAACGCAGCTGTGGACGATGGCACGGTTGCGTATTGCTGCGGTAGATACCGAGAAAAACATCGTCACCTTCACCGGACACACTTCGCACGACCAGTCGTGGTCCACTCTGAACAAAGGGCATCGCTATTTCGTGGAAAACGTGAAAGAGGCGCTGAGCGAGCCCGGCGAGTGGTATCTGGACCGGGGCACAGGGGTGTTGACCTACCTCCCCAAGCCGGGCGAAACGCCCGAAAAAAGCGTGGTTATCGCGCCGAAAATAGACCGCCTGCTGGTGTTGAAAGGCGATGTGGACGGACGCCGGTGGGTGCAGCATCTCGTTTTTCGCGGTCTGACCTTCGCCCATACGAACTGGGTTACCCCCAATGAGGGTTACAGCTTCCCGCAAGCGGAAGCCATCCTGTGGGCAGCCATCGGTGCAGAAGGAGCGCGCGATTGTGCCTTCGAGGATTGCCGCGTGACCCACACCGGAACATATGCCATCGAGCTCGGGCGAGGCTGTAAGCGCAACCGTGTGGAACGATGCGAGATGACCGATTTGGGCGCAGGCGGCGTGAAGATAGGTGAAATGGTGGTTCGTCAGAACGAAGAGGAGGTCGCCAGCCACAACATCATCCGCGACTGTCTCATCGCGCACGGCGGTAGGCTGCATCCCGCAGCAATAGGCGTATGGATTGGGCAGTCCCCCCACAATCGCATCGAGCACAACGAAATCTGCGACCTCTACTATACCGGCATCTCCATCGGCTGGACGTGGGGCTATACTGAAGCACTGGCGCACCATAACACCGTGGCGTATAACCACATCCATCACATTGGGCAGGGCGTGCTCAGCGATATGGGCGGCATCTACACGCTGGGCTTCCACGAGGGCACGGTGCTGCATCACAACCTCATCCACGACATCGAAAGCCTCAGCTATGGCGGATGGGGCATCTACTTTGACGAGGGTACCACGCACATCCTCGCGGAAAACAACGTGGTGTATCGCACCAAAACAGGCGGCTTCCACCAGCACTACGGCAAGGAGAATGTGGTGCGCAACAACATCTTCGCCTTCGCGCGAGAGGGGCAAATCCAGCGTTCACGTATGGAAGAGCACCTCTCTTTCACCTTCGAACGCAACATCGTCTACTGGCGCGAGGGTCCACTGTTGCATGGCAACTGGAGCGACAACCAGTACAGGATGGACTACAATCTCTACTGGCACGAGGGCGGTGGAGAGGTGCGCTTTGCGAACTTCACGCTGGAGGAATGGCGGGCGAAGGGACAGGATGTGCACTCGGTGATTGCCGACCCGCTGTTTGTGAACCCCGACAAGGGAGACTTTCGGCTGAAACCCGGCTCGCCGGCTTCCCAAATCGGCTTCCAACCGATAGACATCTCCAAAGCGGGCAGGCTCACGAACAAGCGGAAGGGCGGCATCCCGCTGGCTCCTCCCGCTTTCCCGGTGGGGAAGTAAGGGAAGGGAAGTGCATAGCATCTGGAGGGCGAGGCTCCCGCCGAGCCGGTGGTATCTGCACCCCCCCCTTCCCTGCGCGGGAAGGGGGGGAACCACTATCGGACCTCTCCTCGCAGGAGAGGGGACGGGAGTGAGGTTGGTCTGGTTAGAATCGGTAGTTCGCCTCGATGAAGAACAACGCGCCATCCTCGCCTGCAGGATACACCGAGCGGATGACGCTGCCTCCCTGTATCCAGCTTTTGTACAGCGAAATCTGCAGGCTATCGCTGGCGCGGTAGTTTACAGAGATATCAAACAGGTGCGCCAGGTCGCGGTTGCCGCCGGATGGACGCCCAGCCACCCCGTAGCTGCTGTTATCAAAAGGACCACCGCCTGCGTACCACAGGTCCTCCGAGCGGTTGAGCCTCAGGCGATGATAGTCTATACGTGCGGACCAGCGCGGATGCGGCGTGAACATCACCTGCACAAAGGCGTCATCGAGGTTCATTGTGTTGTAGAAGGGGGTCATCGCATACAGGCGCGGCGTGTTCATGCCAGCAACAAACGTGCCGTGTGTATCGTCCGCACTGTCCTTATCGCCCGAACCGATGTAATATCCCGCACGCACCCAAGGCTTCCACAGGGTAGGGAACTGGAACCCTGCCTCTACTGCCAGCGCGTACGCCGACTGCCGCAGTTGCCCCCATTCGCCGCCCTGTAGTGCTCCCCAGAGCAACACATCCGTGCGCCCGGCTGCGCTACGCCACACCTGCGCCCAGTGCCCGCCTAATGTCCACACGCGGATGTCCTCGCGGTCTGCCTGGCGCGCGGCGAGAGGACGGTTATCCACCTTCAGCACGTTGCGGTTATCGCGATACCAGCCCCAGAACAGTCGCCAGTCGTAGCTGGTGTTTTCCTTTTCCAGAGCGCGCGCATAAGCCGCATAGAGCTGGTTGACGTTGGTCAGTGCAGGGTTGCCGTTGAGGTCAAACGCCCCCTGTGTGGGATAGGCGGCAAAGAGCACCCATCGCGCGCCGTTGTCACCCAGCTGCAGCAATGCTCCATCGAAGGAGCGGGTGACCGGAGAAAAGCCGAAAGCACCGATCATCCGGTTGCTGAGGCGGTTGGCATGGAGCCAGCTGAGCCCTGCATCCTTGACCGTCACCTCACGCCCATCGGCAAACTCCATACGCCCAATCTTCAGCCTGCCCCAATCCTGTGTCCACTCCACGTTCAGCTGCTTGACGAACAGACTCGCCTTGTTGTCGCCGTTCACCGCCTTCAGCGTACCACCAAAGCCCAGCTGCCCTGCAGGAGCAGGGGCAACCGCGTTGGGTACATCGAACAGCCCTGCCTGCGCCAGCTCTGCCGTCCAGCGGGCATTCCCGGTTTCGCCCGTCAGCGCAAGGCGCAGCAGCGAGTGGGCATAGGTGTAATCGGTGTCGAAGCCGTTCACATCGAACCACTGCCAGTCCTCCACGCGCAGCCGCCACGTGCCCTCCACTTTGGGTTGGGCGAGAGCAGCGGCGCTGAACGCACTGAGAAGAACAAGACATAGCCCCAAACGTCTCATGTCGCATGACCTCCTTTCCACCCTGATTATTTGGCTATGCTTATCCGATTTATCCTGCCTGCTGATGCACATGAGGAGTCCAGCGTGCCACCAGCCAGCGGGCGAACAGGTCGAAGCAGTAACCCAACACGCCGATCACCACGATGACTGCCATCATCTCGCTGTAGGCAAGGCGGTCTCGGGCGTCGAGGATGTAGTACCCCAGCCCCGCGTTGACCCCCAGCATCTCCGCCGGCACCAGCACGATCCAGCAGATACCAACCGCCAGCCGGAACCCGGTGAGCAGGTGCATCAGAATCGCAGGAAGGTACACCGTACGCAGCAGTTGCCAGCGGCTTGCTCCCAGACTGCGCACCGCCAGTATCCACTTTCGCTCGATGAGGGCGATGCCCGAGCGCGTGTTGAGCATGATGGGGAACAGCGTCGCTACCCCTAACAGAAAGTAAACTGGCGCATCGCCGATGCCGAACACCATGATGGCGATAGGCATCCAGGACAGGGGGGAAATCATGCGCACCAGCTGAAGCACGGGGGAAGTAGCTCGCTCCAGCCACACTTGCGTGCCCAGCAACACTCCTAAAGGGGTACCCACCGCCAAACCGATAGCCAGTCCGACCGCTACCCGCTTCACGCTGACCAGCATGTGAGGGAGCAATGCCCCGGTGGCAAGCAGGTCCCAGATACTGTGCAGGGTGCGTACAGGCGAGAAGGCGACGATGACGCTGTCGGCACCGCGTGACTGGCTCCACCAGTGCCACACCAGCAAGGTCATCCCAATGCCTGCTGCAGGCAGCAGAAGACGTTCCCACCGCACAGTTGGTCGCCATCTACGCACCGCGTCCGCTGATACAGAAGCAGTCATGGAGCAAATGCCTCCTGTCGCGACAGGTTCTGCGGTAGACCGAAAGCTTTCGCACCCCCCGCGAAGGCAATCGCTTTGCGCACGAAGCGGTCGTCGACCAGATCCCGGCTTACCTTATTGGCATCCAGGCTGCGCAGGAAATCTCGAGCGCCCTCCACCTGCGTACGCTGCAACAGGCGCACCAGCAGCTGAGTGTATGATGGGAAAGGATAAGGCTGGAAATCGATGCGTGGCACCTTCCAATCCGCGTGCTGGATAGCGCCATCTTTGAGGTAAACGGCGGGGTCGTACTGTACCAGCACGCGACGCAGCACCGCTTCCGGGTGGGGCGTATAGTTGCCCGCCTCACGGGAAAGCAGTCGTGCCGCCTCTGCGCGGTTGCGGCGTATCCATGCCTGCGCCTTGACCACCGCGTTCACCACCGCCTGAGACCACTCCGGTCTCTCCTGAAGGTCTTGCTCGTGCAGCATCACCACACAACAAGCGTGGTCGCGCCAGATGTCACCGGAGAGCCTGCAAATGCGCCCCACACCGTTGACTTCGGCGGCGGCGTTGAAGGGGTCCGCCACAATGTAGCCTGCGATGGAGCGGTTTGCCAGCGCGGAGACCATATCCGGCGGCGGCATCACCACCAGCCCGACCTCGTTCGGGCGCAACCTGCGCCCTTGCGGGCGTAACACAGGCTGTAGACCGTGCTTGCGTAACAGCTCCTGCAGCAGCACGTTGTGTATCGAGTAGTAAAACGGGATGGCTACCTGCTGACCACCCAGCTGTTGTAGATGGCGAATCTGAGGCTGCACGGTGAGCGCGGAGCCGTTCGTGTGGTTCCACGCCACTACTTTGGCGGGAAATCGATTCCCGTAGCGCACTAGCAGGGCGGTGGGCATCAGGATATGCACCACGTTGACCTGTTGCGCCATAAACGCTTCCACCAGTGCGGGCCAGGCACGGAACAGACGTGGAGGTTCCGCCCGTAAACCCTCCGCCTCGAACATCTTACGGGCATGAGCGACCAGTAGCGGTGCCGCGTCGGTAATCGGCAGATAGCCCATACGCACCGGCTGCTCCTTCGCGGAGGATGCGCGTTGTGCCTGTGCGCCTGTCGCCAGAAGGGCTGCACTCGCCCAGGCAGAAAATGCACCACAGCAGTTTAGATGACCCAATGGATAACCTCCTTCCCGTTCAAAAGGGTGTGCTCCGCGAGGCGGTCCAGGATGGTGGCGTGCAGGTGAAGCATCTGCGAGTCGCGATACTGCCTCGGATGGGGCAGGGCCACTCGCCACTCCGCTTCGATGCGACCGGGGCGTGCACCCATTAACAGCACCCTGTCCGCCAGAAAGAGCGCCTCGTCGATGTCGTGAGTGACCATCAATACCGCCGTACCCAGCTGGTGCACTATCTGCAGGAGCAGACAGCGCAAGTGCTGTCGGGTAGGGGCATCCAGAGCAGCGAAGGGTTCATCCATCAGCAGCAGTAGCGGCTGGCGTACCAACGCACGCGCCAGTGCTACCCTCTGTGCCATGCCACCGCTCAGCTGGTGAGGATAATGATGGGCAAACTGCTCTAGCCCTACCAGAACTAAGGCGTGGTGCACCCGTTGTGCCATCGCTGTCTTCGTGAGAGGCTGGGGCAGTAGCTGTAACCCTAGAGCCACATTCGCCCATACCGTACGCCAGGGCAACAGGCACGGTTCCTGAAAGACCACCCCAATCTGCGGGTGTGGCTGTGACAGAGGCTGACCGTTCAGCAGAATCTGCCCACCATCTGCAGGTTGCAAACCTGCCACGGTGAGCAGCAGCGAGGACTTGCCACACCCGCTGGGTCCCAGCAGGCAGACCACCTCGCCCCGCCGGATGCTGAAGGTGGCGTCCTGCACGGCGACCAGGCACGAGTGGTGCGAACGGTACTCCTTTCGCAAAGCGTTGACCTGCAACAGTGCATCCATTGCAGCTACTCCGTCCATCCTGCCTGTTTCAGCTGCAGAGCAAGTTGTGTGGCGCTGGGTGTGAGTACCGGCAGGAACGCTACCTCTCGCAGGCGACGGGCGGTGTCGCTCTCACGCAGGAAAGCCGCTCCGCCTGACGCCTCTACCTCCAGATGCACTGCCTGCACCGCCAAACGAACCCAGCGGATTCGGGTTTGGAACAGCTCGGGTAGGGCGGAGGCGGGCAGACGCTCCTGCACTGCGAGGGCGCGTGTGTGCTCGTGCAGAGCCTGCCACTGCTGGCATAGCGCGTCCGCTTTGTCCTGCAACACCTCTCTAACAGAACGCATCTGCGCCTGTGCCTCCTGCAAGGCACGCCGGGCAATGCCCATAGGCAATCCACACTGCAGGAGCAGGAAGTACGGTCGCACGGTGGCGAGGAACTGGTGTGCATCTTCTCCCAGAAGCCACTGGTGCGACAGGGTTACCCGATGCAGGGTGAGTGTAGCCGTTTGTGAACTTTGCAAACCCAGCAGCTGCAGGTCCTCCCCGCGTTCCACCCCGCGCGCCTCCGCCGGCACTGCAGCGACCAGGGCGTGGTGTTCATCCACCTGTGCCGCCACCGCCACCACAAATCGCCCGGGCTGCAGGTTGGATACCCAGGGCAGGAATCCGTCCAGCACCACTCCTTCCTGTGTATACTCCGCCCGTGTGCGCAGGGGCTCCAGCCCTCCCAGGTGCTTCATCGCGTTCGACAAGCCGGTTGCTCCTGCGCGTCGAGCAGAAAGCATGTCAGGCAACAGGTGATCGCGTAACGGCTCGTTGGGAGTGTGCAGCAGGTACTCGATAAACGTCCTCTGGCACCAGAAGAGGAACCCGGAGGTCAGGCACTCTTCCGCAACCTCCGCAATAGCCTGTACCGCCTCCCAGAGGCGGCTACCGCTACCGCCATACTGGGTGGGCACGCCCTGCTGCAGATAGCCCTGCTCCGCCAGCCACTGCAGTACCTGCCGGGCATCCCCCCCGCCGTTATTCATCGTGTGCGCTCTCTCACGCAAACGTTGCTGGAGTGTGCTGGACTGCATCGTTCGCTTCCCCCTATCGGATGTTCTGGATGGTGGTCAGATGGTCTACCGGCGCACCCACCACTTCTCGCGCTTTGATCACCGTCTGCTCATCGGGGCTGTCGTAGAAGCACAGGCACTTGCTCATGTCCTCGCAGACGTAGGTGCGTTCGAACTTCACCTCGGGTACCTGAGCATACAGAGGCGACTTCTCTGCTTTGCGTTGCAGATAGGCTTCCATCGTCAAACCCGCGGGCAGGTTCCACTCCACCAGGTAGTTCGCCTTCGCTTTGCGCTGGCGCACCGTGTCGATATCCTGACCCACCAGGCGCACCTGCTTGACCAGCTGCGCGCTCAAGCCGCTCTGCTCGAATGCGTTCCTTGCAGTGTTCTCGTCAGAGGCAACCAGAACCGCGTACAGACGCGAATCCTGAACACTGGCTTGGGCTTCCAGCAGTTCAGCAAGCGGTTCTATCTTCTGCAGATGCTCCTCCAGCTGCGCAGGGGTCCATCCGTTCACCTGACTTTCCACCAGGTACAGGTTCATCGCACTCCCTCCTTCCATAAACTTTACTATGATGATACCTTTAGTCAAGATAAATGTCAAGGGCAGGAGAGAGGATTGGAGAGAAATTGCAGGAGGAAAGTATCCTGTTCGTCTGTCCGACAAGATTTTTGCCGTCCCCTTGTGGAGGGCGAGGCTCCTGCCGAGCCTTTGGGGGGTGTGTCTGCATCTGGAGGGCGAGGAACAAAAGGGAGCAGCCTTCCCTGTGGACTGCTCCCCTCTCTGGTACGATACGCTCCCGAACTTCCAGTATCAGGTCGTTGACTCTCTCCGCGCACGCAGGCGTTGCAACCCGATACCCACGATACCTGCACCCAGCACCAGCAGCGCAGAGGGCTCTGGCACCACAGCTGCCCCGTAGAATACCATGTAACTGGGCACCAGATCATCGCTCACGTGCCCATACAGGTCGCCGTCCGCCGCTATCTGCAGCACGCGAGCGCGCGCCGTCGCGTCACTCCAGTTCGCAATCTGCCCGAAATAGCGCACCGGGTTACCAAACGAGTTGACCTGATAGGCATACACATTGCCGTTCACCAGGTCCATAATAAGAGATAGCCAGACCTTGTCCACTCCGGCAAAGAGGGGCGTGTCCAACCAGAACCCCTGAGTCACTACCCCGGCGAAGCCTGTCTGGCTCTGACTGAATGCAGGGGTGACCTCGTCCCAGAACCAGACGTTGTCAGTTTGCCAACCACTTCGTGAGCGATCAAAATAGAAGTCGAAGCGGAAGAAGGCGTACTGCACGAGGTTGGGATCAAAAGGAGAATAGCCGTGAAAGATGAAGGGATACAGGCTGTTCACTGCCTGGTTCAGGTTATCGGTTGGCTGCCAGCCGTATGGCTGCCCGGGGAAGGTCAGGGAATAGGCGTAAAACGCTTTGTGTTGAGGTGCAGAGGCATACGCGGGGGCGTCCGGGTCATCGATGCTGTTCGCACCGTCGTATTGCTGGGTGGGGTCGCCCGTGCTGGCGAAGAAGAACACAGAGGGTTGAGCCTGCACTGTAGCGGGCAGAGCCAGCCACATGGCTGCCATCGCCACAAAGGCGATGAGGGGGCAACGCCGAACCATCGAACTCCTCCTTTCCGTCTGTTCAGAAAACGAGATTGGCTAAATTGTAGCATATCCGGTAACAGGCTCGTCAAGTATATCCTATGCGATAGGAGAACCCTCCCTGTCCTTCGAATACAGAAACACTGCATGACAGGAGAAGCACGCCTGAACATGGAAAACAGAAGGCATCGCTTTCTGGAGAGGCTGAACAACTATCGCGGCGTCATTGCGTTCGTGGTGGTTTTCGTGCTGGGCATCCTGTTCAGCCCACGCGCACTGGATACGGGGCTGCCGATATTCCTTTCGTGGCAAACGCAGCTCGCCATCCTGTACGAGTACTCCGAGTACGGTTTGCTGGCGACGGGCATGACGCTGGTCATCCTGACGGGCGGGATAGACCTTTCGGTTGGCTCGATATTGGGGCTGAGTGCGGTGCTCTTCTCGCTGCTCACCATTGGCTACGGATGGGATATTCCGCCTGCCATCGGTGTGGTGCTGCTCACCGGGCTGGCGTGCGGGGTCGTCAACGGCACGCTCATCGCTCGCTTCAAGATGCAGCCGTTCGTGGCGACGCTGGCGATGATGACCGCTGCACGGGGCGCAGCGAAACTGGTTGCAGGGGGCATCAAGGTGCAGCCGGGCGGTCAACCCTGGTATGCCCTGCAGGAGGGCACTCCCCCCTTCTTCCTGTGGATGACCTCTGCCCTGCCGGGCATCGGCATGCAGCCCTCCACGCTGATTTTTCTGGTGTGTATTCTGGTGATGGCGGCTCTGGTGCGCTATACCGCGTACGGCAGGTGGCTCTACGCCATCGGCGGCAACGAGGAGGCGGCGCGGCTGAGCGGAATCCACGTGGGAGCGGTGAAGGTGCTCACCTACGCGCTGTGCAGTATGTTCGCGGCGATGGCGGGTGTGCTCAACGCCTGTCGACAAGATTTGGGCGACACCGAAGCGGGCATGACCTACGAGCTGGACGCGATTGCGGCAGTGGTCATCGGCGGCACCAGCTTGATGGGCGGTCGTGGGGGCATGATGTTCACCCTCATTGGCGTGCTCATCATGGCGTACATCAATAAAATCCTCAGCCTGAACGCGGTGGAGCTGGCGCCGCGCATGGTCATTCAGGGCATCATCATCACCATCGCCGTGCTTATCCAGCAAAAGAGAGGGAGGTCGTGATGAAACGAATCGCACTCGCACTGGCGTTTGCCGCGCTGGTGGTCTGCGTGGGATGCGGCAAGAAGGAACAACAGACTGCACAGACGACGGAAACGCCGGGCAAGAAGAAGTGGACCATCGGCATGTCGCAGTGCAATCTGGGCGAGCCGTGGCGCGTGCAGATGAACAAGGACATCGAGGAAGCTGCCAAACAGCACGCTGACGAGATCGAGGTCATCTTCAAGGACGCCCAGAACAAGACGGAGGTTCAGCAGGCGCAGGTGCGCGAGTTTATCCAGATGGGCGTGGACCTCCTCATCATCAGCCCGAAGGAGGCACGCCCGCTCACCAAGCCGGTGGCGGAGGCATACCAGAAGGGTATCCCCGTCATCGTGCTCGACCGCAAGGTGGAGGGCGACCAGTATACCTGCTTCATCGGCGCGGATAACGTCAAAATCGGGCGTGAGGCGGGCAAGTATCTGGTTCAACTGCTGGGCGGCAAGGGCAAGGTGGTGGAGCTGAAGGGGCTGATGACTTCCACCCCCGGACAGGAACGGCATCAAGGCTTCATGGAAGGCATCGCCGGCTCACAGATCGAGATTATCTTCGACGCCGACTGCCAGTGGCTGGAGCCGATTGCCCAGCGAGAGATGCAGTCCGCACTCGCTCGCTTCCCGCAGATTGACGCGGTGTACGCGCACAACGACCCTAGCGCGCACGGGGCGTACCTCGCTGCGCGACAGGAGGGCAAAGGGCGCGAGAAGACCATCAAGTTCATCGGTATCGACGCCCTGCCCCATGAGGGAGTGCGCTACGTGAGGGAGGGCATCCTCACCGCCACCTTCGAGTATCCCACCGGAGGCAAAGAGGCGATAGAAACCGCGCTGAAGATACTGAAGGGCGAGCAGGTTCCCAAGAACATCACGCTGGGTACGCGCATCTACACGAAGGAGAACGTAGAGCAAGGCGGCGAGCCACTGTAACCTTATCCCTCCCTCCCCACAGCTTGGGGAGGGAGGATTGTTCTCTGACCATCAGCGTGATTTCTGAAGCGGCTGTTCCGCGACAGCCCGAAGCGATTTCACAAGCTGCGAATAAACCGCTCCGCTTCCTTTTCGTAGGTGCGGAAGGGGTTGCGCAGCTCCAGCTGGCGACCCTTGTCCACGTACACCATATCCCAGTCTACGATGTAGGCGCGGTTGCGCGAGGCGAGCAGGTGCTGGATGGCACGACTGCGTCCATAAGCTCGTGTATTATCAGGGGCGGTGGTGGTGGCGTTCTGGATGTCTTCGTCGGTGACGATTCGCTTCATCAGCCCCGCCTCCACCAGCCCGTAGTACAGCCCGCGCGAGGGGTCGATGTTGTGGTACTCCATATCCAGGCTGAACATCACATCGTCATGCCAGCTCAGCCCCTCCTGCTGACGGAAGGTGTCCAGCAGTTTGCGCTTCGCCACCCAATCCAGCCGGTCATCCAGACTCATGGGGTCCAGCTCCAGCGCATCCAGCACGTACTCCCACTCGCGCAACACCCAGTCGGTATCTTCATCGCGTCCGGTGAGGTGCGTCTGCGCTGTCTGCAGGTAGATGCGTTGCAGGTCTATCGCGCGGATGGTGGAGCCATCGTGTCGGCGCACGATCCACCGCCAGGTGGGGTCACGGCTGACGCTGCGCAATGCCTCCAGCGGGTCGGCGAGGCGCACGTCGGGGCGGATCAGGTTGCGCTCCAGCAGGTCTAATACCAGGCTGGTGGTGCCTATCTTGAGAGCGGTAGCGTACTCACTCATGTTGCCCTCGCCGAACAGGATGTGCAGGCGATGCATACTGTTGTACGAGTAGTAGCTGTCCCACTTGGGGTTGATGATGGCGCGGTTGAAGCGCACGCGCGAGGAGATAGTCTTCACGATGTGGTCGGCGCGTTGCGAGAGCTGATAGTCTACGGTGGGGTCTATCTCCACTGCGTAGAAACGGCTCACCCACACGTAGTCCATCTCGTGCTCGCCGAGGTCCATGATGTTGTTCGAGAAATCATTATAGTTCAGGCGGTGTCCGCCCACACGCCCTGTGCCCGCGAAAATCTGGCGCGTGACGAGGAATGGCAACAGGTTGTACAGCGAGTCGAGGAAGTAGCGGTCTTCGATGCTCGCCAGATAGTTCTCGTGGCAGCCGAAGGTGTGCCCGCCGAAGTGGTCTACCGCGTTGTTGTAGAAGGAGACCCTGTCCTGCCAGCCTAACGCCTGCAACGCTTCGTAAAGGATGCGCTGTCCTGCCTTTTCGTGCGCCACGATGTCGGACAGGCGCGAGCATTCAGGCGTAGCATACTCCTCGTGGTCGCCCACCGCGTCGATGTAGAGGCGTCCGCCGTTGATGAGGAACCCACCGCCTCGTGCAGGCTCAAAGGCGAAGTCGCGGCTGTGCAGGTCAATCAGTCCCCGACGCAGGCGGTAGAAGACACAGTCTTTCACTTTCTCTACCACCCTCTCAGGTCTGCCTACACTGTCATCTCGAACAAAGCATCCAAACTCCGTTTCGATACCGAAGATACGGTTTTCCATTTCGCCTGCACCTCCGCTCTGGCTGAGTCTGCAACGAGTTTAGCCCTCCGGCAGCACCGGGCGGATTTCCTCCTCTTTCAACAGGCGGAACTTGCGTTCGCGTTTGGTGAAGCGGTCCAGGATAGCCGCCTCCACCTGCAAATCCTGCAGCTGTTCGCGCAGAAAGGACGCGATGCGTTCCTCGCTCAGGCTCTCTGTCCCTTCTTCCTCCAGATGTGCGTCTATCACCCACAGTCTGCCTGCCGCCCATGCCCGCAAGGCGCGATGCAGAGCGGTTTGCAAATCGGGTGCGCTTTCGGCGTTTTCGGGAACCAGCTGGCGGATCATCTGCTCTTCGGCTTCAGGTGTGCCGGCTACCGCTGCTGCCCAGTTCAGCGAGACGAACTCGCCATCGTAGTTCAGCGTGTAGAACAGGTCTTCTTCGGGGGTCTTGCCCATCTCCGCGAAGAGCGCACGCACCACGAAGGGCGCGTTCAGCACATCCCCGAACGCTCGCTTGATACCCGGGCTGATGGCAAAGCCCACCACGCGCTGGATAGTCACGTCGTCGGGGCTGCGGGCATAACCCTCCTGATGGGCGAAGTCGATGGCGCCCACGCGGATAATCTCCAGATCGCTCTGGTTGCCCAGCCCCGCGAACATCAGGCGGTCGTAAATCTCGAAGATTTTGCGCTGTGTACGACGCAGGGTGAGCAGTAGCACCCCGCCGTCGTAGCTGATGCCCGCAACAGGACTGCCATCACGCAGTCGTTCCTCGATATATTCCGTGCGGTGACGCACGCTTTCGTTGAAGTCGTAGGGTGTGTAGACCATGCTATCGCCTCAAACTCTCCTTCATCTGCGCCAGCTGCTCTTCCGGGATGTCCAGTATCCCCTCTGCGGTCACCGCCCGTGCGATGGGCAACACCTTTTCGATGCCTGCGGTCGCCGAGTCGAGGTCGGCGGCGATGTCCAGCAGCAGCAGGCATTCGCGCAGAGCCTCTTCCAGCGTCATCTCGTGGAAGGCTCCTTTGGTTTTCAAGATGTAGTCGAACACGCCGCGGATTCGCTCCGAGCCAGACCCCGCCGCGCCGAACTCCACGCTCTCGAAGCGCGCGCCCATGCCATCATAGAAGAAGATGCGTCCCTCGCCGCGCTCCAGGTCGTAGGCGGAGACCACGGGAATAAACAGCCCGATGCCCTGCAGTGCCATGCTCAGGTTGCCTGCCAGTGCACGCGACACCTCCGCCAGCTTCCCCTCCAGGCTCATCTCCTGCAGCTGGGTGCGAGCGTAGTACTTGAAGGAGTGCTGCAGGTAGCGCACGATCTCCATCGCTCGCGCGTAGGAACCCGCAATGGCGATCAACGTGTAATCGTCCAGTGGCAGAATCTTCTCCGCACGGTCGTACATGATGGCGTTGGCGGCGGTGGCACGTCGGTCGCCGACGTTCAGCACCCCTTCACGGTACTTCAGCGCGATGACGGTCGTGCCGTGTGCTTCCTGTACCGCGGGCTGAGACGGTCTCACAGCAAACGCTTCGGGTTCCCTCCATAGCCCTCGCGCGCGCAGCAACGCCATGAAATCGCCGGAACGGTTTGCAGATAGGTACTCTCCCACCGGTCTATTCTCCACTGCGCTGGCGATAGCGTCGTGCCTGGTCCGGGTCCACGCGCTTCATGCGCTTCAGCAGGTCGTTCACGTCGGGTCGGCTGACCTTGGGCGTGGTGGGACCTCCCTCTTCGCCCCCCTTGCGCGTGATGGGGTCGGACGGGATGGTTCGGGTTAATCGGTCGTCTGCTCGCCACTGCATGGCTGGCTCCCTCCTTCTGCTTCGTGCTTGCGCGAGGCGTGCAACTCGCGAAACATGTTGACAAACTCGGTCAGGTTGTGTGCCTTCGCCAATCTCTGTATCTTGTGCGGCACTCGCTGGCTCACCCAGTCGCGCAGGTCCAGCGTCACCACCTGCTCGCCCAAGCTGAGCACCACCCGGCTCCACGTGACCGCGCTCACCGCCTGAGAGTAGCGCTCCACCAGGGTGCCTCGCACCCATGCCCGGGTGCTGTTGGGCGGATGGCACATCGCACGTTCCACATCTTTATCTGTGACTACGCGCCTTACCGCCCCCATTTGTTCCAGCCCGGCGAACAAGCCGTCCTGCGGGTCTATACTATGATACGCCAAATCCAGACTTTGCACAATAGGCTCTTTCCACGTCACGCCTTCGCTTTCGATAAACTGCTCCAGCAAGAGTCGCTTGGCAACCCAGTCCACACTGTCCGCCAGCTCCTGCGGATCGCGCTCCAGGGCATCCAGGGTGCTCTCCCAAGCCATTAACAGCCATTGCGTTTCGGTATCCCCATGGGCGAACCGTCTCTGCGCTTCCTGCAGATAGAGCCGCTGCACTTCTATCGCCGAAAGGGTGCGTCCGTCCTCCAGCTCCACCTGCCACTTCCACTCCGGGTCGCGCGAGAGTCGGCGAATGGTCTCTACAGGATTACGGATGGCAACGCCCGGCTGCCAGCCCATCTCTATCAGCTCCGCTACCAGACGTGTCGTGCCCACCTTCAGCGCGGTGGCGTACTCGCTCATGTTGGCATCGCCGCATATCACGTGTAGCCTGCGATAGCGCGAGGGGGTGGCGTGTGGTTCGTCGCGCGTGTTGATAATAGGACGCTGGTAGAGGGTGTCCACGCTCGCCTCCACCGAGAAGAAGTCCGCCCGCTGCGATAGCTGGTAGGGCACATCTCCGAACACGCCGGGCGTTTCCACTCCCACCTTGCCCGCGCCCGCGTACAGGATGCGCGTGACGAAAAAGGGCATCATGCCCCGGATGATGTTTTCAAAGGGGATATTGCGGCGCATCAGGTAGCCCTCGTGGCAGCCGTAACTCGCGCCGTGAAAGTCGGTGTTGTTCTTGTAGAGATGCACCTTCAAACCGGTGCGGCGCATGTACTCCTGCGCACACGACCAGACAATGCGCTCACCTGCACGGTCCTGTGCGACCAGTTCCCGCAGGCTGACGCACTCCGGGGTGGAGTACTCGGGGTGACCATGGTCGTTGTAAAGTCGTGCGCCGTTGGGCAGCACGCGGTCGCTGCGCGTTTCCGCCGACATGCAGGCGGAGGATGTGCCCTCGGCGTCGTACTGGGCATCTACCGGGTCGGTCTGCAGGTATTCCACGTGGAAACCGCGCGCGTCTTTACGCGGGTCCTCGCGCCGGTAGTCCCACGGCGAGGCGAAGGCGGAGGCGTTGTAGCAGCGTACCACCTCCGCCGCCTCGTACACCAGCTCCGAGGGGTTTTTGCCCTCAATATACAGCCCATATTCGGTCTCCAGCCCGACAAGCCTCTGCATGGATGCACCGCCTAAATGATGTTGCGTCGGCTCGCCGATTGCCGTTCGCGGTCTTGCGGACGGATCGGACGCACGTCCGCCACGTTGTCCGGTTCGTAGTCCAGCAGCTTCAGCCAGTCTTCCTGCGAGTCGGACTTGGGGAAGATTTCGCTCTCCTTATACTCCATGCGGATGGCTTGCTGCAGGTCGGGCAGGGAGATACCGCTGTCCTCGCCGCACTCGATGGCTCGCTTGATGGCGTAGTCCTTCGCGCGATCCACCACCGACTTCAGCAGCGCGCCGCTCACCAGGTCACGCCAGTAGAGTGTCTCCACCGAGCCATTGCGCAGATACACCTGCACGAACTCGGTTTCGGCGTGCTTGCGCCACAGGTACTCGATCGCGCCGTCCAGCAACGCCTCGCGCGCCGCCTCTTCCGAGCCGTATTCGCGCACCGTCGCCGGGTCCAGCGGGATGTTGGGATGCAGGTAAATCGCCAGAATATCCCGTGAAGCCCGTTTGTCCGGGCGAGAGACCTTCACTTTGCGGTCGATGCGTCCGGGACGCAGCACCGCCGGGTCAATGTAGTCCGGGCGGTTGGAGGTCAGCATCACCACCACGTTCTCCAGCGACACCAGCCCGTCCATCTCCGCGCAGAACTGCGGCACGACGGTGTTGGAGATATGCGTGAACCTGCCGGAGTTGCGCACGCGCAGGATAGATTCTGCCTCATCGATGAAGATGAACACCAGATGTCCTTCGCGCGCCTTCTCGCGAGCCGCGGCGAAGATTTCGCGCACCATGCGCTCGCTCTCGCCCAGCCACATGTTCAGTATCTTCGGACCGCTGATGTACATGAAGTATTCACGCACATCGCGGTTGAGCTGTTTGCGATATTCCTGTGTGAGGTTATAAGCGGTGGCTTTACCAATCAGTGTCTTGCCACAGCCGGGAGGTCCATACAACAGGATGCCCTTAATCGGCTGCTTCTCGAATTTGCGGAACAGCTCGGGATGGAGCAGCGGCAGTTCGATAGTGTCGCGAATGACACGGATGGCTTCCTCCTGACCGCCAATCGCGCTCCAGGGTATCTCAGGAACCTCCTCAAAGTAGTAGTCGCGTGCCTCGCGCTGCGCGAAGTGTTCCAGAGCCACTTTCAGGTTCGGCTCCATGCGCACTTCGTCGCCCGGCTTAATCGTAGCATCTTGCAGTTCATGACCGCGCAGCACCAGCCGTCCCGACACGCCCTGCGGGTCGGATGCCACGCGCAAGCGCCCGTCCTCCAGAACCTCCTGCACTTTCACAACAGGACCCTGCGGGTGATAGCCTAAATCGCCCACCACTGCGAACGCCTCGTTGATGCGCACGCGCGTTCCCACCTTCAGCGTGCTGGCGTCCATCTTCGGGTCGATGTTGGCGTAGTACTCGGTGTCGCCGACAGCGATCATGGCGATGCCCTCGGCGGGTGAACCCAGGTACACGCCGATGCGGTTTGCCGGAGAGGTGAGCTTTTCGTACACCTGCTCGTACTCCTGCAGCGCCTTCTGCGCCTCCTGAAACTGCTTCTCGTCCACCTCCAGCTGATGACGCAGCAGCAGCAGGTAGTTCAGGAGCCGAGCATCCTGCGGTGGACGAGCGCGGAGGATTTCGTCAAGTAACGTGAGCGCACGCAGGGAGGTCTCCGGCGGCTGGAACTCTTCAAACTTTTGCTCTTCGTAACGGTCGCGCTTCATCTTCTTCCCCCCTGCCTCCCGACGCAAATTGGTTGCCGTCGGGCGTGTACTGATTATACCCGAACCGTACACCTTTCGGAAGCCCTTTTGCCCGCAAAATGTATAGAATCGCTAAAGAATGGAGAAGAAGAGCGTATTTCATCCGCGCTTCTGCACACCACTGGCTTTTCCTGCAGGAGAAATCGAGAGCAGAGCAGAATATTGCCTTGCTAAACATCTGGCGACGAGGTGGGTATCGGCATGGAATGCGAAGGGTTCTCGCTATTGGCGCACATCTCCGACCTGACGGTGGAGCGGAACATCCCCTTCAACGTGATGTTTGAGCTCACGCACCGGTGCAACACCCGCTGTAAACACTGTTATCAACACCATCCCAAACGCGCCGATGGGGAACTGAGCACCGAAGAGTGGTGCCGTGTGATGGACGACCTCGCCGAGGCGGGCACGCTATACCTGACGCTCACCGGCGGTGAGGTGTTGTTGCGCAAGGACTTCTTCGATATCGCTCGCTACGCCCGCAAGAAACGCTTCGCGCTGAAGATATACACCAACGGCACGCTGATCACTCCCAAAGTGGCTGAACAGATAGCCGCCCTGCACCCTTTCACCGTGGAAATCAGCGTATACGGCTCCAATGCGCAAACACACGACGATATGACACAGGTCAAGGGTAGCTTTGATCGCGTGATACGCGCAGTGAAACTGCTGGTCGGATTAGGACAGCGTGTGATCCTCAAGTGCCCACTGGCGACATCCAGCTTTGGTCAATATGAGGACATCATGCAAATGGCGCAGGAGCTGGGTGCAGAGTACCGCTTTGACCCCACCATCGCCCCCATGAACGACGGCGATATGTGCCCGACGAACCTGCGCATCGGGGTAGAAGAGCTGATGAGGCTGTATGACGACGAGCGGGTGTTCAAAAAGAAGGGGCTACCCTCTATGGGACCCAACGACAAGGTGAAGATGTGCGATGCGGGGCGCAATAGCCTGGCGATTAACCCGTGGGGCGAAGTGTACCCCTGCGTACAGATGCTCATACCCTGCGGCAACGTACGCGAGAAGTCTATTCTGGAGATATGGTATGGCTCACGCGAGCTGCGAAACCTCCGTAACATCACTCCCGACGACCTGACGCAGTGCCAGAGCTGCGAGGTGAAGCAGTACTGTAGCCGATGCCCTGGGCAGGCTCTTCTGGAGGACGGTAGCCTCACCGGTTGTCAGAGCCGCGCAAAGGTGATTGCCCGCATTCGCAAACGTCTCGCCGAGCAGCAAGGGCAAGTGTCAGCAGGCAACACCCTCCTGCGCGTAGTCGCTTAAGGATACTCTCTGCTAACGAACGTCTCCGGCAGAGACCGTCCGCCACATATACCTTATCCGGTTGTAGCGGTAGTCATAATCGGTCTCTCCGCCGATCTGGCAGGCATAGAAGAGGTAGAGGCGCGTTGCCGTCTTCTCCTTCAGCACCAGAGCTTCCGGTACGTGAATCGCGGGTGCGTCGGTGTCTGGCTCGATATATCCTAGCACCTGCCAGTTCAGCCCATCGCGGGATACCGCCTCCACGATTTTGCGCCCTATCCAGGGATGGTTCGCGTAGCCGCTGGGGTCGGCATAGGCGTAGTAGAGTGGCCCCTCTTTCACCACCTCAGGATTGGGAAACTCCCACAAGCAGGGATCCTTGCCCGCGCGGATCACTTGCCAGTCGTCAGGATGGAGAAAATCCCCTCGATTCTCCGCGTAACCCATCGCCACCCCGCGCGGCGTCCAGTAGTCAAACCACATCTTGAACACCCCGTTCTCGTACAGGAGAGAGGGGCGGTGGTACGAACCGTACACCACCACGTCGCCCTCGATGGCTTTCCTGCCGTACTCGCGCGGATAGGCGAGAATGGGCTTCTGCGAACGTTTCCAGTGGACGCCATCCTCGGAAACCGCACCCATAATGCATAAATAGCTGCCGTCTGTATCGTCGGGAGTACCGTCCGGCTGACGATCCTTGTCGTGCCCGGTGGCGCTGTATGCCATGTAGTAGCGCTTGCCCACCTTCACCACGCTGGGATCGCCGTTGTGCCACTCGTCGAAGTAGCTTCCCGATGGCGCAAACAGCGGTTTCCACCGTCGGGGGGTACCGGTAGCATCCCATGTACCATCGCCTGCGTACACCTCCCAGGGACCCTCCAGCTGCTTCGCGCGGGCGGCGAAAATGGCATCGCACCCTTTGAAACCGGGGATATGAGCGTTGCAATCCTCTACCGCCCATCCAAAAAACCAAGCCCTGAAAGGGTACTCCGCACCCGGCTCGTGCAGCACGTGAAAGTTGTACATGTTGCGAAAACCGCTGAGGATATTCTTCCCGCTGCGTTGCCACAGGGCGGTGCGGTTCTGGAATCGCTCCGGAGGCAGGGGCTGCGAGCGGACAGCCGTCAGGGCTATACCTGCTCCCACACAGAAGGTGACACAGCATACAGTAATGACATAGCGCTTCGCACTGAGCATCTTCGCACCCTCCCCAATGCACTGTAGGAGTGCACGCTGTTTCAAAGTTCATCCCGCCGGGTGAAATATCCTATTGCTCCTCCGGTAGTTTGTCAAGGTTCCAAATGGTAATATCATTATTCTGAAGTTCAGATAGGAGTTCGGACAGAGGGGTTAGCAAAACATCACCTCACCTTCCACCCTCCCTTGACAATCTGCTCCAACACGGATATACTGTTTCACAGAATACGTATTCCATTCGTCAGCCATGCCCGAACTGACACAGAACCAGATAGCCAGGCTGTCGCGAGTGTCGCAGGCGACCGTCTCGCGGGTGCTGCGCGGTGACCCGCGCGTGAACGAGGAGCTGCGCCAGCGTGTGCTGGCGGTGATTGAAAAGCACGGCTATGTGCCCGATGCCCGGGCGCAATCCCTGCGCTCACAGCGCACAGGAATCCTGGGGCTGGTGGTGCACCGTTCTCCCAAACAGCTCGCCCGTGACCCCTTCTTCAGCGCACTCATCGCCGCCATCATCGAGTTCGCGGGCAAAGCGGGATACCACCTGTGCGTGGATGCGGCTCGCGCGGTGCAATCCCGGCGCGCTATCTACGAAGACCTGTTGCGCACACGTCGGGTAGACGGGCTGATTCTGGTGGAGCCGCAAACGCAGGACGAACGGATGCCTCGCCTGCTGGAAGAGGGTTTTCCCTTCGTGCTCATCGGGCGCTACGAGCCGACCGACGCAGTGTACTCGGTGGACAATGACAACATCGGCGCGGGACGCATGGCCACCGAATACCTCCTCCACAAAGGGCACCAGCGCATCGCCTACATCAGCGGACCGCGCGGCATTTTTGTGTGTGAGGACCGCCATACCGGCTACCAGCAGGCATTGAAAGATGCGGGGTTGTGTGGCGTGCCCGAACTGGTCGTTTGGGGCGATTTCACCGAAGAGCACGGATACCGCGCCATGAGCCGATTGCTCAGCCTGCCGCATCCGCCGACAGCAGTGGTCGCGGTGGATGACCTGGTAGCCGTCGGAGCACTGCGCGCCGCGAGGGAGCGTGGAATGGACATTCCGCAGCAACTGGCGGTCATCGGTTTCAACGATTCGCCCTTCTGCCAGTATGTAGACCCACCCCTGAGCTCGGTAGCAGTGGACATCCGCGCCCTCGCCCAGATGTCTACCGAGGTGCTGATACGTCAGATTGAGGGGCGAGAACCCTCCCAGCGGCGCTATATCGTGCCCTGTCATCTGGTGGAAAGGGCATCGGCGTGAGGTCGCGATGCGCAGGGTGATTGGGAATCTCATCCCCAGCCCCTCTCCCACAGGAAGAGGAGAAAACGCCTCCTTCCCGCGCGGGGAAGGGAGACGGGGGGGGAGGTTTTCCATCGGCTTTCTTCTCACCTTGCTGTTGCTGCTCGCCTTTGCCAGGGCATACGCTCAGGAGGGTATCCCCGTCACCTTCCGCCTGCAGCTGGAGGAACCGGCGCAGGTGGTGTACCTGGCAGGCACGTTCAACGAGTGGCAGGTGGGACGCAACCCCATGCACAGCGAAGACGGAGGCAAGACGTGGACGCTCACCCTGTACCTGATGCCCGGCGTATACCAGTATAAGTTCGTGGTCAACGGCAACGACTGGCGTACCGACCCCCACGCCGTACAGAACGTGGATGACGGCATGGGCAATATCAACTCCCTGCTGATTGTGGAGGCAAAGGGTCTCAACCCGCCCGGTCGTGTGGGGGACGGGGTCGTCACTCTCTCTGCCCTGCGCCACGAGCCACGCGAGATGTTCTATCTGCACGCCGACGGGCGAGATGCTGTGCTCACCGTGCGCACACGGCGCGATGACGTGCAGAGCGTGCAGGTCACCCTGTACGACGGCAAACGTTTCGTGAAAAAGACTATGCCGCGTGTCACACAGGACACCCTCTTCGCCTACTATCGCCTGGGCGTTCCACGACGCGCAGTGCAGTATCTGTTCTCGTTGCAGGATAGCCACAAAAGGGTGTGGTTCTCTCCACGGGGGGCAACCGACGCCAAACCCGGGCAGTGGTTCCGCCTGCAACCAGAGCGATTGCCTGAGGTGAAGGCCCCCGCGTGGACAGCCGACGCCATTTTCTACCAGATTGTGCCCGACCGATTCCTGAACGCCGACCCCACCAACGACCCCGACCCCACCCAACCTCTGGACGAAACAGGACGTACCGACCAGTTCTTCGGCGGCGACCTGTGGGGCGTGGTACAGAAGGTGGATTATCTGCATCGGCTGGGCGTGACCGCGCTCTACCTGACGCCCATTTTCACCTCCGTCACGCACCACAAGTACGACACCGATGACTATACCCGCGTAGACCCCCACTTCGGCGGCGACGAGGCGCTGGTGACCCTCTGTCGTGAGCTGAAACGGCGGGGGATGCGTCTGATACTGGACGGTGTGTTCAATCACGTGGGCGTGCATTTCTTCGCCTTCCGCGACCTGCTGGAGAAGCAAGAGGCTTCAGCGTATCGCCACTGGTTTACCGTGCACCGATTCCCGGTGCGGATAGAGAACCCTGCACCCTACTCCGCATGGTGGGGCATTCCCTACGTGCCCAAACTCAACCACGAGAACCCCGAGGTACGGGACTATCTCCTGAATCAGGTGATTCTCCCCTGGATGCGGCGAGTGCCCTTTGACGGCTGGAGACTGGATGTGGCGAACGAGGTGCCCGACCACTTCTGGCGTGAGTTTCGCCGGCAGGTGAAGCGCGTGCGACCCGATGCGGTCATCATCGGCGAGATATGGGGCGATGCCACTCACTGGCTGCGCGGCGACATGTTTGATGCGGTGATGAACTACCCCTGGCGCGGATTTGTGCTGGACTGGGTGGCTTTTCGCCGTACCCCACCGTCGGTGCTGGATGAACGCTTGCGCCTGCTGGCGATGACTTATCCGCGCGCGGTGACATACGGTATGTACAACATGCTCAGCAGTCACGACACCCATCGGCTGCGCACCCTGTGCGGCGGCGACTGGCGCAAAGTGCGGCTGGCGTTCCTATTGCAAATGACCCTGCCCGGTGCACCCGCTATCTACTACGGTGATGAGGTGGGTATGGAAGGCGGAAACATCCCCGACAACCGCCAACCGATGGACTGGAATCCCCCTGCGGAGGGCAAATCGCTGCGGGACTACGTGGCTGCGCTGATACGACTGCGCAAACAGCATATCGCCCTGCGCCGCGGCGACTGGGTGACTCTGTTGACCGACGACCGGCAAAACGTCTACGCCTACCTGCGCCAGCACGGCACAGAGCAGGTGCTGGTCGTGCTGAACAACGGCGAAAAGCCAGCCATCGTCCGGCTGAAAGTGCCAGCGACTACCCGCACGCTTCGCGTCGTATTGTCTTCCGATGGAAGCACCGCACCTCAGCGTATTGCCGTGCAACGCGGTGGATGGCTCTCCCTGAGGATACCCGCGATGACCGGCTGGGTGTTACTACCTTCCTCCCCTTGACCATCCACATCGCTACGCACCGGTTTGCGCAGGATTGGAAGGCTTTTGCCAGAAAGTACCCTTTGTGAGAGTATCACCTGTGTACCAACAGAGACTGCTTGGTCTCGCCCGGAGCGCGTTGGAAGCAGCCGCGCATGGTAGACCATACCATCTGCCGCGCGACCTGCCACACGAGCTCATTACACGTCGCGCCGGGGTGTTCCTCACGCTCGTGCGAGAGGGCAAACTGCGCGCCTGCTGGGGCACTCTAGAACCCCAACAGCGTCACATCGCCGAGGAAATCGTGGCAGTGGCGCGGGGAGTGTGTACTCGCGACACGCGCTTCCCTCCCCTGCGAGCGGAGGAGATCAGCCAGCTGAGAATCATCCTGACCATCGTCGCCAGCCCACCCCAGCCTGCCACGCCCCAGCGGGTACGCCCCCGCGAGCATGGCGTGCTGGTGAGGAGTGGCAATCGCAGTGCGGTGGTACTGCCACACGAAGGGCGTACGGTGCGCAGGATGCTCACCCTCGCCAGGCAAAAAGCGGGCATTCGGGAAGGGGAACCTGTGGAGGTATACGTGTTCTGGGTGTATACGATAGAGGAACCTGCGAACCGCACCCGCTAAAGTTCCTACGCCACCGATACCACTTCGCCCGTCTGCCTTTCTTGTTCCATCACCGCCTGCAGAGCGCGCAGGGCAACCTCTATCTGCGCCTCTTCTGGTTCGCGGGTGGTGAGATGCTGGCTCCACAATCCGGGCGCCAGCAACCAGCGAGTGAAGCGTGAATCTTTGTGTCTGCCTGCGAACTTAATGGCTTCGTAGGCAATGCCCGCCACCAGAGGCAGCAACGCAATATGCAAGGGGATGCGTATCCATATCGGCGGACGACCGGTGAGCGAAAACACGAAGATAGCCAGTATCAGCACCACCATCACAAAGCTGGTTCCGCAGCGAGGATGGATGCGCGATTGCGCCTTTGCATTCTCCATCGTGAGCGGTAGCCCCGCTTCGAAGGTGTTAATCGCTTTGTGCTCCGCGCCGTGATATTGAAACACACGCCGAATCTCTTTCAGGCTCCCTATCGCCGTCACGTAGCCGATGAACAGGGCGATGCGGATGACGCCGTCCAACATATTGAGCAATACGGGATTCTTCCAGGGCAACAGCTGGGTCAACGCGGTGGGCAACGCCACAAACAGCCCTAACCCCACCAGCAGCCCCACGATCATCGTGGAGCCGATTGCGAGGTCGTTGATGCGCTTTTGCTGTACGGTCTGCGTCTGTTCCTCCAGTTGCACATCGGCAGAGAAACGTAAGGCGCGGATGCCCAGCGCCATCGCGTCCAATAGTGCCAGTGTCCCCCGCAGGAAGGGGCGATGGAGCCACTTCAGGCGCGACAGCCACGAGTTGGCAAGGTCTTCCAGCTTCAGCACAATCTCGCCGTTTGGATGCCGACACGCCACCGCAAAGTATCGCGGACTGCGCATCATCACTCCCTCGATGACCGCCTGCCCGCCGTATTGCAGATTCTCCTTCATCGCGCCCTCCCTGTGGGCAGGGTGAATGCACTACCCTTGCAGACCGTACTTGCGCAGGAACCGCTCTACGCGCCCGCCGGTGTCCACAATCTTCTGCTTGCCCGTGAAGAACGGGTGACATTTCGAACAGATTTCCACATGAATCTCCTCTTTGAGCGAGCGCGTGGTGAAGGTGTTCCCGCACGCGCAGGTCACCGTCGCAATCTTGTATTCTGGATGGATGCCTTGCTTCATCCGAAATCTCCCTCCCTGATTATCGGCACTCTGCCCATTGCGAGATTATACCACAGGTGCACAAGGAACTCAAAAGTTCAGGACGCCCACTTGCTCACCTGGCGACCACCTGCTACAATAACAATGGGTGGTTTTATGCCAGAGCGACGAGAACAACTTCTTGTGGAAGGCAAAATACGCAGCCTGCACTTCTCCGGACAGTCTGCTAGATTGCCCATTTACGACTTCGAGACATTTAATATCAATACCGCCCGATCGGCTGGTCTGGTGCGCTTTGGTGCAGAGGTATGTATCGCCTACTCCAAATGGAGCAGTCCTAAGCGTACCAGAACTTACCCCTTTGCACGAATATACGATACCTACAGTCATGGGGGCAAAATAGTAACGGTTATTCCTGTGGTGAAGGATGAGGGAGCGGGAAAAAGCCGGAACGACACCAATTTAGACCGTATCAATTACATTACTTATTCTTGGATGAATCTGACCAATATTTACATTATCCTGGCATGGTATAACGATGCAAGCAAGGACGAGAAAAGCGAAAATCGCATTACCCATCAACGCATGGACAACGATTACATCCGCACCCAAATGGAACGTATCATCGAATACAAGCTCGATGCCCACCACTGGAATCAGGAGCACTTTCAAAGGGACTTCATACCTGTCTACCAGCAAGCCATGGAGGCGTATAAGCAGATAGCCCAGAAGCTAAAGGTCGCAATGCATTCAGAAGAATCCCACCGTGCTTTCCTCGCTTCGGTAAGGAGTGCTGAGACACCAGACCTGCTCGACATCAACCGCTTCCGCGATTTGACGCTCCGTCGTTCGCACCTCTCGGCGCAGCACGAAACCGTCACTCAACATGAGAAGGAGGACCTGTCGGGAAGGGGTAAAAAAGCTCTCTTTCATCTGCAGAACTATCTTGGAGGGGTTTATTATCTCACCGCAGATGAGGTTTACCTGGTGAACAGTGATACGCTGTTCATACGTGAGTGTAAGACTACCTCTCAATCTTTCCTGCCTGCAATCAGCGACATCAAAGACGGTTTATTCAAACTGCTTCTTTTCTCACATCTGGAAAACGTCAGGGTAGGTGGACGCCCTGTATCTACCTCCGTAGAGCTGCGATGGACAAGTAATCGGCTACAGGAAATTCTGCGGCTTCCCGCTGAGGCAAGCGCCATCAAAGAATACGCTGGAAGGTGGAACGTACCACCAGGAACACGTTCTATTCTGCACTGGCTGAACGAAGAATCAAGGCGCATTAACGTGCCCGTCGTTATCGAGGGAGCAGGGACACAAAATGGCTAAAACCGCATTTGTCACCACTCCACTGCGTTACCCGGGAGGTAAATCGCGGGCGCTACCGCAGATTCTGCCCCTCATCCCCACCGATTTTATAGAGTTTCGCGAGCCGATGGTGGGGGGAGGTTCCGTTTTTCTGAGGGTGAAACAGCTCTATCCTGACCGCCTGTACTGGATAAATGATGTCCACTACGAGCTGTACTGCTTCTGGAAGATGGCGCAAACTCGAAACGCCGAACTGGTCAGGGCGGTAATGCGCATCCGCGAACAGGCGACAGATGGGCGCGAGCTTTTCTACAGCTTGCTGGAAAAGTACGGCACCGGAGACGAGTTTGAGCGCGCGGTGCGTTTCTTTGTGCTGAATCGGATCACTTTCTCAGGCACGGTGGACTCTGGCGGCTACTCGGAAGGCGCGTTTCATGGCAGATTTACCCTGTCTGCCATCCGAAACCTGGCGCGTGTGGCACTGGTGCTACGCGATGTGCAAATCACCTGCCTGGACTATGCCGAGGTGGTGATGGCTCCAGGTGAGGGGGTGTTTCTTTTCCTGGATCCCCCTTATTATTCCGTCGCTGACTCCCGTCTCTACGGTCGGCGCGGTGAGTTACATCTGAGCTTTGACCACGAGCGCTTTGCGCAAACGATGCGCCGCTGCCCACATCGGTGGCTCATCACTTACGACGACTGCCCGCAAGTGCGCGAGCTGTTCCAAGGCGCTTACATGCTGGAATGGACGCTGCAGTACGGGATGAACAACTATAAGCAGGGGCGTGCTCTGCCGGGCAAAGAGCTGTTCATCGCTAACTACGATATCAGCCGCGTTGCGCCCCGTCAGCTGGAGATGCTGCTGGAACGTGGCGCCAGCTACACCACTCCCTGAACTCATTGCGGACAGTTCGGGTGCCAGAAGTCGCTGCCGGGAATGGGGTAGCGACGTATCAACTCCACGCCCGAATAAGGCTCGCCGCAGGGGTGCGATAACCACGTGCCCCGACTCAGCCACTTCGCGTGGCCGTCAAAGAACATGCTGTTACACCCTCCCGAGTGGCGTGTCATTGCCAGCACCGGCTGGTTATAGCCCGCCTTGTCATACAGGTTCTTGGGAGGCTCGAACCACGAGTCGTCAAAGGGGTCGCCCTTCTCGGTGACAATGACGATATCCGCAGGGTTGTCTATCGCCGCGCTGGGCAAGCACTCCCCCGCGCGGTTCGCCACGTACGAGCGCGGCACAAACGGTCGGCCCTCTCGCCCATCCTCCAGCGCGTGAGGCGTTCGTCCACTGTCCGATGGGCACACCAGCAACGCGCCACCTGTGCGCGTGTAAGGCAATATCTGGTTCCACCAGCGGTTCTCGCGGGTCGCGCCCAGCGGAGCAGCGGGGTAGCACCGGCTCAGGCGACTGTTGTGCCCGAAGAAGAAGCTCAAGCCGTCAGAATCTTCCATGTACATGCTCAGCGCAATGCCCAGCTGGCGCATATTGGAGAGACATGAAGCCTGGCGGGCTTTCTCCCTCGCCTGGGAAAAGACAGGGAACAGGATTGCTGCGAGGATAGCGATAATGGCGATGACCACGAGAAGCTCCATCAGCGTAAAGGCCCTGCTTCGAACGTGCATCCATTACCTCCATAGCAGTGATTGCTCTTTATGCTATTAGCGGGGAGACCTGCTTCTTCCTGCATTCCTCACCAGATATATCGCAAACGCTTTCGTGCTGTCCCTTGCTCTGGCAGGGCAACTCTCCAGGCGAATCGAAGCCTATTTTGTCCGTCATGTTCACCTATACAGGAGGAGCACCATGACTCGCAACTATCAGCATCTGGGAGTATACAGCGACTGGGTAGATGCCGCGAAGAGGGCGCACAGACTGCACCCTGTAGCCCCTCCGGGCAAGAAGACGCAACAGCGCGTGCGGGAGATACTGGGCTTTCACTTCAACGATGAGCATCCGCGCGAGGTCAAAGTGGAGAGGCGCTGGACACGCGATGGGCTGGAAGGTGAAGAGGTCTCGTGGTCGGTAGGATACGGACCGCGCACGCACGCCTGGGTGCTGAAGCCCGAAGGCGCGAAGGAACCCCTGCTCGCTGTGCTCGCCCTGCACGACCATGGTGGATTCAAATATTACGGTAAAGAGAAAATCGCCGATGGACCGGACGACACGCCTTCCGTGCTGATACCCTTCCGTGAGACCTACTACGGCGGACGCGCCTTTGCCAACGCACTGGCGAAGGAAGGTTTTGTGGTGCTGGTTCCCGACGTGTTCCTGTGGGGCAGTCGTAAGTTCCTGCTTCAGGACATTCCCGAATGGGACAGAAATGCTGGCACAGCCATCCAATCCTGGTGGAAAAATGAGCGCACTCCCGACGAAGTCGCCCTGTTTAACAGCGTCTCGTCATTCCACGAACACACTATCGAGAAGTACTGCCACCTGCTGGGCACAACACTGGCTGGGGTTGTGAGCTACGAGGACAGGGTAGCAGCAAACTACCTTGCTTCCCGTAGCGACGTGCGTGCGGATGCGATAGGCTGTGTCGGTCTATCGGGTGGGGGATGCCGTTCCGCCCTGCTTCAGGCGACCTGTGACCGCATTCGTGCGGCGGTCATCGTGGGCATGATGAGCACGTTTGAGCACCTCCTAGACCATAACGTGGTCACACATACGTGGATGTTTTTACCATGGGGCTGGGCACGTTACGGCGACTGGTCTGACCTTGCCGCTTGCCGTGCTCCCTCTGCACTCATGGTGCAGTACGACCTGGACGACGGTTTGTTCACGCAGGAGGGGATGCGGGCGGCACACAGGCGCATCTCCTCTCACTACCGGCGCGCAGGCGCACCTGATAACTACGCAGGCGAGTTCTATCCGGGCGGGCACAAGTTCGATCTGCAGATGCAAGCCAGCGCGTTCGCGTGGCTGAAGAAACACCTGGGGTAAACCGGCATCAGTGGCTAAAGCCGTGCCCTTGCAAACCAAACCATGCTTTGGCTTTTTGTGGAGGAGAACGGCTTTAGCCGCTTGACATTCGCTGCAGACCTCTCTAAACTGTAGCCAAACGTGGTGCAACGAGGTCACCAACAGTGTTGTCGCAGTCACCCCCAAAATGGATGGCATGGGTGCGCCGGGTTGTTGTAGAGGACGGCGGTCTGTCTTACGAGGACGCAGAAGACGGAGTGACCTGTATCCTGCTTTCCTACTATCGGCGCACCGGAGACTACCCCTGGAAACAGAGCGAGCCAGACGTCTTCCTCCTACGCACCCTGTGCCATGACTACGCCAGTGCGTACTGGCGAAAGCAGAAACGACGCGAACACCTGCTCGAAGGATGGACGCCTCCCTCCCTAGAGGGTTATCGCCATGTGGAGGCGATAGCAATCAGCGAACTGTGTGCGCAGGAGTTTCTGGATGCGCTCTCCCCGCGCCTGCGTGCGGTCGCCCGACTCCGGCTTCAAAGCGATACCTGCGCTGAGATCGCCCAGAGTTTGGGCGTGAGCCCGGGCACGGTGCAGGCATACTTGCGCGACCTGCGCCATCTCTTTAAAAAATTCTTCGGCTACGACCCCACCAAAGGGGGTAGTCGTGACAGTAATAGTTATGAAAAGCTCGATGGAAAGGAGGGCATGAAAGATGAAAATTTGCAAACTGACATGGGGGGGGCAGTGATCCTCCATAAATGGGTGCTCCTTACCTTCACGCTCTGCTTGACCACACAAGCGCTTGGTAGTGAACCTTGTTTTGTGGTGGCTATGCGCTTTGAGGGAAACGAAAACCGAAATCAGGAGTTCTTTGATGGGCGTTCACAGTCGCAGGGTCCAACTGCGCGCCTGTGGCAGGGACAGGATGTATTCAGCACAAGTCTGGCAGTCAATGCAACAGGTGGATTGAAAAAGAGCACAGCTCGGCTGGAAGGCACTTTGACCATTGTGCGCATCCGGTGGACAGGAGACGCTCAAACGCCACCGCCCGAAGTGACCAAGTGGGTCATTGGCTGGCGTCAATGGGCAAGCCTGTCTGCGGGCAGTGGGGTGCAATATAGCAACACGAATGTCAGCACCGCTTCCGTATCGGGCGAGACTCCTCTAGGTACCTATGCGGATAGCGTGTCCCATAGCGGTTACGGTAGCAGTACTGGGGGGCGACCCCAGAATGACCCGTGGGTGGGCAGAGAGTTTTTCGAGGTATCTGGTTCGCAGTTTACGTGGAACCCCGCAGGCTGGTGGGAAACGGGAGAGAACCTGTTGAGTCGAACAATCAAAATGGGCGTGAGCGCGCAGATCACGGTTCCGCACGGGTATAACACCGCGAACGCCACTTTGTATTTGCAGGCAGTGGTGACCAACAAGTTCGTGACCATCGGACCGGATACCTACAAGAAGGGTGCTGACCCGCAGGGGAATCCGATCCCCGTGTTGAACGCTCCTGACGAGGGCGATATAGCAGTCAGCCTGACATACGATCTTTGGCGACGACAGTGGGAGTGGACGACGGACATCACGCACCGGTTGGATTTCAAGCCGAGTTTCGATGCATGGCACCCGAGCTCTTTTTGTCCGGGGCCTGGTGCTCCTTCTTTTTTGACAAACCCAGAGATTCTCTGGAGTGCCATCGGCGCACACAACGTGGACATAAACGACGCTTGGCCAACCAGCGCCCGCGTCATGCAGAACTACGGAGCATACATCCCTTACAACATGCCGAGCTTGTCGGACTACTCTCTAAGGGTGGGGGTAACAGATAACACGGACGGCTTTACCGATGTTGCCGAGAAGAGGATGCGAGTGCACTTTCCAATAGAGGAGTGGCAGCGTCACTGGACAAGATTGCACCCTCTACCGGAATGTCCTGCCTACCCTGACAACTATCAGCCGGATTGGAACTTCGTCGGCATACAAACGACCGGACTGTCAACCGGAGTAGAGCGCACTTTTACTGTGAGCGAAAGCCGCACGATCTCCAATACAGGTACGATCGGGACAGAGGCCGGTTTGCAAGTGGGCACGGAGGAAGCCAAAGTAGCCTTCAAAACCTACGAGAACATAGAGACAGGCGTGATCTACAATGTTAGTTGTTCGGCAACCCAGAAGTACACAATGTATCCGGGCTTTCGTTACTACGAGTTCTGGGCATACCAGTGGGAGGAAAAAGCGGGGGTCTGCCAGATATATGGGGCAAACGGATACCAAGGTGAATCCACGTGGTGGGCGGCAGAATACCTCCGACTACCAGGTAATTCCCTTAGCATCCGTCTCTACGTGTACGCGGAGCCAGTGTCACCACCGTGAGGGCACTGCGTACATAAGGTGGAGGGATTGCCGCTTCTCCTATGTGGCAACAACGCAACAGAGAGGAGATATACTATGAGAAAAAAGATGCTCTTGCTGCTTGTGCTTACATGGCGTATTTCGTACAGTGTAGAGGCACAACCAGCACCGGGATGGGTGGTACCTCACCATCTTAAGCTTTCGCAAATTGCGCCTGCCGAACTGCAGCAAGCTTGCCTGTGGCTCGAGCAGCGCAAGATGAAGGAGGCACGGAGTGCCTTTGAAGAGTTGCTAAAGGAAGACAACCGCGGTTATGTGGCAGCCTATGGTTGGCTGCAAACAACAACTGCTGAGGAGCGGAAGAGCCTATCCCGTTCCTACGAGGAGGTTTTGAAGCAGTCCCCTACTGCAATGGATTACTTCAAGGCATCCATCCTATACCTTTATTTAGCCTATGATACTAACGACTTCACAAAGCGTGATGCACTTTTCCGTCGCTGTGGAGAGTACGCCCGCAAAGCATACCAGTTGGATCCCAATCCGTACATGGTGATTCTGCTTGATGACTGCCCAATACAGGGGATCTCCAAGATGTTCGAAGAGCAGATGGGCTCTATCCTTGGGAAAGAGCCTATGCGCTTCTACCTCCAGGCGAAACAACGTCGCTGGCAGTTCGACAAGCTGCCTCCGGTCAAGCACCTGGATCTGCATCGTTTGCAACTGCTCCGGGCTATAGTAGGCTTGGCTTACCCCAAGGTTCTCACCGCTGAAGGAGGATGGATAGTCGAGAATAAGCCGGATTCCACAGATCCGCAGCGCATTCAGGTTCTGGGGCATTATACCCCCCACGGAACGAGAATAAGGGAGTACTTTCGAAAGTGGTTAACTGCTATTGATCAAGCTCTGATGCAGGCGCAGAAGCCAAAATCGGAACTGAAGCGAGGAGAGATACAGCCATTGTAACCAAAACCGAAATCCGTTGTTTCCCGTTTGCGCCCTCGCTCGCGCCTTTGGTAACATATAGGCACATGGCACCTGCACGTGGCACCTTTTAGAATGGGCAGCCGACCCAAGTGGTACAGTGCCTATTGTGTGGGCTTACTACGTCGTACCACACTAGGAGGTAGAAATGAGAACAGCGGTGCATTCGTTATGCATCATCTTCTGGTTGACCGTTGCTCTGCAGACAACCTGCTTTTCCGACATGGTAAAACGTTTTTCTCCGGGATTCGTTGCCCTAAGGTACAACGAACCGCTCCGTTCTTTCTGCAAGGACAGTCAGCTACGTGCCGGGTGCGAATACTTGGAGAAAGGACAGCGACAGCAGGCTTACCAGATACTGCGTGAGTACCTGAAGGAGCATCCTTCAGACCTTATTGCGGTGACGGCTTACACCCAGTCCCTGACCAAGGAGGAGATGCGCAAGGCACTATCCGAGATGCAAAAACGACAGAAACATCTGAGCCCCATCGAGCGATACCAACTGGGAATAACAGCGCTCTACCTGTGGGACCAACTTTTACCTGCTATGCCGGGAGATGCAAACTACCCCCTCGTAGAACAATGTTCCCGCATCGCGTGGGATCAGCTGACCGCTGCCTATCAGTCCCTACCTGAGCCCATAGTGGCTTTTTATGTTTACGAAATGTACCAGATGTACGGAGGTATTCGGAACTCCATAGAGGTGCTGGAAGACCAGTTACGAAGGATAGGCGGGCAGACGATATATCAGCGATACCTGCAATCAAAAGGGCGTAAGTGGAAGGGGGTACCGAGCCTGCCTGTCCCCTCGCACCTGCAGAGTAGCCAGCTCTGGCTATTCTCAAGGGTTGTCCTTAGACTGTATCGCACATTGGGGATAGAGTGGGGCGCACAGGTGCCCATTTTTCAAAAAGGCGTTGTTGTTGGTGTGAAAGTAGTAAAAGGCACTATAGACCCCGCTGGACGGGATTACATCAAAAATTGGTACGATAGAATACAGAAAGCCTTGCAGAAAAACCCGCCCCAGAACCAGAACTAGAGAGGCGAGAGATACAAGAGGTGGCAGTATGTTTCGCTGCGTATGTGCTCTCTTGCCGGCGCTGTTGGTGATATTGTTACAGATATCCCCAAAGCCCCTGCAGGATGGGGAGGGGGCAAAAGACCTTGACTACGACGACCACGCCCTGAACGTGGTCAATGCTGCAAGGAAAGGGGTAGAACCGCTGTGGAATCTAATGGCAGATTATGGCGAAAAGTATCGTCAAAATCCTGGTAACGCGCGGATCGCGTTCGGGTATGCTTTTGCTGTCGTTACTTACGCCAAGCTCACCATCTTCCCAACCGGCGGGGCTGCTAATTTGGACCCCCGCAAATTCAAACACGGAGGTAAACCTGGAGATCCCAACACCGTCATGCCCAGCTATCAGGAGATAGAAGGGCTGATAAGAAACGTTATTAGGAAGGATCCCAACAGCGCTTGGCCCTACGTTTTGATGGTGCTGAGTTTGAAGACCGGCATACCGAATAGCGAAGTCAAAGTACTAATGAACAGAGTGGTCAAGAAAGGAACCCTACCGGGAGGCATGCCTTATGAGATTGTGCAGCAGAGGACTAACGGGGCACAAGTGGTAGACCGCTATATCCGACAGGCTACCCAACGTGACCCTTTCAATCCTTACGTCCTCTTCTGGCAAGCTGTGGATGAGCGAGACGCGCACAAAGCCCTTCAGTATGTCAAACAGTCTTGGGAGAGAGGTGGCAAGTACCTTTTTCCCTTGGAGTGCCTTGCCGTTGAGTATCAAATATACGACAAGCAAGGCGACACGGAGAAACTCGGACAGACATTGAAGCAAATCCGCCATATGATACAGGAGGAGATCCATTCCCCTGTGACGAGAATTTTCCTGTATAATGCATACGGGCTTGGGCAATGGGTCGGGCGCAAACCGGGCAAGCAGCCTTGGGCGATTACCCCCGAGCCAAAGGCAAAGTAGCGCAACATGGCACGGACAGGGATGTCCGTGCCGCATTGCTGTTCTACCCCCTTGGCTGAGCAAGCGGGGTATGCTTCTTCTGGCAGTTGGCGCATAGCGGACGACCGTAGCGGTTCTCGGAGAGCTTATACACGCCCTCCGTGATGGGCGTACCGCAGTCGGAACAGCGCAGCTCGCGGGTTGCCTCCTCGCGCTCACGCAGGGCGGCGACGGGCGTGTCCACCGGATGCACTACCCCGCCCTCCGACAGCTCGGGCGCAAACTGCGTGCCGAAACCCGCCACCGCTAACGCACGACCGATGGCTCCGGTCTCCGCTTTCTCGACGAAGTCCGCGAAGCCCTCGCGCGTCTCCATCTTGGTACCAGTAGCAATCACGTTACCGTCTTCATCGAGGACGCGCGCGCGGAAGATGGCAACGCCACGCTCTTCATCGATCTCCAGAGGCTCCGTTTCAATGCGCCAGCCGGGATGCTCCTCGCGGAACCACACCAGCCGTGCCGCATCGGCTGTAGCAACGCGGAGAGGCTTGGAGTGTTTACCTCGGCGGTCGGCAGCCATGCCCACACACTGCCCTCCGTGTCGCCTTTCGCACTGAGGAACAGGCACGCTCGCTCGCCCAGGGGCAGCACGATACGCCTGCCCGAAACCTGCCCCCCGATGCCCACCCCACGATGGCACATCACGCTGCACCAGCGCCCGCGCGAGTCCCGATAGAACTTGTACCACGGAGCGATACCCTCCAGCCGGAACAAGCCACGAGGTATCTATCTCCGGGGCGTTGGTGGCACGCCGCCAGGCGTTTGCAGCAGCAGGTTGTCCCTGCCACAGGGCGCGCCAGGAGCCGTTCATGTGCAGAGCCTGTTGCCGCTCCAGTCATCGCTCTCCTGCGCGGTAGAGCCACGTGCCCAGCGGCGGCTCATTGCTGATGAAAAGCACCCCTTTCCGGGAGTGCACCCACCTCTGCAGGGGTTCGCCAACCGTTGCGGGCAGGCGATCTGCCTCCGGCACCACCAGCAGCGACACCCCCTGAGGCAGGCGTCCACCTGCGAAGTCCTCCACCGATACCAGCACCACCTGCGCACGGGGTTCTATCTGGCGAATGGCGTTCTGTAAAGCGGTCGCTTGCCGCCCGCCCCATTGCAGCACGCCGATAGTGGGCGCAGCCGATACCACTGCCGAGACAGACATCATGATAATCGCCCAGGTCAAATAGTTCACATGGTACCTCCTCAACACCTTTATCTGGAGGGCGAGCCTCCGAGTGAGCCGAACATTCGGGGCATCCCTCCCCTTTCCTCTCAGGATGTGTTATCATGAAAGCACCATGCAACACTGTGAGGGCAACGGTATGAGCCATAAGCATCATGAACTGGTAGCCCCGCCGGATATCGTGCGACGTGACTTCGCGGAGATGGACGCGGAAGAGACCCTGCGATGCAGCTGGGACGTGGAAGAGCTGCTACTCATGCAGGCGATAGAGGGACACGCCCATGAAGGACATGGCGCGTTCCACGGACGCCGCTACCCCAACACCACCATTGACCACATCGCCCGCGCCCTGCGTCGGGACCCGCACGCCATCCGCGCCGCCCGACAAGCACTGATCGACGACATCCGCCACTACGCAGAGCGGGTGATAGCAGGCGAACGCCCCGAACTGATGGATGAGGAGGGAGCACCCCTGCTGACCGTCAGCACGCTGAGGCACCTGCAGGTGGCGCCAGAAGACGTGCTGCGTGGGCTGTTCCTGGGCGGCTTCCGCGACGACCCCGACGTGCGCAAAGAGGTGGAACAACGCACCGGCTGGACTATCGGCGGAGGCAGAGGCTATCTGGTGAACACAGCAGTGATGGAGCAAATGGGGCTGGACGGTTACCGGTTAGCCAAGGAGGCGCATGAGCACGAACTGGACGAGTTCCGCGCGAAGGGGCTGATTGTGGGGGCAGAACGCGCCCACGACCCTTCCGTACAGTACATGTATATCCGCCACCGCGTGGGACCCGGTGCCTCCGACGACGCCGCGATAGTGATGGCAGGCAGAGTCTGGAATCTGGGCGTGGCGGTGGGTGTATTCTTGGCGGACGCGGTGGACACGCTGGAGAAGTATGTGCTGGAGTACGGCGACAAAGACCGCGAGATCGCCGAATACATCCACCAGAACTTCCGGGAGCTGCAGATGGACTGGGAGGATGTGTATCGCCTGACCTTCCTGGCAGCGGTGCCGATAGAGCAGCGCGATGAAGTGCCCGACAGCAGCCTGCGCCACCTGCTGCGCGTAGACCGCAAGCATGACCAGTGCGCCTTAGAAAGCCACCTGCTATACATCCAGCGACGCTCTTACGCGCCGATAGTGCTGGCACACGAGGGCATCCCGAACCGTAAGTTCTACGCCTACGTGGAGGAGCGATTGGCGAAAGCGTATGAGTACGGCTTCTGAACCCCTGCTGCGCGTAGAGGCGCTGACGGTAGCGTTTGGCGAGCAGCCGCCTGTGGTGCACGAGGCGAGCTTCGAAGTAATGCCCGGTGAAACGGTAGGCATCGTCGGGGAGAGCGGCTCGGGCAAGACGATGACCGCACTGTCCATCATGCGCTTGCTCCCACCCGGAGGACGGATGGTGAGCGGCAGTATCCTGTTCGCCGGGATGCCCCTGCACCACTTCAGCGAGGCACAAATGCGACAGGTGCGCGGCGGCGACATCTCGATGGTCTTCCAGGACCCCTTCACCTGCCTGAACCCCGTGGTGCGCATCGGTGAGCAGGTCGCAGAGGCGGCACGGCTGCACCGCGACCGCGCGGAGGGCGACCCGTACGAACTTGCCCTGCAGATGCTTCGCGCCGTACACCTGCCCGACCCCGAACGCATCGCCCGACGCTACCCGCACGAGCTGTCCGGCGGACAACGCCAGAGGGTGATGATTGCGATGGCGTTTATCTGCCACCCGCGCCTGCTGATTGCCGACGAACCCAGCACCGCGCTGGACGTGACCGTGCAGCTGCAGATACTGCATCTCATGCGCGAGATACAGCAGCAACAGGCTACCGCGGTGCTGCTGATTACGCACGATATCGGTGTGGTGGCGTACACCTGCGACCGCGTGCTGGTGATGCACGAAGGGCGGATCGTGGAGTCGGGAAGCGTGTACGAGGTGCTGGAGCGTCCCCGCCATCCCTACACACAACGTCTACTGGAGGCGGTGGCTTAAGGATGCAGTCGCTGGTGGAGGTAAGCGGTTTGAAGGTGCACTTTCCGCTGGGGCGCGCCGAGGTGGTGCGTGCGGTGGACGGAGTGAACCTGACGCTGACGCCGGGTGAGGCGGTGGGTCTGGTGGGCGAGAGCGGCTGTGGCAAGAGCACGCTGGCGAGAGCGCTGCTGCGTCTGATTCCGCTCACCGAGGGCGAGGTGTGGTTTGACGGCAAGCCTTTGCATCAGATGTCGGAGGGGCAGCTGCGTCCCCTGCGCAAGCAGATGCAGATGGTATTTCAGGACCCGATGGCTTCGCTGAATCCGCGCATGCGCATCGGACACATCCTCGCCGAGCCGCTGGAGGTGCACGGGCTGGCGCACGGCAGGCAGGCATGGCAACAGGCAGGGCGACTGTTAGAGCGCGTGGGGTTGCCTGCAGAATATCTGCATCGCTACCCACATGAGTTCTCCGGAGGTCAGCGCCAGCGCATCTGCATTGCCCGTGCCATCGCCACGCAGCCCCGCCTGCTGGTGGCAGACGAACCTACTTCGGCGCTGGACCTCTCCATCCGCGCACAGATACATGCCCTGCTGCGCGACCTGCAGCAAGAGATGCACATGGCTATCCTGTTCGTCACGCACGACCTGCACGCGGTGCGGCAGGTATGCTCGCGGGCGATGGTGATGTATCTGGGCAAAATCGTGGAGAGCGCGCCGGTGGACAGGCTGTTCACCACCCCTGCCCACCCGTATACCCGTGCGCTGCTGGATGCGGTGCTGGAGCCGAAGCCCTCGCTGGCTCGCCGTCCGAGAAACCTGCCCACCGGCGATGTGCCCACTGCTGTCCGAGTGCCCACCGGTTGCCGATTTCACACACGCTGTCCGTATGCGCAGCCACACTGCCGAGAAGAGGAACCGGAACTGCGGGCAGTGGGCGCAGGGCACGAGGTGGCATGTCACTATCCGGCAGAGCCGTTTCGTGTCCTTTGAAAGGTGTGCCTGCATTTGGAGGGCAAGAGTCATGCTGGACAGACTACCAGATCACCCATCCAGCGGCTCGATCAGGCTATCCCATGGGGAGCCTCGGCGGATATCGATAAGCCTCTGCAGCAGCAGGCGAGTGCAGCGCACGTCTTCCAGCGCATAGATGCCCAGCGTGGTCAATGCTTCGGAGTGATAGAGGTACTTCCACTGATTCCACAGGCGCACTGCATCCTCACCACGCATTCTCTGCACACTCGGGTGCCGGGGCACACGCAGATGCCGGATGAGCGTTTTCAATTGGAGGTTCGGCGTTCGCAACAACCCCATGTCGCGCAGGGGCATGGCGACATGGATGTAAATGTCTAGATGTTGCCATGCTCGGAAACGCGGACGCACCTGTGGCAGATGGTGGGCAATAAAGGGCAGGTCAAACTGCTCGCCGTTGTAGGTAGCAATACGGGACAGAAACTCCGCGTGTTCGGCGAACAGCTCCAGCGGGCAGACGGTGATACTGTCGTAACCGTATTCCTGCGCCCTCTTCTCGAGAGAACGCAATGTTTCTGCGGCGCCATGCAGGTCGTTCACATAGAGCCTCGCCCTGCTCTCGGCGTTCTCCTCCTGATAGAGCGCGATCAGGGTCAACTCGCTGTACGCCGGGTGGATGCCGGTAGTTTCGATATCGAGAAACACCGCGTCCAGGTAGTCCTCGACCCGCTGTGTCACGGACCTCTCCTTCTGGGACAGAGTGGACAGAGATATACTATCACAAAACTTCGATGAGGAGAAGGGACAGCACCGGAGGGCGTGCCTTTTTCAGTTTTTTCGTCAAAAATATCCAGAAACGCCCCTAAAACCCCTTGTTTTGCCCCGCATTTATGGTATACTACCATTGTTCGGTGTTCGTTGCACGCAACGGTTCGGTTCCGGGGTCCGTATACCTCATGGGAGGAGACCGCGTTCGAGCCTGCCGGCAGCACCGTAACAGAAATCCGGGAGGCTGGACGCTTCCCAACATGAGGTCAAGAAAATGCCAGAAACCACTTCGTTGTTCGTAGGAAACCTTTCCTACGCCACCACCGCAGAGCAGCTGCGTGAGCTGTTTTCCCCGTGGGGTCCCGTCGAGGATGCCCGTGTCGTCGAAGGACGCGGCTTCGGCTTCGTGGACATTCCCAGCGAGAACATGCAGGCGGCGATCGACGCCACCAATGGTCAGGTGTTCATGGGCAGAACCATCACCGTGAACCAGGCTCGTCCTCGCACCGAGCGACGCGAGGGTGGCTTCCGCAGCGACCGCGGCGGCTACGGCTCCGGGCGACGCGATAGACGCTGGTAAGCCCGAACCACAGCAAACGTGCAACGGCACGCCGAATGGCGTGCCGTTTGTGCTTTTTATCCTACCGCAAGGTGACTATCGTCACCCCATCTCCGCCCTCAGCAGGCTCTGCACTACGATAGGAAGCCACCAGAGGGTGTGTTTTCAGATACTCCCGCACCGCCTGCCTTAATGCACCCGTGCCCTTACCATGAATCACGCGCACCTGCTCTAATCCTGCCGCATACGCCTCGTCCAGATAACGGTCCAGATTGGCGAGAGCCTCTTCTACCCTCTGCATCCGCAGCATGATTTCCGGCGAAATGTGTGTGGTGCGCGAGAGGTTCACCGGGAGAGACACCGCCGGAGCGTCAGAGGTCGGTTTCTGCTCCACACGTTGCAGCGTCTCACGCGGAACCGTCACGCGGATGGCTCCTGCCTGTACCGTTGCTTCTTTCTCCGCCAGCTGCAACACCGTGCCGGTGACGTTGAGCGTGGTGACGCGAACGGTGTCGCCTTCGCGTATCTCGGCGGGAACGTGGGCTGGAGCGGGAGGAGCGAGCAGACGTTTCATCTGCTCCGCCGCTTGACGCACCTGCTGACGCGCCTCTTGTGCCTGCCGGTTCTCGCGCGGCTGTTCGCGCAGGCGACGGTAAGCCTCTTCCGCCTGCTGGAGTATCTGCTGAAAACGCTCCTGTACCTCCTGCGCTACCTGCTCGCGCAGTCGCTGGCGCTCTTCTTCCAGTTTTTCCAACCGTTGCTGGAGCTGCTTGCGCAGGTTCTCCACCTCCCGACGCTCCCTGTCGGTGGCGAGCCGGTCCTGCTCGAGGGCACGCTGTTCCTCTTCCAGTCGACGCATGATGCTGGCCGCCTCTGTTTCGCGCCCGGCAAGACGCGCCTGTGCGGTCTCTATCACCGACTGAGGCAGCCCGAGCCTTTGTGCAATCACTATCGCGTGGCTGGAGCCGGGCGTGCCGATGCGCAGATGGTATGTCGGGCGCAGGGTCTGAACATCGAACTCCACCGAGGCGTTCTGCACCCCCTCTCGGGCATAGGCGTAACTCTTCAGCTCGCCATAGTGCGTCGTTGCCATCACACGCGAGCGACGCGCTAGCAGGTAGTCTAATATCGCCTGTGCCAGAGCAGCGCCTTCGGCGGGGTCGGTGCCTGCACCCAGCTCGTCCAGCAGCACCAGCGTCCGCTCATCACACTGCGGAAGCATCTGTGCGATGTGAGTCATGTGCCCCGAAAAGGTGGACAGGGATTGCTCGATGCTCTGCTCATCGCCGATGTCGGCAAAGACCTTTTCGAACACTGCCATCTCGCTACCCGTGTCGGCAGGCACATGCAACCCTGATTGCATCATCAACGTGAGCAAACCGACCGTTTTGAGGGTGACCGTCTTTCCGCCCGTGTTGGGTCCCGTGATGAGCAGGATACGGAAGCGGTTGCCCAGCTCCACATCGATGGGCACTACAGGTGGCTGGAGCAAGGGGTGGCGCGCCTTTCGCAGGCGGATTCTGCCCTGCGTGTGGAGTACCGGTTCCACCGCATCCCATTCCGCACTCAGGCGAGCACGCGCGTTGATAAAATCCAGCTCCGCGAGCGCATCACTGGTCAGCAAGAGCGTATCGCACTGCTTGCCGACCAGCGCACTCAACTCCCCCAGGATGCGTTCCACCTCGTTCTGTTCGGCAATCTGTGCCTCGCGGATCTGGTTGCCGAGGTCTACCACCTCCTGGGGCTCCATGAACAGAGTGGCTCCCGATGCGCTGACGTCGTGTACGATTCCGCCGAACTGCGCGCGATACTCCGCTTTGACCGGCAGGCAGTAGCGGTCACCCCGCATGGTGATGACAGGTTCCTGCAGCATGTTACGAATGCGTGAGGAGTTAAGCGTTGCCTGCAGGCGTTCCGTAATCCGGGAGTGCAGTTGCCGCAGTCGCTGGCGGATGCGTGCCAGCTCGGGGCTGGCGCTGTCGGCGACGGTAGCGTCCTCACGCAGGCAACGACGGATTTCGCTCACCACATCGGGCAGGGGTTCCAGCTGCCGAGCCAGCACGCAGAGGGAGGGGCATTTCTCCTCTCGCGCCAGCAGGAACGTGCGCAGACGCCGGGCAGATTCCAGCGTATCGGCAATGGAGAGCAGTGCCTCCGCGGGCAACACTCCCCCCGCACGCGCCAGTGAGACCGCCGAACGCACATCCTGCGCCCCCCGCAGAGACATCTCCTCCGCCAGGTCTATCAGCCGACGCGCTTCCGAGGTCTGCTGTAGCCGAAGGCGGATAACCTCTTCATCGGTCAGGGGCGACATACGGTGCGCTCGCTCCGCGCCCATTGGCGTGGTGCAGTGAGCCGCCAGCTTTCGCCGGATGGCCTTATAATCCAGAACTTTCAGTGTGTGTGCGTTCATCCCAACGCTATTGTATCCCAACTTTGCGCCGAAAAAAACCGGTAAGGGAACACAGCACCAGGACCGCTACGGAGACCGGAAGCAAGATATTTTTTTCAAAAAAATTCTCGTCAGCTCCGAAAAACCTGAAGGAATTTCTCGGTTGGGACGATAATATCACTTAGGCAATAGTGTATAGATGCTTTCTGCTGAGCAGAGCCAAGCTGAACTCAACACTCATTCAGAGGTGGAGGAGTATGCCATGGTGCGCTGTTTGTTGCTTGGCTTCGCGCTGATAGCGAGCGCTGCGCTCGCCCAGAACGAGGCGTCGCGTGCGTGGAGTGTGCGCCTTAGCGTTCAGGTAGGCGCTTATCGCGATGCAGATAATCTATTTGGACAGAGCAAAGTCTCCCGCGCTTTTGCAGATCCCCCTTCCGCCCCGGATAATCCCGCGCGAGTTCGCTTGACCTTTGCGCACGGCGGTTCGGTGGACATCCGCGCCTTCAGCCGCTCCCGCACCCGCTGGGAGTTCAGCGTGGAAACGGACATCGAGGACGCCGACGTGGTATTACGCTGGGAGAATGTGGCAAAGGTACCGAAGCAGGTCAACCTGCGCCTGGTAGATGTGGAGACCGGGCGTCGTTTGTGGATGCGCACCGCACCCTCCTACACCTTCCGCAGCGGCAAAGGCATCACCCGTCGGCAGTTTGCGGTGGAGATGGACACCGATGCTCGTTTGCCTTTGCGCATCTCGCAGGTCAAGGTGCAGCAAAGCCGCGGCAGCACAGTGGGTTTACAGTTTATGCTCAGTCAGCCTGCCAGCACGCAGGTGCGGGTGCTTTCCGCCAGTGGCAAGATGGTGCGCGAGATCGAAAAGGCGGTCGCCCGAAGTGCGGGAGTGCAAAACGTACAGTGGGACGGTAGAGACGCCTCAGGCGTTGCACTGCCTGCAGGAGCCTATCTGTTAGAGGTCATCGCGGTCAGTGAGGAGCTGGAACAAGCGCGAGCAGTGATCCCCTTTGTGTTCAAGCGATAGCGTGAACCACGAATCAGGAGGATGCGAGCATGAGAGCTACCTTCCTTACTTTTGTCTGGGTGAGCATCTGGCTGCTGGGAGCGGTCACCCTCTTCGCGCAGGAGAAGCCTGACCTCGATACGCGCGGTGTGGACGGGCAGGACTTCGTCGCACAAAACGACCTGTTAGACATCCGTGTGGGTCCTCGCAGCAGTAATAGATGGGTCTTCCGCTACGCGCAGGGTCAGAGCGCGGATGCCGTTTATCTGGAGCATTACGGCGTGTGGACGCCGGACTGGGGAGGCATCGTGCCTTCCGAGGACATGACGGTCGAGCAGGGTTTCCGCGAACTGCAGCCCGACCGCCTGGCGGAAGCGACCATATCCTACAGCGCGAACGGACGCTCCCTGCGCATCATCCGGCGGGTGCAATTCTACCCGGGTGCATCGCGCCAGTTCAATATCACCTACGTGCTCACCAATACCGGCTCTCAGCCCATCCAGGACGTTCGTTTCTTCCAAACGATTGACTTCGACATCGCAGGTGCAGGTGGCGACTACGCCTGGTACAACGCAGGCTCCGACTCGGTCTTCATGAACGACGATAGCTACTACCGGGTCGGCTTTACAGGCAGCATCCGTTCCAGTCACCACGGGACGGGACACTGGAGTTTCATGCTGAACGACGACTGGGACGACGGTCAACTCAATGACCAGACACGCTACCCCGCTTCAGGCACTGCGGACGCTGGAGTGGGCTTGCAGTGGAACCTGGGCGACCTGGCGCCCGGGCAAACGTGGGAAGTGACTCTCACCTTCTTCTTCGGCGGTGCTGCAGGCATTCAAGCACTGATCCCCGACCGCACGGTAGGACGAGGACGCGAGGTGATTCTGGATGCCTCCGCCTCCAATTCGGTAGACCAGATTGTCGCTTATGAGTGGGACCTAGACAACGACGGACAGTTTGACGATGCCACCGGAGTACAGGTGCCTTACCGATGGGACACACTGGGGCAGTACCTCATCAGCGTGCGCGTGCGTGACAGTGCGGGACGTGTGGATGAGGACAGCGCCACCATCACCGTCGTGCCCGACCGCGACTTGCAGGTGGCGAACGTCGCCCTCACACCTTCGGAGAACCTGAAAGATGGGCAAACGGCGACCGCAAACATCCGTATCCGCAATGAGGGTGTAGACCCGGTTTCGCAGGCTTTCCGCATCGCGGTGTTTGCCTCTTCAGGAGGTGCGAACGAAAGGCTGGCAGCCTATCAGGATGTCCCCAGTCTGGGAGCCAATGCGGCGGTGGACATCGCCTTGCCCGTGCGCCTGCGTGGCAACGACTCGCGCCTGCGTGTGGTCACGGACTACTACAACTGGGTGAGCGAGACCAGCGAGGGCAACAACGCGCAGCTGCTGGAGTTTGCGCCGGTACCTGCCCCGGACCTGGTGGTCAGCGGAGTGCGCATCCAGCCCACGGAGGGACTGGTGGACGGTCAGCGCGTGGAGGCGGTAGTGACCGTTGCCAACAACGGAGCAGACACCCTGAACGATTTCCGGGTGAGCCTGCTGCCAGGTGCGACGGGCAACCCCATGCCTGTCAGCGGTGTCGCACGGGTGACCGGTGGACTGGCTCAGGGCGCCAGCACGGAAGTGGTGATTCCCTTCGAGGTGCGCGCGGGCACGAACCAGACGGTGGGCGCACAGGTAGATGACTTGGACGAAGCGGGCGAAAGCGACGAGACCAACAACGGTATCCGCTCCGGTGACCCCATGGTGCGCGAGCGCGCCGAGGCGCGTATCCCCGACATCGCCCCACCTGACCTGATGGTGGAATCGCTCTCTCACGTGCCCGGTGCCGACATCGCTTACGGGCAGGAAGTGCAGCTGCGGGCGGTGGTGCGCAACGCAGGCGGCGCCACACTGCGTCCCATTGCGGTGCAGTTCCTCATCGACCAGGGTTCCGTAGCGCTCTTGAACCTGAACGGGTTGGCGGCGGGCGCGTCGCAACCTCTCTCCGCCAGCTGGACAGCCACCAGCGGTACACACACGCTGCGGGTGGTGGCAGACCCCTACTTCCGTCTGCCCGACGCCAACACCGACAACAACCGCGCCTCGCTCGACCTGCCGGAAATCATACCGCCGGACCTAGAAATAGCCAGCCTGACCTTCTCGCCTGATACCTTTGCGATGAGGCAGAGGGTAAGCGTGGCGGTGGAGGTGCGCAACGTTGGACAGGGGCGCATCAACACGCCGGTGAATGTGGAGTTCCGTCTGGACGATGCGACGCTGCGAGTCACTCAGCTGGTACCCCCCTATGCCACCCGGAAGTAGCCAGATAGTGCGCATCGACTACACGGCGCAACCGGGGCAACATCGTCTGCAGGCGATAGTAGACCCCGGCAGGGCGCTGGGCGAAGCCAACGTCGCCAACAACGTACGCGAGGTCACCCTACCAGATGTACCGGCACCTGAAGTCGCCCTGTCGGATCTGGAACTGCTACCCACCAATCCGCAGGTGGGGCAGCAATACGTGGCGATCGTGCGCGTGCGCAACACCGGCGGACAGCTGGCAGGCGCAGTGCCGATTGTGCTGCAGCATCTGGACAGCAACGGTGCGGTACTTGCCACCAGCACCTCCAGCATCCCGAACCTGGCAGCGGGCTTGGACCAGCGTTTCAGCCTGTCTACGGCGCGTCCGATGGGTGCAACGCGCCTGCGCGTGCGGGTGTCGCCGGAGGACATCAGCGACTCGCAACCCGATAATAACACCGTCGAAACTGAATTGCCGGTGGTGCCTCCGCCGGACTTCGTGCTGTCGGGGATGTCGGTGCGACTGCCCAGCGACCTGCGCTTCGGCAGCACCATCCGCTTTAACATACAAATCCGCAACGAGGGTGGCAACTTCCGACTGCCCATCGGCTATCCACAGGGTATCCCGGTGCGTCTCTTGGTGGACGGGCAGGCTGTGGGTCAGGCACTTATCGGAGGTCTCGATTCGGGAGTGAGCACCGAGGTCTCTGTGGCGTGGAGTGTGGACCGCCCGGTAGACAACCCGCAGGTACGTGTGGTGGTGGACCCCGACAACGTTGTCTCCGAGAGCAATGAAGACAACAACGCCACCGAAGAGCGGCTGGCGGTGAGCGTGGCTCCGGTGGACTTTACCGTGGAGAGCATCGACATCCTGCCTGCAGGCAAACCTGCGGGCGACACTGCGAACGTGATGGTGCGCGTGCGCAGCTCGGGCGCGTATCAGGGACGCCTCAGCGTGGCAGCGCAGGTGGACGGCACACGCCTGCCTCCTGTAGAGGCAAACGTCAACATCCCGGAAGGGGGTACCACTGACATCCCCCTGCGCTGGACGGTCACCCCCGGTGCCGATCGCGCTATTCGCGCCGAGGTAGACCCCGACAACCGCATCGCCGAGAGCGATGACACCAACAACGTGTTGAACCACGTGGTGAACTACCCGGTGGACGCCCCCGACCTCACCTTCGGCGACCTGCAATACGAACCGACAGAGGGCGTGCGCCAGGGCGACAGGGTGCGCGTGCGGATGCAGGTGCGGAACAACGGCGGCGCCTATCGGGGCAACATACCGGTGCGTATCAGCATCGGAGGCTCGTTCCAGCGCAACGTAGACGTGCTGGCACCCGAACCGGATGGAAGTCGGCAGATCGTGGTGGAGTGGCCCGCCCTGCAGGGCAACAGCCACCCGCTCACGGCAGTCATTGACCCCGACAACGTCGTTGCCGAAAGCAACGAGGAGAACAACTCGCTGGCGCAGGTGCTGGCAATCAACGTCGCACCCCGTCCTGCGCTGGAGCTGGCTTCGGTCTCCGAACCGCCTGTGCCTCTGGCGCCGGGGCAAGCAGTGGATATCGACATCGTGCTGCGTAACAACGGGCAGGTGGAGCTGACTCCTGTGCTGGAGGTCACCGGGCTGCCTGAGGGCTGGGGCGACCTGAGCGCGATGAGCCTGCGTCTGGTGCCCGGTCAGGAGGCTCAACAGCGTTTGCGCATCCGGGTGCCCAGCAACGTCGCCAGCCGCGATGTGGTGTTCACCGTCACCGCCACCGCCAGCGCGTACGGTCTGCAGGTGTCCGCTCAGCGTACCCTGCGCATTATCGCCGAACCGATTATCACCGATCTCACGCCGGTCAACGGTGCCACGGTCGGCACGACCGACCTGACCATCCGCTGGAACACCCACGTTCCCGCCAGCACCGAGGTGCTGTACCGGAGCACCGCCGACGCCGAATGGCGCACGGTCACCGGGGAGCCCGGCACCCAGCACAGCGTCACCCTGCGCAACCTGCAGCGCAACGCGCGCTATCTCTTCATCGCACGCAGCACCAACGCTTATGGCACCTCGCAGAGCGAGGAGCGTACCGTCACCGTTACCAAAGGCATCACCTTCGTGCAGGCGCAGATGCAGTTCGAAGCGCGCAAAGACTACGACCAGCGATTCAGCGTGACGCTGCGCAACAACGATAACCGCCCGCATCAGGTGCAGGTGAGCGTGCTGAACAGCTATGACGACGCACCTGCGGGCTTTATCGGACCGGGAAGCTTCGACGAACCGATTATCATCCAGCCGAACAGCAACGCCACTCTCACCTTTGCCTGCCACTTCCAGAACGCACGTAGTGCCAACTACGTGTGGCGGTTCGCGGCGCGTACCGTGGGCGAGCCGGAGCAGATGACAGATGAAGCCGAAGCCAGCGTGCGCGTGCGCCCCTCACAGGCGCAACTGGTGGTGGACCTGATAGCAGAAGACCCCCTCACCCGCGTGCAGACCTACCGCATCCGCAACATCGGCACTGAGCCTGCGGTGGACGTCAACGTCGCACCGGATGACTCGGTGAACGGTCAGGTGGGCATCGAACCGCAGGTCAGCCATGCCTATCTGGCACCCGGTGAGGCGATACAGTTCAAGGTATTCCCGCTCTACTCTGGGGGAGCGGACGTGGGCGGAATGCGCTTTGAGAACATCGAGCAGGCGATGCTGGAGTTTGAAAACAGCATCCAGGTAACCCGCAACCTGGTGCCGTTCGATATGTACCTCTCCTACAACGGGGTGGAGATCGGCGCGCTGCAGAACCAGATACCGCTGGGGGTGCAGGCGTTCTCCATCCCGCCTGCGGTGTTCGCCCTGAACAGCACACGCTCGGCTCGCGTGCCTGCGGGTACGGTGCGCTTGCTGAGCCCGGCGGAACAGGCTCTGATTCGCGCCAACTCGCGGGCGGTGGGCAGCCTGCGCATCTGGGAAGGCAACCAGCCTCCTCTGCAGATTACCGTCAACACCGACTGCCCGCCCGACTCGCAGCTGTACGAGGTCAACCTGGGCTCCAGAGTGCTGGTAAGGGAGATATACGCCCTGCACTGCGCCAACCAGCCATCCGTCAGTGTCTCGATAGGCACGCCTCCGGGTGGACGGGTGGACATCCGAAAGAGCAACTTCAACGACGGACACTTCTGGAACATCTCGAACCTCAAGCTCAAGCTGTGCATGCGCGATGTGATTGTCACCGTCTGTGCGCGCAGCGCAGACGAGGCGATGAACATCGCCCAGCAGCGGTTGCAGGAACTGTACAAGCAGGTGCCACGCAACCTGCGCATCGAGAGCATAGATTTTCTGGAGGCTGGTACTGTAGGCTTAGATCCGGTACAGGAGCCATTCAACATCCCCTGGCGTGGCAACGTGCGGGTACGCATCAGCGGCGACGGCGACCTGAGCCAGGCGCTGGTCAAGGTGGACTTCGATAACGGCGACCAGACCGTCGTGCTCAAACCGCTCGGTGGCACGGGCGTCTTTCTGGCGGGAGTCACTCTACGCAACACACCCCGTGTCGCAACAACGACCCCCGAAGGCGAGAAGTTGGGGGTGATCAAGGCGACGGTGACAGCTACCGGTTGCGAGGGTGCCGTTTCCACATCACGCAACCTGCACGTGAAAACCGCACCACTACTCATTCGCTTCACCGACCCGCCCATGACCGAAACGGGGCAATTTGTCAACCCCATCCGTATCCCCTTCAAGGGCACGGCGACGGTGATGATTAAGGGCGTGGTGCTGGATGCGCAGACTCAGGAACCCGTGACGAATGCGATCGTGCGCCTGCAGGGGAGCCTGCGCAAGCTGCTGCCCACGACGCTCTCGCCCACCGTGTCGTACAACGAAGACTGGCGTGCCGTCGGGCGCAACGGACAGTTCGTGTTCGTGTTGCTGGTGGAGGAACCGGGCGAGCTGCAAGCCACCGTCGAGGCTCGCTACGAAGCAGTGATGACACCGCCCGGTGCACCTGTGGAGACCGCGCAAAAGAGCTTCACTGCGCTGGCTGTGACCACCATCCGCTACCACGCGGAGGCGTCAGGGTACCGCCAGATAGAGCCCGAAGGCGACGTAGAGGTGGAACTGCGGCAGGGACTGAAGGAGCTGCGGGGCACGGTGCTGGCATGGCAGTTGGAGGGTTCGGAACTGCAGCTGAAGCCTCTGCGCAACGCCACCATCGTTGTAGAGAACGGAGGCACTCTCCGCACGAACGCAGAGGGCGAATACGCGCTCACCATAGACAGTCGCGGCACCGAGACCGAGACGCACGACTTCAAACTGTTGCCGGAAGACCTGCGCGTGCAGGTGTACGCCATCCCCGAAAGCATGTTAGGGCGATCGGACTTTAACGGCGCGGTGGGTGCGGCGCTGGGCAAAGACCTTCAGATACGGGTGCGTCCGCAAACGGGCTTGCCCGCAGTGGAGACAGGAACCATCGTGCGAGGGCGTCGCTTCCGCATCGAGGTGAGTGCAGGCAGCACCGGCGAGCAGCTGCAGGAACTGCCGCTGGCGGTACGCTACAACCCACCTCAGAACTTCACGGAGCCGTTCATCCGCGTGGAGGTCACCGCCACCGATGAGGAGATACCGCACCTGACCGCTACCCGTCGGTTCCTGGTGTATAAGAACGCCTTCCTGCGCTACAGCAAACTGGGGTTCGAGGACGTCAGCGCACCTCTGCCCACTGAGGGGTCAACGGTATCGCAGCTGCCCGGTGCGGTACGAGGAGGGGTCGTCGAACGCCAGCTGAACAAACCGTTTGCCCCCATCGCCAACGTGCTGGTGCGCGCCGTCGTGCAGGACGATGATACGGACCCGCGCGCATATGCAGACCAGACGGGGAACTACGACCTCGCCATCCTGTCGCCACCGGAGCCCGCAGTGGAGCTGAACGACCAGGCGATGCAGTTCGAACAGCGCGTGTGGGACCTGATTCGCGTCATGACACCGATGGAGGACAAGTTCCGTCTGGGATTCGCGGCGGAAACCGGCTTCCCCAACCTGCCGCTGACCCGCTACCTGCGGGAATGGGCACAGCAAACCGGTCAGGACAAGCAGAAATTGCAGAGCCTGCTCAGCGCAGCAATGCGTCTGGAAGTGGCAGCGCCCGCGCTGCAGGAGCTCTACGAAGCCCGGAAGCAGTACGGCGAGGAACTGGTCAAAGCGCTGGTAGACATCCTGCTCTTCTTCGCCAGCGAGCTCAAGATCTTCGAAACGGCCACCGATTCGTTCACCGCGATCAAGGGGTTCAAGCTCAATGAGAAACTGGCGAAGGGCGCGCTGGATGAGACCATGCGCCTTGTGAACCTGGACCCCGCTATCCATCGCACGTTCTACGATGACGTGCTGAACATCCTGAAAAACGGCATGAGCGACGCCAACCTGAACCTGGTGAAGACGCGCTACCTGCAGGAGTTCCCCGGTTCGGTCGGTTCTGCGGATGCCTTTGTGGCTGCGCTGACAACCCAGCGAACTCGCATACAGGCGGCTCTGGAAGGTCTGGTCTCCACGGTACGCGGTGAGATAACAGGTCTGTTGCAGAAGCTGCCGATCACTTTCGGCTCGTGGAAGACGGTAGAGCAGGGTGTCTTCAGCACCGATAACAAGATCGTAGAAAAGGTCCTCGGCAGTGTGTTCGGTAGTATCGACGGCTTGATTCAGCAAGCGGTGCAGGACAACTTCACCGTCTCCCTCACCGGTTTATACGATAGCGTGGTATCGGCGGTGGTATGGCCCGCTGTCGAACTCAGCTGGCAGGTAGACAAAGGCATCGCCCACGGGCAGCTGGAGGCAGTAGACCGAACCATCCAGCAAAACGGCTCGCTACCCGGAGACGATGCCCTGATACGCAGCCGGATTCAGGAGGTGCGCGCTACCATCCAGAACGACCGTCAGTGGCGTGAAGCCATCGGTCAACCCTTCGGATTGCTGACCGGCTGGCTCAACGATACCCTGCGCAGTTCGCGCGATGTGCTGCTCGGCAACGTACCCTGGTGGGCACATGTGCTCAACTTCATCGGCTCTGTCGCGGACGGGCTGCTGCCTGTAGGCAAGGTAGCTCAGTATGCAACCACCCAGGTGGTGTGGTTGCGTGTGGACGGTGCGCGCATGGCTATCTGGCAGTACGACCTGATGGGTCAACCGGAACCCGCATGGCTCCAGTACTGGATTGGGCGCAACCTGCTGAACGAGATAACCAGCTGGTTGACCGGCACCGGTGGACGAGGCGTTTACGGAGCACGCACTCGCCAGGCGGCGCAGTTCGAGGCGGCGGCACGACGGCTCGCCGCGCTGATGAACAGCGACCAGATTACTCCTGAGCAGCTGCAGACGGCGGTCAACGAGTTCATCGCTGCTACCGCGCAGGTGAACGAGCGCATTCGCGCCCGCGAGCAGGTGCTCAACCAGAACTGGCTGGACGGTTCCGCCATAGACTCCAGCTTTTCCGCACAGGCAGGAGCGGCGGTGGACATCGTGGATCGGGGCACTGCCCGTCGGATGCAGTTGCTGGCGGCGGCTGCCGGATTCATCGAATCCTCTGACCCTGCGCAGGCGGCAAACGCCCTGCAAACCTACAACAACGCGCTGGAGGAAGCCATTGCGCTCACCGCAGCCTCCGAGACACAGGTGGAACAGGCAATCCAGCGCATGCAGACCCTGGGCGTGCAGGTTCCCGCCGTGCTGTATGTCAGCGGCACAGCCACGCCGCAACCTGATGGCACGCAGCAGGTGCAGGTGGTAGTGCGCAACGAAGGCGCAGCCCTCTCCTCGCCAGCGAACGTGCAGATACAGGTCTCCGGGGCGTTTGACCTGGTGTCGGCGGGAACGGCATCTGTGCCCGCACTGGCACCGGGGCAGCAGTTCCCGTTCACCGTCATCGTCAGCCATGTGCCGGCACGAGGCTCTACAGGCATGGTGGTGGTGAGCCTGCTGCAGAATAACGTCACGGCATCCACCGGCTGGATACCGTTGAGCAGCGTGGATACCATTGCGCCTCAGGTGATGGCGATGGCGCCCGCCTCCGGCGAAACGGTGCGCTCCGCGCAACCGCTCATCCTTGCCCGGGTGCTGGATAGCGGCGGGATCAACCCGAACAGCCTGCAGATGCTGCTGGATGGCAATCCCGTCGCCGCCGCCTACGATGCCGGTAGCGCCACCGTGCGCTATCAGCCCCCCTCCGCGCTGAGCGAAGGTGAGCACCGTGTGCGGGTGTCCGCCGCGGACCTGGCGGGCAACGTGGGCAGCGTGGAGTGGACGTTTACGGTGAACCTGTCAGCGCCGGTAGAGTTCAAGGACGTGCAGGTGGGTCCCGACCCGTTCAGCCCCAACGGCGACGGCATCGACGACGCTGTGAGCGTACAGTTCAGGCTCACCGGTGAAGCGCCTGTGCAGGTGCTGGTACTGGATAGTGCCGGACAGGTGGTTCGCACGCTGCACGCGCTCGCGCCCATGCCCGCCACACCGCAGCAGCTGAGTTGGGACGGCAAAGATGACGCAGACCAGCCGTTGCCCGCTGGAACCTACAGCATCCGCCTGCACATCCCGGCGCAGGACACGCAGACCGAACAGGTGGTAGAGAAGACAGTACAGCTGGCTCAGGGGGCACTGACCATCACTGGCGTCTCCCTCTCGCGTCAGCAGTTCAAGATTGGGCGCGAGGCGGTCACCCTGCGCTTCAACCTGTCGCAGCCTGCCAACGTCACGGTGAACGTGTTCGCCGGAACGGACACGAGCGACACCGGCGCTATCGTCCGACGCTTCACCTTCGAGCCGCGCAACGGGCAGCTCAGTGTGACGTGGAACGGCACCGGCGATAACCGTCTGTTTGTGGCGAAGGGTATCTACACTTTCCAGATAATCGCCGAGTCCGGCCTGGAACAAACGACGCTGGACAAAGCCGCTCAGGTGAACGCTCTGGGGCTACCCAACCTGAGACCGACCCAGCTGCTCGCCGATGAAGCGGATGGGAAGACCCGCTTGAGCGTGCGGGTGGTCAACGAAGGCGAAGAGCCTGCCGGCAACGTGGCGGTGCGCTTGCTATACGGCTCGCAGCACATCGACGAGGCAAGCATCGATAACCTGCAGCCCGGTCAGCAGCAGATAGTATCGGTGCTGTGGGATGCGCATCGGGGACTGCTCACCCGTGACCTGACGGTAGTGGTAGACCCCGATGACACGGTGGAGGAGATGAACGAGTACGACAACACCCTGCAACAGAGCGTAGAGGTGGTGCCGCTGCGGCTGGGCAACACCTTCCCGACAGGTCTCTCTCTCATCTCTATCCCGATGCTTCCGCTGGACGCCAATCCAGCCAGCGTGCTGGGCGTGGACCCCGCGCAACTGCGCATCGCCTGGTGGGATCCGGCGGCGGGCACTTACCGTGTGGGCAACGACGTGACCGCTCTGGAACCGGGCAAAGCGTACTGGGTGCGACTGCCTGCGCCGGTAGACCGCTTGCTGTCGGGAGTGAAAGCACCCAGCACCATCCGCCTGCAGCCCGGCTGGAACCTGTTCGGCATTCCGCAGGCGCAGGGCGCCGTGGTGTGGGACGTGCAGCAGATCCGCGTGCGCAAGGACGACCAGATACTGACCCTGGCGCAGGCACAGCAGGCAGGCTGGGTGGAAGACTACGCCTGGGGCTGGCAGCAGGACTCCGGTGACCCGAACAGAGGTTCCTACGTGCTCATCTACGACGCGAACCTGATACCGGGCATCCAGAACACCCTGCAACCGTGGAAGGGCTACTGGATCAAGGCGAACGTGGAATGCGAACTGATACTGCCCTAAGGAGGAGCAAAGCCATGCGAGCACGCATTCTGACAACACTTGCGGGGCTGGGGCTCATGCTGGCGCTGGGAGGATGCGGAATGTTCCTGTCGGGTGCGCAACCGATGACCCCGCCCAGCATCAGCAATCTGCAGATAGAACCCTCGCGCATGCGCTTTACAGGCGGACAGGCAACGGTCAACGTGGAAGTGCGTGATGACAACGGCGTACGCGCGGTGACGCTTGTGCTTGTCGCGCCGGACGACTCTCGCTCCTCCCTGGCGATGGACAGTGTGGGGCAGGACGTGTATCGCGCTACCATCACCCTGCCCCCGAACTTGACCGGCAACGCCCGGCAGTATCAGGTCTCCATAGAAGCCGAGGACATCTTCGGCGTGCGCGCCCAGAGCAGCCCGATGACCCTCGAGGTGGAAGCGCTTGCTCTGCCACCGGGTGAACCGCCGATTTAAGAGAAATGCAAGCACCGGCAGGTTTTCCCGCGTGGCAAGGTGTATCGTAACCTGTGAATTCGACCACCACTCGGGGGATATTCAGGGTGAACGAAGAACCCGACAGCCTGTCGTTTGAAGAAATATGCATTCACTGGGGCGAGGAGCCAGAGCGATACCTGGGCTCGGTGGTACCGCCCATCTTCCAGAACAGCCTGTTCACCGCGCCGAGCGTGGACGCACGGTCACGCAAGGCGGGACGATATATTTACACCCGCGAGTCCAACCCCACCACAGACATTCTGAACGCCAAAATCGCTGCGCTGGAGGGCGCAGAGGAAGCGCGTTGCTTTGCGTCGGGCATGGCAGCCATCAGCGCAGCGCTGATGTCGCAGCTGCGTAGCGGAGACCATGTGGTGTGCATTAAACATGTCTACTACCCGGCGCGGACACTATTGCAGGACTACCTGAGCCGCTTTGGCGTAGAGGTGAGCTTCGTGCATGGCATCCGCGTAGAGGATTTCGAACACGCTGTGCGCCCTAACACGCGCGTGTTCTATCTGGAAAGCCCTACCAGCATCAACCTGTGGCTGCAACCGCTGGAGGAAGTATGCGCGTTAGCCAGAGAGCACGGCATCACCACCATTATCGACAACACCTGGGCAACACCCATCTTCCAGCGACCGATACAGATGGGCGTGGACATCGTGGTGCATTCGGCAAGCAAATATCTCGGCGGGCACAGCGACGTGATTGCAGGTGTCGTATGCACCTCACGCCAGCACATTGAGGCGATTCACCGTGAGATGACCCTGATCGGCGGCATTCTGGACCCGTTCGCAGCGTGGCTCATCTTGCGCGGTTTGCGCACCTTGCCCACTCGCCTGCGCCAGCACCAGCAGAACGCCCTGCAGGTAGCGCAATGGCTTTCGGAACATCCTGCCGTGCACAATGTGCTGTATCCGGGCTTACCCTCGCATCCACAGTATGACCTGGCACGTCGTCAGATGAGTGGATTCAGCGGGTTGCTCTCGTTCACGCTGAAGAACAACTCGCGTGAGGCAGCGGTGGGCGTGGTGGATGCGCTGAGGATGTTCCATATCGGGGTCAGCTGGGGCGGTTATGAAAGCCTGGCGCTGCCCATGCTTATCGAGGACTACGATGGGCAACAGCGGTGGGGGCTAAGGGTGCATATCGGGCTGGAGCAACCGGAGAGCCTGATAGCGGACATGGAACAGGCACTGCGCCACGCAGAGGATAAGGGACGCTAGCCCTTCTCACCCTTCAGACCGCTGATGAACTTCTCGAAGAAGCTCTTCTCTTCTTCGGGCACATCGGTGAAGCGCTCGCCGCACGCCGCAGCGAACTGGCGCAGCAGTCCCCGCTGCACCTCGTTCAGGTGGGTGGGAACGTGGATGTTGATGTGCACCAGGAGGTCTCCTCTACCCTGTCGGCGATTGGGCAACCCTTTACCCTGCAGGCGAATCACGCTGCCTGGCTGGGTACCGGGCGGTATTTCCAGTTCCATATCTTCGTCCAGCCCGCGCACCTTTACCGTCGCCCCCAGCGCAGCCTGCGCAAAGGAGATGGTCAACTTCGTATGAAGGTTAGAGCCTTCTCGTTCCAAACGTTCGTGCGGGCGCACATGGAACACCACGTAGAGGTCGCCCGATTCGCCGCCGCGCCTGCCGGAATCGCCCTCGCCGAGGAACTGCACAGCGGTTCCGTCCTCCACGCCCAGCGGTACACGGATGTTCCGCTCCACCATCTGGCGCACCCGTCCTTCGCCACGGCACTGGGTACACGGACGCGAGATGACCTTGCCCTCTCCACGGCAGTTGGGACAGGTGACGACGGTGGAAATAGTCCCCAGCAAAGTGTGTTGTGTATGGCGCACGCGCCCGCTCCCCCGGCAGGTGGAACAGGTGGTTGGCGTTTCGCCCGGTTCCGCGCCACTCCCTTCGCAGCGCGCGCAGGTCTGGAAACGAGCATACTGGATGGTTTTCGGTGCGCCGGAAGCAATTTCCTCAAGGGTGACCTCTACATCCACGCGCAGGTCGTTGCCGCGCTGAGCGCGAGGTGTTTCCGTGCGCGCCCCTCCCGAGCCAAAGAACAGGTCGAACAGGTCGCCGATGTTGCCGAAGTCGCCGAAACCGAAATCGGGTTCCGCCGTGCCGCCGCGCACACCAGCCCGCCCGAACAGGTCGTAGGCGCGACGTTTTTCGGGGTCGCTCAACACCTCGTACGCTTCATTGATGGCTTTGAACTTCTCTTCGGCTTGCTTGTCGCCGGGGTTTACATCGGGGTGGTACTGACGGGCGAGTCGCCGGTAGGCACGCTTAATCTCCTCCGGCGTCGCGTCCCTGCTCACTCCTAATGTCTCGTAGTAATCCACCTCGCCCGGCATCAGAACACCTCGCGCTAATCTACTGCTCCGTGCTTTCCGCCTCGTTGTCGGTCTCCTCGCCGAAGAGACCCGGCTGGTCCTCCTCCGGGAGGTGCTCACTGGGTTCCTCTTCATCCAGACCCAGCACCTCGTCCAGATCCTTGGAGATGGAAAGGTCCTCCTCCTGCAATTCCAGCTCTTCCTCCTCTTCTTCCGCGACCTCGTCTATCACCTCGGAGCCTCCATGACCATTATCGGAACCTTTGATCTCTGCCTCGACCGCCATCGTTACCTTTGCCATTGCCTCTTCGAACTCTTCAGCAGTCAGCAAGGTTTCGGGGGCTTCCGGTTCCATCAACTCGGGCAAAGGTTCGGGGTTAAAGCTGGGTATTAGCCGTGCCGCAGCGATCTCTTCCAGTGCGATGGTCAGCGGGTTGCTGGAAGAGCTCTTCACCAGCGAGCGACGGGCGATGCCCTGCTCCTGGAGATTCTTGGCACGCTTTGCTGCCAGTATCACCAGAGCGTACTTATTGAACTGGTTCAACCTGTCGGGGTTGGGTAGAATCATGGTTGCGCAACCTCTTCTCCGTGTTCACATCCATGAATTATACCGCCTTTGTAGCCAATCGTCAACGCGCTGTTGGCTCAGGGCGATTTAGTTCTCGGCGATCTCTCGCGCCAGATCAGCCCACTTCTTGAACCGGTGCCAGTGATCGCCTACCGTTTCCACGTCACACAGTTTCAGCACATGCACCGTGCCTTTCGCGGCTTCATGCCGCTGACGCAGCTCCTCGCGCATCTCCTGGTCTGAAAACTCGAACAACACTTTTGTGGGGTGCGAATGCACTTCCAGGGCAAAACGGTTACCCAAAACCCGCACCACAGGCTCCACGGGCGTCCACGGACTGACGTGGAACAGTCGCAGATGGGGCAAATTCTGGATGATAGCGGCTTTGGCGGAAAGGTCTTCGCAGCCATGATAATAAACCTTGCCGAACAAAGCCGCGAGTCGGGCATTATACGGGTGCACAAACTCGGCGTACATGCGCGGCGACAGCGAGGCGGCAGATTGAGCGTGGATGTATGCCCAGCACCCACTCAGCAGTTTCTCCTTGCCCGGCGGCACGGCGTCGTAAATCATGTGTATCGCCCAGCTTGCCTCCGCATCCACCGCGCCCGCTGCTTCTCTTGCCTGGTGGTAGCGGACCATGCCCTCCGTGATGAAGTGCATTAACCGGTGCACAAAGTCCGGGCGGTCGATAACGTCATACAACAGGTTGTCCATCCCGCGCAGGCGTACCGCCCATTCGATGGGTCCATAGTGCAGCTCGTCGCTATGAAACTGGATGGGTAACAAACCGCCCGTCAGCTCCGTTGCCTCTTCCAGGAGTTCGCTCTTGAGAGAGGGAACCTCCTCGTAGGGTGGATAGTGCAACTTCTCGAGGTCAGACTCTTCCCGTATCGGGGGGACAGGCTTGTAAGCTCCCCGTTCCGCGGTGCGAACTACCGGCAGAGCGACCCCCCAGAGCCGGTCGTCACCGGCAGGATGGGGTGTGTTCAGCCAGATAGTGGGCAGAAGCGGCTCGTCATCGGGGATGTGTTGTGCTTTCCACAACTTAGCGCGCAGCTGCACTTCGATCAGCCGTGCCAGCCCCGTACGGTGCTGAAACTGGTCCGGAGAGACGATTTCCCGCTCCCAAACGCTGGTATACATGGCATAGTGCACCAGAGGTCGCGGCGGGTGCAGAGCGTGAAACTGCACCCACAAATCGCGTCGTTCTTGATGCTCCCGACTGCGGGACACCTCCAGCACCTGTTGAGCCAGGTCTACCAGCGCGCTATCCGCCATGGTCTCCTCCCCCTGTTGTTCCTCGCCGCTGAATCCACAGCACAAACACGGGGCAGTTCGACGCGAGGTAGAAACGCTCCTGTGTGGTGCACATGGAAAAGACTATCTCGCAAAAAAAGTCATATAAAAAGACACAGAACCCTTTGAAAGACACCAAAATTAAATACAAAGTTATTTTGTATTTTTGAACTGACGCAAATTGGCTCATATAAAGTATCATTCCAAACGATCAGTGATTAGTTATTGCAAATGTAAGTAACTTTTCAGACTCATTTTGCCTAGTGATACATGATTTTTCGAAGTGTCGCGGTGATGAGAAGGAAGTGACCTCTTGCATGATGAAAAGGAAGGTGATATAGTGTAGATGATAGATTGAATACAGTAAAGTAGAGTGGTGCAGCAACTGCTGAAAGGTCTGATACTCCGAAGGGAAGGAGGCACGCCTGTGGAAAGGCAGATACGCTACCAGAGGGAGGCAGACCTCGAGTGGGCGCACGAGTTCACGAAACATCCTAACTGTGAACGCTTGTTGTCGTGTATTCAGTGTGGAACCTGCTCGGGCACCTGCCCTCTGTCCATCTACATGGACCTGACGCCGCGTCAGGTTATGGCACTGGTTCGTGAGGGCTTCCGTGAAGACGTGCTGCGCTCTAAGACCATCTGGCTGTGTGCCAGTTGCTACTCCTGCAGTGTGGAATGTCCTCAGAACATCCGGATTACCGACATCATGTACCGTCTGAAGCGCGAAGCCATCCAGAGCAATCTCTACCCGAAGCGTTTCCCTGTCCCCGTTTTGGCACAGGAGTTCTGCGAGCTGGTACGCCGCCGTGGACGAAACTCGGAGTTCTGGGTAGTGCTTCGCATGGCGCTTCGCTCGAACCCGCTTGTTCTCTTGAACATGGCGCGTACGGGATGGGACCTGTGGCGCACTGGCAGGCTGTCCCTGCGCATGGAGCGCATTCAGCGGGTGAACGAGCTGCAGTACCTTCCTACCGCATCCAAGGAGGTGGACTAAATGCAACCCTCCGCTAAGTATCTGTATTACCCCGGCTGCTCGCTCAAGGGCACCGGCATCGCCTACGAAGAGAGTTTGCTCACCACCTTCCGTCTGCTGGAGATGCCGGTCAAAGAGCTACCCGACTGGAACTGCTGCGGCGCCACAACTTACATGTCCATCAGCGAAGAGTCCGCAACACTGCTGGCGGCACGGAACCTTGCCCTGGCACGCCAGACAGGCTCCAAAGACTTGCTGGCTCCCTGCAATGCCTGCTACCTTACCCTGCGCAAAAGCCAGGAAATGGTAGCGCACTATCCGCAAATAGCTCGGCAGACCGAGCAATTTCTGGAGCAAGCGGGCTTGCCGCGCCTCGATTCGGTGCGTGTGAGACACCCTCTGGAGGTGCTCTATAACGATGTAGGACTGCAGCGACTGCGCGAACTGACGGTGCGTCGGCTGCAGGGTGTGAGAATGGCGTCGTACTACGGTTGCCAGGCGGTGCGACCATACGGAGAGGTGGACGATCCACACGACCCCACCCGCATGGACGAGATACTGAAAGCGGTGGGTGTGGAGGTCGTGGAGTATAGTCTCAAGACAAAATGCTGCGGCGGACCGCTCACCGGAACCATTCATGATGCAGGTGTTCGCCTGAACTACATCTTGCTCAAAGAGGCAGTGCGTCGTGGCGCGCAAGCCATTGTCACCATCTGCCCGCTTTGTCAGTTCAATCTGGACGCTTATCAGGCGGAGATACGCAAGCAAACCGGTGAACCGATAGACATGCCCATCCTCTATCTGACCCAGGTGGTCGGCTGGGCACTGGGCGGCGAGTTCCGCGAGCTGGGCTTGCATCGCGCGATTTCGGGCAGGAAGCTCGTTGAACAGTGGTTCACCGCGAAGAAGGAGGCGGAGACCTATGTCTGAGCAAAAAAACGGCGAAGTGCGCATCGGCGTTTATGTCTGCCATTGTGGAGCAAACATCGCCGATACCGTAGATGTGAAAGCGGTGGCGGAGTACGCTGCCACCCTACCCGGAGTGGTGATAGCACGAGATTACAAGTACATGTGCTCCGACCCCGGACAAGAGCTCATTCAGGAGGACATCCACAACCTGAGCATCAACCGCGTGGTGGTGGCAGCGTGTAGCCCCACCCTGCATGAAAACACCTTCCGGGGTGCCGCAGAACGAGCGGGACTGAACCCCTTCTTCGTGCAGATGGTCAACATTCGTGAGCACGACTCGTGGGTGCATAGCGACCGTGAGGCGGCAACGGAGAAGGCGAAGGACCTGGTGCGCGCGGCGGTTCGCCGCGTGTACTTCCATAAACCACTGGAGAAGCGACGTGTGCCTATCCACTCCGAGGTGCTGGTGGTGGGGGGAGGCATCGCCGGCATCCATGCTGCCCTCACCGTTGCCAACTCGGGGAAGAGAGTCTATCTGGTGGAACGTGAGCCCACCATCGGCGGGCACATGGCACAGTATGATAAGACTTTCCCCACGCTGGACTGCGCTGCGTGTATCCTCACCCCCAAGATGTCGGCGGTGAAGGCACACCCGAACATCACGCTCTGGACATACTCCGAAGTGGTGAGCGTTGACGGCTCTGTGGGTGACTACAAGGTAGTCGTGAGGCGCAAACCCCGCTATGTGCGTGAAGACCTGTGCGTCGGGTGTTTGCAGTGCATCGACACCTGTGTGTTCAAGGAGCCGAAGTTTGACGACGAGTTCAACCTGGGGCTGAGCAAGCGCAAGCCGATATACATCCCGTTCCCGCAGGCAACCCCCAAGGTGGTGGTGGTTGACCCCGAAGCATGCATCCAGCTGAAGACGGGCAAGTGCAAGAAGAGCTGCCTGGAAGCCTGCGTGGAGCGAGGAGCTATCGACTTCGAGCAGAAAGAGACCTACGAGGAGATTCACGTCGGCTCCATCATCATCGCTACGGGGTTCCAGACCTTTGACCCGCGCCGGCTGCCGCAGTATGGCTACGGCAGGTATCCGAACGTGTACACCACGCTGGAAGTAGAACGGCTGGTGAACGCCTCTGGTCCGACCGGTGGACAGGTCGTGACACGCGATGGGCGCATACCCAAGAGCGTGGGGATTATCCTGTGCGTCGGCTCGCGCGATGAAAACACCAACCGCTGGTGCTCCCGCGTTTGCTGTATGACCTCGCTGAAGCTGGCGCACCTGATTAAGGAGCACACGGGTGCAGAGGTGTTCATCTTTTACATCGATATGCGCGCCGCGGGCAAAGGCTACGAAGAGTTCTACCAGCGCGTGCTGAACGAGGGCGTGCACTTCGTGCGGGGGCGCGTGGCGGAGATTACCGACTGGGCACTGGACCCCTCTGAGGAGGGTAAGCTGGTCGCTCGCGTGGAGGATACCAACACCGGCTTCGTCCGACGCATCCCGCTGGACATGGTGGTGCTTGCGGTGGGACTGGAACCGCAGCCAGACGCTTTGAACGTACAGAGGCTGTTCGGCATTGGCTGCTCGCTCGACGGGTTCTTCCTCGAGAAGCACCCCAAGCTGGCTCCTGCACCCACCTATACCGACGGCATTTTCATCGCAGGAGTCTGCCACGGACCGAAAGACATTCCTGACACCGTGATGCAAGCGGGTTACGCCGCCGCCGAAGCCATTGCGCTGGCGGACACAGGTTACTTCGAGCTGGAGCCGAACACCGCCTACGTGGTGGAGGAAGAGTGCTCTGGCTGCAAGAGCTGCATCCCGCTGTGCCCCTATCAGGCAATCACCTTCAACGAAGAGAAGAAGAAGGCGTTCATCAACGAGGTACTCTGCAAGGGATGTGGCACCTGTGTGGCGGCATGTCCGTCGGGTTCCATCAAGCAGAACCTGTTCGAGGATGAGGAGATATTCAGCGAGATAGAGGGCGTGCTGGCATACGCCCAGTAAACGGAGGGATGAGCATGGAAGAGAAACTGGCAGCAACCGACAAGCTCTCCACCAGTAAGGATTGGGAGCCATTGATCGTGGCTTTCTTCTGCAACTGGTGTACCTATACGGCGGCTGATCTGGCAGGTGTCTCCCGGATGGGCTATGACCCGAACGTGCGCGTCATCCGCGTGATGTGCTCCGGGCGCGTCGACCCGCAATTCGTTCTGGATGCTTTTGCGCACGGTGCAGATGGAGTGCTCATCGGGGGATGCCACCCGGGAGACTGCCACTACGTGGAAGGCAACTACAAAACTCTGCGCCGCTACCTCTTGCTCAAGCGCCTGTTGCGGGAGCTGGGTATCGAAGAGGGTCGCCTGCGACTGGAGTGGATTGCCGCTTCCGAGGGCGAGAAGGTGAGCAAAACCATCAACGAGATGGTGGAGCAGGTGCGCGCTCTGGGACCGCTGCGGCTGACCCGCAAGTTCAAAGAGTGGGATGCCGAGCTGGCAACCCTGGAGGTGGAAGCGCAAAGGGAGGAGGTGGCGGTCCATGTCTGACAAGCCCAAGATCGCGTTCTACTGGTGCGCCTCCTGCGGCGGCTGCGAGGAGTCCATTGTCGACCTGGCAGAGGACATCCTCGAAGTCGCTCAGGCGGTAGATATCGTCTTCTGGCCCGTGGCGATGGATTTCAAGCGCAAAGATGTGGAAGCCATGCCTGACGGTTCTCTCCTCGCCACCATGGTCAACGGCTCTATCCGCACCTCCGAACAGGAGGAGATGGCATATCTGCTGCGCCGCAAGAGCCAGATTCTGATTGCGTACGGCTCGTGCGCCCACACCGGAGGCGTTCCCAGCCTCGCCAACCAGTTCGACAAGGAGCAAATCCTGCGTTACGTCTACGAGGAAGCACCAACGGTGGCCAACGAGCAGAAAGTACGCCCTCAGCCGCGCCATCAGCAGAATGGCACAGCGATTACCCTGCCGGAGTTCCGGGGACTGGTGCGAAGCCTGGACCAGGTGGTCGAGGTAGACTACTATCTGCCCGGCTGCCCACCGACTCCCAAACTGCTGAAGCAGGCAGTGCTGACCCTGCTCTCCGGCAACCTGCCGCCCAAGGGCACGGTGCTGGCACCGGATACCGCCCTCTGCGACCAGTGCCCGCGCAAAGACACGAAGCCGACCGACCTGAAGATCAACGAGTTCAAACGTCCGCACTGGACGCAGATAGACCCCAATACCTGCTTCCTGGCACAGGGCATTATCTGCATGGGGCCCGCTACTCGCGCTGGTTGCGAAGCGCAGTGCATCTCCGGCAATATGCCCTGCACCGGCTGTTTCGGACCCACTTCGCGCGTACGAGACCAGGGAGCCAAGATACTCTCCTCGCTGGCATCCTCCGTCAATGCCCGAGAGCCGGAGGATATCGAGAAGATACTGGAGGGGATTGTGGACCCGGTGGGAACCTTCTACCGCTACTCTCTGGCAAAATCGCTACTGCGTGCGAAAGTGACTCGTTGAGGAGGGATGAGGGATGGACGAGAACATTCAGACCGTATGGAACGAAGCGCAAACCCGGGCGAATGAAGCCTATTACGCCCAGAGGCGACGGATCACCGTGGACCCTATCACCCGACTGGAGGGACACGGTAAGATCGATATCTTCCTCAACGAGCAGGGAGAAGTGGAACGAGCGTACTTCCAGGTGCCCGAGCTGCGGGGTTTCGAGGTCTTCTCCCTGGGACGACCGGCGGAGGACATGCCTCAGATTACCAGCCGTATTTGCGGCGTGTGCCCCACAGCGCACCACATGGCAGCCACCAAAGCGCTGGATGACCTGTACCGGGTAGAGCCGCCTTCACCCGCCCGCAAAATCCGCGAGCTGGTGTACAACACCTTTATGCTGGAAGACCATGCCCTGCACGTGTATGTGCTGGGCGGTCCCGACTTCATTGTGGGACCCGACGCCCCGCCGGAGATGCGCAACGTGCTGGGCGTGATCCAGACCGTGGGAATAGACATCGGCAAGCGCGTTATCTCCACGCGCCGACGCCTTCGCGAGTTCATCGCCTATCTGGGCGGCAAGGTCGTGCATCCTGTGCTGGGGTTGCCCGGAGGTGTCGCAAAGGGTATCGCCCCCGAAGACCTGCCGCGTTTTCAGGAACTGGCGAAAGATGCCCTCGATTTCGCCCTGTTCACCCTGCAGGTGTTCCATGACGTGGTGCTGAAGAACCAGGCATACGTCGACCTGATCACCTCGGACACCTACACCCACCGCACCTACTACATGGGGCTGGTGGACGAGAAGAACCGCGTGAACTTCTACGATGGCAAGGTCAGGGTGGTCTCTCCGGAGGGCAAGGAGTACGCCAAGTTCGCCGCGCAAGCGTATCTGGACTATATCGCCGAGCACGTCGAGCCCTGGAGCTACGTCAAGTTCTGCTACCTGAAGGGCGTCGGCTGGAAGGGCTTCACCGACGGCGCCGAGAGCGGTATCTATTCGGTAGCCCCGCTGGCGCGGTTGAACGCCTCCGACGGCATGGCGACTCCCGAGGCGCAGAAGGCGTATGAGGAGTTCTTCAACACCTTTGGGCAGAAGCCGGTGCACCACACGCTGGCAAACCACTGGGCGCGCGTGATTGAGATGGTATACGCCGCCGAGCGCATTGTGGAGCTCCTCAACGACCCGGAAATCACCAGCCAGAATCTGCGCGTCATCCCCACCACCAGTCCGACGGTGGGCGTCGGTGTGGTGGAAGCCCCACGCGGCACGCTGTTCCACCATTACGAAACCGACGAGGACGGCATCCTGCGCAAAGTGAACCTCATCGTCGCCACCCAGAATAACTCTGCCCGCATGGCGATGAGCGTCGAGAAGGCAGCGAAGGGGCTGATACACGGCGGGGAGGTGTCCGACGGGCTATTGAACAAGGTGGAGATGGCATTCCGGGCGTACGACCCGTGCCATGCCTGCGCCACGCACTCCCTGCCCGGGCAGATGCCACTGGTGCTGACCGTGTACGGAGCGCACGGTGAGGTGCTCCACCAGCAGAAACGGTAATGGAACGCACAGCGCGCACACTGGTACTGGCACTGGGGAATGACCTGCTCGGCGATGACGGCGTCGGTTTGGAAGCGGCGCGCCAGATTGCCGGGCAGGTCGATGGGTCGGTAGACGTACAGGAAACTGGCGAAGCTGGACTGGCTTTGCTGGAACTGCTGGAGGGATACGGGCGCGCGTTGTTGATAGACTCCATCGTCACGGGGCGCTATCCACCCGGCACAGTGATCGAGTTCTCGCCGGAGGACTTTCGTCGGGTGATAGCCCCTTCCCCACACTACGCCGGCTTGCCAGAAGTGCTGGAGATGGCTCATCGCCTGAATCTGGAGTTCCCCCGGCATATCCGCATCCTCGCCATGGAGGTGCAGAATCCCTACGAGTTCCACGTCGGTTTCTCCGAACCGGTGCAAGAGGCTCTGCCCCGGCTGGTTCAGCGTGCCCTGCAGATTCTGCGCCAGTGGCAGCAGGAGACGACAGCAGCCGCTGACAGCGCATGATGCGGGTCATGCGCAGGATGGTCTTCCTTGCCTGAGGTTTTCGCACACTATGGTTCGGCAGAAGCACCTGCTTTCCAGAAGCCGGGAGGACGCCTCTCGCCGAGCATCGCTTGCGGTTCGGTAAGGGATATGGCAAAATAGAAGCATGAACACACCGGACAGGCGACCCATCGAGGTGATTCTGCTGGGACCGGCTCTGGACGTGCGCGGTGGGGTTTCTTCAGTGGAAAGGCTGATTCTGGCGCATGCTCCCGAGGAGGTGCACATTCGCCACATCGCTACCATGCGCGACGGGGGAATGCTGCGCAAGCTGGTTGTCTTCATCGTGGCGATAGTCCGCCTGAAGTGGCTCTTGCTGACACAGCGCGTGGATCTCATCCATATCCACTTCGCCAGCCGCGCCAGTACCTGGCGCAAGTCCTTGCTCGCACTCGTGGCTCGCTGGTTCCGCAAGCCTTACATCTTGCACGCGCACGGCGCGGAGTTTCATGAGTTCTATCCCAAACAGCCGCGAGTGTTACAGCAGTGGATTGTCTCCATGCTTCGGAACAGCCGATGCCTGATAGCCGTGTCGGAAAGATGGAGGCAGTTTTATCTGGACATTTCCGGGCTACCCCCCGAACGGGTCGTTGTATTGCCCAATCCGATTAGCGTGCCGGAGACATATCCCAGTCGGCGTGACAGAAGCGCGGTGACCTTCCTCTTTCTGGGCAGGATGGAAAACAGGAAGGGACCGCTTCGTGCGGTGCAGGCGTTACATGCATTGCCGGACGCGCTGCGACAGCGAGCCCACCTGGTGCTGGCGGGAGATGGAGACGTAGAAGGCGTACGCCGCGAGGTGAGCAGGCTGGGGCTGGAGAGACAGGTGACCGTGATGAACTGGGTGAGCGCGGAGCAGCGGAACACTCTGCTTGCCAGCGCCGATGCGTTTGTGCTCCCCTCTTTGAACGAAGGCTTGCCCATGGGCGTTCTGGAAGCGATGAGCTGGGGGCTGCCGATCATCGCATCGCCTGTGGGGGGCATACCGGAAGTAGTGCAAGACGGCTATAACGGTTTTCTCGTACCGCCGACAGACATTCCTGCACTGGCCAGCGCCATGCAGAAGCTGGTGGAAGACGAACCCCTGCGCCTGCAGATGGGTGCCAATGCCCGCGCCAGCGTGGAGCATCTGGACATCCGCCTCTACTGGCAAAAGCTTCAGCATATCTACCAGTCCGTGATGCCGGAGAGCAAGAGGTGAGCACACTCAAAAAACTTTCAGCGGCACTGAAGAACCTGTCCGCAGGCGACTGGCTGTTGAGGCGGAACCCGCTGTTCTATCCCGCGGCGCTTCGCCTGTTGCATCGTCTAGAAAGCGCTCCGTTAGAAGAGCGAAAGAGGTTCACACAGGAACGCTTGAAGAAGGTGTTGCGAGCCGCCTCCCGTACACGCTACGGCAGACAAACAGGGGCGGGCGAAAACATCCTGGACTGGCCTCTTCTGGAAAAGTCTCAGGTGCGCGACGACCCCAGAGCGTTTGTGCGGGGAGCGGTGTGGCTGAGCAGTCCCGCCAGCACCAGCGGTACCACCGGCTTGCCACTGAAGCTGTATCGCTCCTTTCAGTCGGTAGCGGTAGAGCAGGCAAGTATTGACCGTCTGGTTCTGGCTAAGGGCATCGATCCGCGCACTGCTCGCACCGCCGTGCTGCGAGGGGAGAATATTAAAGACCCTAGCGACAGGGAGCCGCCTTTCTGGAAATTCGTGGCTGGCGGACGCAGAATGGTCATGTCCTCGAACCATCTGAGCCCACAGACGATAGAAGCTTACCACGCCGCCCTGAGCGCTTTTGCGCCGGAGTGCCTGATGGCATACCCCACCTCGCTGGAGTCGCTCTGCCGACTATTGCAGGCAACGGGCAAATCCCTGTGTATCCCGCTGGTGGTGACCTCCTCAGAAGTACTGACTCCCCAAACGCGAAAGCTGGCGCAGGAGGTGCTGGGAGCAGAGCTTGTGGACTACTACGGGCAGGCGGAACGGGTGGCGTTCGCGTATTCTTTTCAGGAGGGAGATTACCGCTTTCTGGCAGGATATGCGTTTGTAGAGCTGTTGCCAGCAGGTGAAGAGAAGGATGCCGCACTCTATGAAATCGCAGGCACGAATCTGTGGAACCTGAAAATGCCGCTGGTGCGCTATCGTTCGGGTGACCTGATACGCCTGCCCAAAGGTTTATCAGAGCATCAGATAGAAGCGATCCGTTACGGCGTAGAGCCTTTTGGCGGCGTACTGGGGCGACAGGGCGACTACCTGGTCTCCCCTGATGGCGCGCACCTGATGGGTATAGACCATATCCCGCGTGATGTAGAGCACGTGGTGCGGATGCAAGTGGTCCAGGAGTCCCCACACCGGGTGCGTCTCTTGGTCGTTCCCACTCGGGACTTCAACGAGCGGGACAGGCAACAGATTCTGCACAACGCCTCTCTCAAGCTGCCTGCCGAGATGCGGGTAGACATCGAAGTGGTTCAGGAGCTGGAGCGCACGGCACAAAACAAGACGCCTTTTGTGATTCGCCAATTCGAAGCGGAAGGAGGCATTCACCATGACCATGCCGAGACTGGACAGTAAAGCCATTGAGCATCACTACCAGCACGCGAAGGAGGTGTACGCCGCCTACGGCGTGGATACCGACAAGGCGCTGGAGCAGATGAAGGCGATCTCTATCTCCCTCCACTGCTGGCAGGGAGATGACGTGGGAGGCTTTGAAAACCCGGAGGGAGAATTAGGTGGGGGGCTGGCAGTTACCGGTAATTACCCGGGCAAAGCGCGCACCCCCGATGAACTCCGCGCCGACCTGCTGAAGGCATACAGCCTTATCCCCGGCAAGCACCGCCTGAACCTGCACGCTTTCTACGTGGATTACCCCGAAAAGGTGGAGCGCAACCAGCTGCAACCCAGGCACTTCCAGAGCTGGATCGACTGGTCGAAGGCGCACGGCATCCCGCTGGACTTCAACGGTACGTTCTTCGCCCATCCCCTGGCGAGCGACGGCTGGACGCTGGCAAGCGCAGATAGCGGAGTACGTCAGTTCTGGATAGAGCACGCCATCGCCTGCCGCAAAATCGCCGAAGCGATGGGCAAAGCGCAGGGTAGCCCGTGCATCCACAACCTGTGGATACCCGACGGCGAGAAGGACCTGCCCGCCGACCGCTGGTCACCGCGCCAGAGGCTCAAAGATTCGCTGGACGCCATTTTCAAAGAGCCGCTGGACAGGCAATACGTCAAAGACGCCGTGGAGTCCAAACTGTTCGGTATCGGTTCGGAATCGTATGTGGCGGGGTCGTGGGAGTTCTACCTGCCCTACGCAGTGAAGCACAACTTGCTGATATGCATCGACACCGGGCACTTCCACCCTACCGAGCAGATTGCGGACAAAATCTCGGCAGTGCTGTTGTTCCTGCCGGAGATACTGCTGCACGTGAGCAGGGGTATCCGCTGGGATAGCGACCATGTGGTGATACTCAACGACGAAACGCGCTCCATTGCTGAAGAGATCATTCGCGGAGACGCCCTCCACCGCGTGCATATCGGGCTGGACTACTTCGATGCCAGCATCAACCGGGTGGCGGCGTGGGTGATTGGCACGCGGGCGATGCTCAAAGCGCTGCTGATTGCCCTGCTGGAGCCCTCTCAAACGCTGAAAGAGCTGGAAGCCTCCGGGGACCGTACCGCCCGCCTCGCGCTGATGGAGGAGCTCAAGACCCTGCCTTATAGCGCGGTGTGGGACTACTACTGCGAGACACAGGGTGTGCCCGCTGGCGCAGCATGGCTGGAAGAGGTGCGCCGCTACGAGCGCGAGGTGCTGGCGAAACGGTAGAGACAAAAACAGGTCCCAGGTACGCGGGGGGACTGCGTCCTGGGACCAGAACTCACACGTAATGAGCTGCGGCGTCTGTAGCATAGAACCAGCAGTACGTTTCCAGTCAGAACGGTCGCAGCCGTGCTCGGCTCAGGAGCAGTTCTCTCAGAAACGCTGTCAATGCCCCAGAAGACGCCTGCCTTTGCGGACGAATCCTGCTACTTTTCCCACCTCTATATATTGCAAGAGTCGTACCACAGAAGGCATTTTCGCCCTCTTTGGGGGGATTTTTTTGTAAATTTTTCGTCAGGGCAGTAGACGGCTCATTAGCTCCGCGTCCGCCGAGTCGGGATAACGGCGAGCGATGTCGTTGGCGAAGCGTTTGAACTCCGCTAATGGTACCGCACGCTTGCCTCGCTTCTGGGAGAGATACGCTGCGCCCACGATGGCAGAGCACTCCGCCCCGAATTGCTCGTCGCTGAGGGAACGCACGCCCTTCCGCACACACTCCACCATGTTGCGTATCTCGCCGTAGAAGGAGGAGGGCCAGTACTCCCAGGTGGGCCCGGTCGCCTCCACGCGACGGCAGCCTCCTGTGGCATCCTCCACCACCACGATGCGCCTGTCTTCCTCATGGGTGAAGCGGATGGTTCCCATCGTGCCGATAATCACTGTATCGGGCGAATCGCGGTGGCTCCACGAGCCTTCCACGTGCGCGGTGCTCCATGCGCCTGTCTGCGGATGCTCGAAGCGAATGAGGATATGCCCGTCGTCCTCCACGCGCACCCGCTGGAACTGCCCCGACAGGATACGCTGGGGCATACGGATAGTAATGCCGATCGGCTCGGCGGCTTTGACGGTGGTCGGTCGCTTCTCCATCCCCGACAGATACCACGACGCGCCGACAGCATGGATGCCGTTGTCCAGCAGGGAGCCGCCACCGCCTGTTTCAGCGTTCCAGAAGTTGGGGTTGCCTTCGGGTCCGCCGTGCGCGGTGGCTAAGAACATCATGACCGGTTCGCCAATCCATCCGGCGTCGATCAGCTTCTTCGCGGTGTAGTAGAAGGGGTCCCATAACCAGTTCTCGTTATGCTGATACAGTCTGCCTGTGCGTTGTACTGCTTCCACCACGCGCATACATTCCAGCCACGTGCGCGCCATCGGCTTCTCGCACATCACATGCACCCCCGCCTCCAGCGCGGCAATCGCCATCGGCGCGTGGAGGTCAGGTTGCGTGCAGATGTCCACCAGGTCCAGGTTCTCGTTTTGCAGCATCATCTGCACGTCCTGGTACAATTTCACCTCTTTCAAGTCTTGCTTGAGGCGTTCGGCGGTGGACAGGTCACCCCGCTCTTCCGCCTGTTTTGCCTTCTGCTTATACAGCTCTTTCATGCGCGCTTCGGTAGCCGCCAGGGCATCCGCTGAAGCGTCGCACAGCGCCACCAGATGGCACGCGGGCAGGTCGGGATAGGCGGGCAGATGTGCCCCGCGAAAGATACCTCCCGTGCCGATAGCTCCAACCCGAATGCGTTTCATCTGTGACAACCTCCTCATCGCGAATGGTGAACCGCTTCCCTATTCGCGATAGTGGGGAGGGCTTCCTGTAGGGCGATACACAGGAGGGGTTGCTTAAGGAGCGCGCCTGCCCTACCCTCCATCCGGGCTGAACCTGTCGGGATAGAGCGACAGGTGCACCGTCTTCACTGTGCCCGATTGCAACAGCACCAGCACCCAGCCCCCTGTGCCGGGGGAGGGAGTGTCGCGACGATTCTCCAGCCGGAAGTAGGTCGCCCAGTGCCAGTTGCAGTCTACCAGCGGCGTCTGCTCGCCCCATTTGCCCTCGCCGTAGCTGGGGAAAGGTTGCCACCATCCCAGCTCGTGCGCAACGCCCCAGTTGGGGATGTAGTCGTAGCTGACGCCCGTCGGCAGGTACAGGTTGCCCTCCAGACGGGGGTTGCCCGTGTGTTGTCCCCTCTGCGAGTCGGAGGGACAGATAAACAGTTGCGCTGAGGGCTGGTAAGCAGGATACAATGCACTCAGGCGAGGTGGAAGGGCGTCATAGTCCTGAAGGTACATGCGCGCTGCCATGCCTATCTGGCGCAGCTGGCTCATGCAGGAGACACGCCGGGCGCTCGCCCGTACCCGTGCGAACACGGGAAACAGTATCGCTGCCAGCAGCGCGATAATAGCAATCACAACCAGCAACTCTATCAGCGTGAAAGCGATGGTTCGGCGGTTCATGGCTTGCTCCTGAGGAAGAATACCATCCTTTATGATGACACAGAAAGGCGAATGGTTACCATCACGATAGCCGGTGTTTTCACTGAGGGTAGGGTATACTGAAACTGTGGGAACGACACGGGTCACCATCGTTGGAGGCGGCTTTGCGGGTTCGGAAGCGGCGTGGGCGGCGGCGAACGCCGGCGTGCCTGTTCGTCTTTACGAGATGCGCCCGGTGCGCCAGACGCCAGTACATCAGACCGCGTACCTCGCCGAGCCGGTCTGCTCGAACTCCTTCAAATCCAACCTGATTACTACCGCTTCCGGCTTGCTGAAGTGGGAGATGAGGCAGTTTGGCTCGGTGGTGCTGGAATGCGCGCAAGAGGTGGCTGTGCCTGCAGGCGAGGCGCTGGCGGTAGACCGTGAACTGTTCGCCCGAACGGTAACAGAGAAGCTGCAATCTCACCCACTGATAGAAATCGTGCGAGAAGAGGTCACCGACATCCCCCCCGATCGCCCGCTTATCCTCGCCACCGGTCCGCTCACCTCCGACGCGCTGGCTCAGGCGATCAGCAGGCTCACCGGCACTCAACGCCTCTACTTCTACGACGCGGTTGCGCCCATTGTGGACGCCCTGACATTGAACATGGAGCATATCTTTGTCGCCTCCCGCTACGGCAAGGGCGACGCCGCCTACCTGAACTGTCCCATGACGCGCGAGCAGTACGACGCTTTTGTGGACGCCCTGCTATCGGCGGAGACCATACCACCGCATGACTTCGAGGAGCCACGCTACTTCGAAGGCTGCTTGCCCATCGAAGAGATTGCGGCGCGAGGCAGAGACGCGCTGCGCTTCAGCCGCTTCAAGCCGGTGGGGTTGGTGGACCCGCGCACGGGCAAACGCCCTTATGCGGTGTTGCAGCTGCGTCAGGAGAATCTGCAGGGCACGTTGTACGGGCTGGTCGGTTGCCAGACTCGCATGAAGTGGGGCGAACAGAAGCGCGTGTTCCGCCTGATTCCGGGTCTGGAAAACGCGGAGTTCGTGCGCTACGGCGTGATGCACCGCAACACCTATATTCACTCCCCTACCCTGCTGGAGCCGACCCTGCAGCTGCGCTCCGACCCGGGCATCTTCTTCGCGGGGCAGATTACAGGTGTGGAAGGCTACATCGAGAGCGCAATGTGCGGTATCGTTGCAGGCATGAACGCGGCGAGATGGGCGAAGGGACTGTCTCCGGCGGTGTTGCCGCCCGATACGATGATGGGCGCACTGCTGGACTACATCAGCCACTACACCGGCAAGGACTTCCAGCCGATGAACGCGAATTTCGGCTTGCTACCGGAGCCAGAACCGCCTGTTCGTGACCGCCAGGCGCGTATCGCCGCGAAAGTGGAACGGGCACAACGGTCGCTGAGGGAGTTTCTCGATGCTGTCCGCCGATAACCTGTATGCATGGATCGACGCCTTTGCCGCCGACCTGCGGCATCGTCGACGCGCCTCCGAGAACACCCTGCGCGGCTACTCGCGCGACATCGTGCAGTTCGCAGAGTTTCTGGAGCGAGAATACCCCCACACGCGCTGGCAGGATGTGCAACCTGCTACCGTGCGAGCGTTTCTGGCGGAGCTGCACCGGCTGGCGATGTCGCCTCGCAGTATCGAGCGTAAAATCGCCGCGCTGCGGGCGTTCTTCAGATACCTCCAGCATCGGGGCATCGTCACGAGCAACCCTGCGCAGGCGGTGCACGCCCCCCGCCACGACCAGCAGTTGCCCAAAGTGCTCGCCCTCCAGCAGGTGAACCAGCTCCTCACCGCCCCCGCTGGCGAGGACCCGCTGTCGGTGCGCGACCGCGCGATTTTAGAGCTGCTCTACGCTACCGGCATGCGAGTGGGCGAGCTGACCAGCCTGCGCCTGCAGGATATCGACTGGAGCCAGAACGCCATTCAGGTCATCGGCAAGGGCAACAAAGCGCGAATCGTGCTCTTCGGGCGGGCGGCTCAGGAAGCGCTGAGCGAGTATCTTCACCGGGCTCGTCCTCAACTGCTGGCGAAGGGGAAGGCACAGGAGGAAGGCTGGCTATTCCTGAACGCACGCGGGACGCGCCTGACCGACCGCAGCGTGCGCAGGGTGATAGACCGCTACGCGCCGGAGTTGAACAGCGGATTCAAGCCCACGCCGCACTCCCTGCGCCACTCGTTCGCCACGCATCTGCTGGATAGCGGAGCCGACCTGCGCACCGTACAGGAGCTGCTGGGACACGCCAACCTGACCACCACGCAGATTTACACCCACGTCAGCCGCGAGCGGCTCAAGGAGGTGTATCGGAAGGCGCATCCGCGCGCAGCACACCAAGATGGAGAATAGACTGGAGGTTTATTGCCAAAATCGTGCCAGCGCCTGATGCCTCACAGCTTTGTGTAGCGCCCCTCTTGCAGGTGCCGTAAAGCCTCCTCGGCAAACATGTCCAACTGTAGGTCATCTCTGTCGTTGTGTCGGGTGTGGTGAGCAAACAGGCAGATTCCGCTGCCCATCGTTCCCTTGAACTTTGGGGATACATCGCGTACAATACATGCGTAATATTCTATTGTCTATAGAAAATGAGGAGGTGTATCGTGTGTGATCGAAGCCTTTTAGTAGCGACACTGCTACTTGCGTTGTTTATGCCGTCACAGGCGCAACAGTCGCTGACTCTGCAGGAAGCACTGTCGCTGGCAGAAAAGCACAACCCACGCTTGCAGGCAGTGCAGGCGCGTCGGGAGGGGTCGTTCGCTCGCGCCCGGGCGACGTCTGCTATGCTGTCGCCACAGGTCTCCGTATCGGGCTGGCTGGCACAGGGCACGGTAGACAACATGCTGAACTCTGCACCGGCAGTAATGCCTGACTCCATGCGCATGGCGTCACGCGACAGTTTCGCCTCTTCGCAAGTAAAGCTTTCCCTGCCGCTGTTCACCGGCGGACGGCTGCAAATGATGGCACGTGCTGCCCGCGCCGAAGCCGAAGCGATGTCCGCCGAGGTACAGGAGATGCATCAGGAGGTGCGTCTGGAGGTTACCATGCGCTATTTGCAGGCGTTGCTGCGTGGGGATCTGGTAGAGGTAGCCAAGAAGCGTTATGAAGCACAGCAAGAGCAAACGCGCATCATGGAGCAGATGTATGAAATCGGCAAAGCACCGCTGGCGTTTGTATTGCGCAGTCGGGCGGCGGAGGCGGAAGCGAAGCAGGAGTTGACCACAGCCACCAGCGACTTCCGCAAAAGCCTGATTGACCTGCAGGTGAGTATCGGCTTATCGCCGACCGGCGAGATAGAGCTGCCTCGCGAACTGGAGCAACCTGTCCTCACGGTACCCGACACGGTGGAGGAAGCCGTCAAGAGGGGCTTGCAACGACGCGCCTTACTGCAATCCCAGCAGGCGCGCCTGCGCATGACGAGGTTAGAACGTCGGGCGGCTGAGGGGACGTTATTGCCGCAGGCGTATTTGACCGCTTCGCAGGACTGGGGAAAGGGGCAGCAAATGAAAGCGCAGTCGGGCTATACGGTGGCGCTGGTGCTCAGCATACCGATTTGGACAGGTGGGCAGTTACAGGCGCAAGTACGCGAAGCCGTCGCCCGCGAGCACGCAGAGGCTGCGATGGCGCGCGCCCTGCAGCTGCAGGTAGAGAGTGAGGTACGCCAGGCATGGCTGGATATCCAGACCGCCGCTGCGAACCTTGCTACCGCCCACGCTGCGTTGAAAGACGCAGAGGAAGCGTATCGCGTCGCGACATTACGTGTACAGGAAGGCAAGGCTCCCTTTGTGGAGCAAATGGATGCCCTTGCCGCTCTCACCGAAGCGCGCACCCGCCTGCTGGAAGCACGAACTGAGCATATTCTAGCGCAGGCTCGCCTGCTACGCGCAATGGGCGACCTGTAGTCCTACTCCGTCTTCTTGCGCAGCAGCGCGATGAACAGCGTGGAGCGTGTTTCCTGAATAATCACCGCCTGAAAGTGGGTGATTTCCCACCCATGCGACACCAGCTCATTCAAGTGTTGCTCCATCAGGCGGTCATCCGTAGTGCGCACGATGCGGTATTCCACCGTCGCCAGCTTAGCGATCTCCTCTTCTCCATGCAGGATATGGAACAGGGGTTTGACATGGCGCTCCAGCATGGTCTCCAGAGGCATCTCCAGATCCGCCTCGCGAGGTTCCATCCCTAACCAGACGCGCCCATCGCCGTCACGATAGAGAACAAAGCCCGCTTCCACCACTACCTCTTCCTGTATCTCGGGCTGGGAGAGCATCTGCTGACAATGTTCGCCGGATACCAGCCACATCTGCGAGTGGCGTGGCAACCCGAGCTCACTGTACTCATGATCCGTGCGCACTTCCCCCGCTACTCGCTCCAGCGCCATCCCGCCCTTCACGGCGGCGGCAACCACAGAGGTAGGAACGGCGCAGAAATTGCGGTGTAACCAGTCAGCGTACGTTCGTAACATGTTGGGCACCCCCCTCTCCTGGCGAACGCTTCGCTGCGTGGTGCACCTGCATGCTACATCAGGGCAGCAGAAACGGGTCGCTGGTCTGAAGTTCTGCACTCACGCGGCGTCCCGCGCATTGTTGCTCCATTATAACATTCCAGCAAATTTCTGTCAAACGATAAAACTAACTGTGCTCAGAGGGGTTGTGGTGACAGAAGGCTCAATGCATGGTGCGCGGAGGCAACAGCAGGTACCGGGCACGCTCGGCCAGGGTTTGCACGTACTGCACCTGCGCTGGCGAAAGCCCGACTTCTGTAACGATGCTTTCCGCATCCATCCCCTGCTCCAGTCGCCAGAGCACCCTGTCCAGCGTGGTATATTCCAGTCCTATCGCCAGCTCGTCGGTCAAACCGGGCAGGAGGTCTGGCGAGGGGGGACGGTGGATAATCGGTTCGGGGACGCCCAGGTACTCCGCGAGCGCACGCACCTGTGTTTTGTAGAGATGAGCCAGCGGGGCGATGTCCGCCGCGACATCACCGTATTTCACACAGAACCCGATTGCCAGCTCGGTCTTGTTTGCGGTACCGACAACCAGCAGGTTATACCGCTCGGCGTAGTAATAGAGCACGGTCGTGCGCAGGCGAACCTTTACCCGATGGTAAGCCACCGTTTGATTCAGCCAGGGTCCGCTCAGCCCGCGCGTGCCCAGCATCACCGCAGAAAAGGGGGTTTCCCCCTCGGGCAGTGTCTCGCGGAACTGCCGGTAGTAGCGCAGTATCAGGTTCGCTTTCAGGCGGCGCCCGGGTATCAGCCACAGGGGAACCAGTCGATATGCTCCCAACACAGCCAGTGGCAGCGTGAGGCACACCGTTTGACAACGAATACCCAGGCTCCGGGCGAGCTGGAGTGCCAGTCGCTTGCTTTCGGGCGCACTGTCGCGTTCCGGCAGTATCAACCCCAGCACGCGCTCCGCTCCCAGAGCCCGGGCAGCGAGTACCGCCACTACCGACGAGTCGATGCCGCCGCTGAGCCCAACAACCACTCCTTCCCGTCGAAAATCCTCTACCGCCTGGCGGATAAAGGCGGTCAAACCGTCTACGACATCCGCTGGCTCGATGTGTAACTCTTCCAAGAACGGCTCTTGCCCCCTTGAACTTCGCTCAGGTACTCCCGTTGCCAGATGGGATCGAACTTCTCCCGCAGCTTCTCATCATAGGCTACCAGCCCCTGATAGTAGCTGGGGTCTCGCAGAGCATCGGCTGCAGACTCATCCTCCGGCTCTGGACGGTATCGCTCGATCATCGCGCGTCCATCGCGGTGATGGTCGCGTATCGAGCAGGGGATGAGCCAGTTGCCGTGCTCCTCCGGTCGTTCCTTGCCGAAGCCGTAGTCCCACTGCCACTGCCGGATGGCGCGGAAGTAGGGCAGGTCATAGATGTCGTCTATCGTGCCGCCCCGACGATAGATGTCGTGAATGTTCACCGGCGAGTAGGGCACGAACACGCAGGGCATGACCTTGCCGCTCCAGTCGATGTACAGGTAGCCCGCGTCGCGCCCGGCGGCGATACAGCCATCGCTGACGGTTCCGCAGTTCCAGAAGTCCGCCAGCATGATGTGTCGCTCACGCACCAGCTGCCAGGTGCGCTGCCACATCCACACGCGCTGTTCGGGCGTAGGCAACAGCTCCAGCGTATAGCCACGCCCAATGGGCATGTACTGGAACAGCCAGCCAAATACCGCCTGCTGCTGCTCGAAGAAGAAGTCTACAAACTCGTCGGACAAAATCTCCTCGGCGTTGTGACGGGTGGCAGTGAGCGAGATGCCGAAAATCACTCCCGCCTCCCGCAGGTACTCCATCCCCTTCAGAATGCGCCGGAAGACGCCCTTGCCACGCCGCGCATCGGTACGCTCTTCCAGACCCTCCACCGAGATAGCAGGAACGATGTTGCCCGCCTGCGCCATCTGTTCGGCAACGCGCTGGTCAATGAGCGTACCGTTGGTGTACATCATGAAGAAGCAATCTTCATGCTCGGCAAACAGGTCCAGGATGCCCTTACCCTGCGAGCGGTACGCCAGCGGTTCGCCGCCCGAGATGGTGAAGAAGCGCATGCCCCACAGCGTCTTCGCCTCATGGACAATCCGGTGCACAATGTCCCACTCTAGCTTGTCTACGGTTCCCTGACTGGAGTTGGCGTAACAGCCGATGCAGTGCAGGTTGCACACCTTCGTGGGGCTGAGCACCATGGTGATCGGGGGGGCATGTCCTTCATGCCGCTGCTTGAAGCTGCGCTCGGCAGACTCAATCTCTTCGCTCTGGCGCAGGATGGTGTTCACCACCAGCGCACGCAATAGCCGTCGGACGACCGTACGGGAGACCTGCTTGCGCTCCATCGCCCGGTCAATGGAGCGAATCAGCGCACGCATCAGGTCCATCTTATCGCGGGTGACTTGCGGAGGGCGGTTCGGGCTGGCACTCTCTTGAACATGCGCTAGCACACGCTTCTCCAGTTGCCGCATCACCGCACGACGCAACGTGTCATTCCACAACGCTTGCTCGGCAAGGGACAGCAGGGACTCCAGACTCCCTTCCACCATGTGCTGAACCACAGTGCTTCGTGTGCCCATGGCGAACCTCCTTCACCTTCGTGTTGTCCAGGAGCCCACAGTTTGCCAGTTACACCCCAGTATTATGAGATAGCACACAATGAGTTGCTTGTCAAGGGGGTGTCTTAAAACTGCACCTTCGGCACCTCTCTTTCCTGCGGCGCCGCCTCAAAGAGGGGCATCTCTTCTGCCCACACGCTCTGCGCCACCAGCACGGCGGGGAAGGTCTTCTGGTACACGTTGTAGTTGGTCGCTGCCTCGTTATACAGCTCGCGACGGTCGGCGATCTGCTCTTCCAGGTCCGCCAGGGTGCGCTGCAGGTGCAGGAAGTTCTCGTTCGCCTTGAGCTCGGGGTACTGCTCGCCCCACACGATGATGTCGCCCAGCAGGCGCGTGGCCTCTTGCTCCGCCTGAATGCGCTGTTTGCGGTCCTGTGCACCCAGCGCGACCGCACGCAGTTCGGCGATACGCTCCAGCACCTGCTTCTCATGCTGTGCGTAGCCCTTCACCGTCTCCACCAGGTTCGGGATGAGGTCCCATCGCTGTTTGAGCACCACATCCACGTTCGCCCACGCGCGCTGTGCCTGCCCGCGCAGGTTCACCAGGTTGTTGTAGGCGGCGATGACCCATATCACCAGCACGCCTCCAAGGATGAACAGCACAATCGCTAACGTCGAAACGGTTACCATGTTCATTATCCTCCTGACAGGGATTCATGAATATACTCCAACACTGCGCTGGGACCCAACAGGATGAACACCACGCCCAACAACAGCAACAGTCCCAGCACCGCCAGCACCAGTCCGGTGCCCGTGCGACCGGTATACACCCTGCCCTCCTGCCCCTCCAGCACTACCATGCACTTGTGGAAGCGATCGTACTGCAGGCGCATTTCGTCGCGGGCGGTGCCGGGCAGGTCGTATTCGTAGTATCTCGCCCAGACGGTCACCGTAGCGTTGGGCGGGATGAAATGTACGTGCGTGCGCACGTCCCCCACACTGGCGAACCAGGGGAACGACCGAACGGGCTGGTAGTTGTAGAACAGAGCCAGATGGTCGGGGTAGAACTCTGCACCGCTCACCTCCACCACCGCCCTGCCTGTGCCGTCGTCCAGCACGAAGTCCACGCCATCGGAGGAGCTGTAGATGGTCTCCCAGCGGTAGACGGTGCGTGTCCTCCAGCGCTTGCTCTGCGAGTCATAGTACTGCTCCGTGCGACGGACGTAGCGTTCGGAGATCTCCCGGATATAGATGCCGGAGATGTTTCCTACCTGGCTGGTGACCACGCCGAAAGCGGCTTCAGCCACCCCGCGCACTTTCACGAACCCGTGCGAGGCGCTGCGCAAACGAGTGAGGGGAGTATTTCGCAACAGTTGTCCCTGCTGCCAGGTGCGCGCGGCGAACACCATGCAGGCGATGCTGCCGATGGTGAGCACGCCTGCTATCCAGCTTTCGGGTTGGGGAGAGAACTGCTGTGCCGCCAGCAGCACCCCCAGCGGGAGCATCATGCTTCCCCCTGCCGCGAGCAGAAGGCTCAGGAGAACCTGTGCGAACAAAGCCCGGGTGTTCCATCCGCTTGCCCACTGTAGAATCACCATTTGTACCACCAGCACCGCCAGAAACACCCAGACCATCGGCGTCAACCAGTTCACCCCGGCTTCCGGCGTCGGCGGGGGCGACGGGACAGGGGGAGGCTCAGTATACGGGCGAGTGTAGTCGTAGTAGTCATACTGGATATCCGTAGGCGGCAGTTTCGCCATACCCTCATGCGCCCGGCGTATCAGGTCGGAACCTGAGGGTGCAAGAGCCAAGCATCGTTCATACCAGCGTTTGGCGGTAGCGTATCTGCCCAGCTGGTGTGACCACTCCGCATAGCGGAAGGCGACTTGAGCGCGAGCGAGGTTATTGGGCGCAAGGGCGAACGCTTTCTCCAGCGCCTCCAGAGCGCGGTCACCCTCTCCTCTCTCCCACGCTTGCCGGGCACGCTCCAACTGCTGTTTCCATGCAGGAGTAGTGCGCGCGGGTTGCTGTGCCCAGGTAGTGACGGCGCACAACATGGCGGCAAGTGCAGCTATGAGCAGTGTGGCTCTCATGGTTTCCTTTACTCAGACCACCGGAAGCAGGTCCAAGTTGCATCCCGGCGATAACAGGCGACAATACAGATTTTTCTCTGTTCCTGTTGCTTCCTGCCATGTATAATATGAGAGGAGAAGTGCCCGGTCATAGAGCGTTCTATGCTTTTCTGGATGTCTTTCCCTGGGGGAGGGCGAACCCTCTGGTGAGCCGAAATAGCAATTGTTCCACCTGAGAAAGGAACCTTTGCCCATGCACTTCTTGAAATCGCCGATTTATGAACTCAAACAGACTACCCGGGAGTTTCGGTGGAGCGATGCCTTCGTTTTGCTGACCATCACGGCGTTGCTCTATATGGGGGTGCACTTTGGTTTTCATGCGCCGGAGGTGGTGAAGGGTCCGGGCATTACCCTGGAGCCGTCTGCGCTGCCGTACTATGCGCTGCGTTCGGTACTGCGGATGGCGGCGGCGTATCTGCTCTCACTGGCGTTTACGCTGGTATACGGCTACGCAGCAGCGCGCAGCCGTCGGGCGGAACAGATTCTGCTGCCCACGCTGGACGTGCTGCAGAGCGTGCCGATACTCTCCTTCCTGCCGGTGGTGTTGCTGGGACTGAGTGCGATCATGCACGAGAGGCTGGCAGCAGAACTGGCGTCCATCGTGCTCATTTTTACCAGCCAGGTGTGGAACATGACCTTCTCGTGGTACCAGTCGTTGACCACACTGCCGCGAGACCTGCGCGAGGCGGCGGATGTGTTCCGCATGAACTGGTGGCTGCGCATGCGCAAGCTGGAGTTGCCCTTTGGCGCGATAGGACTTATCTGGAACAGCATGATGAGCTGGGCAGGCGGATGGTTTTTCCTGATGGCGGCGGAGATATTCACCGTCGGCGAGCGTGACTACAGGCTGCCCGGTCTGGGAGCGTACCTGCGGGAGGCATCCCATCAGGGTAACGTGGTTGCCATCGTGTGGGGGCTGGGCACTCTGGTGCTGGTGATTGTATTGCTGGACCAGCTGGTATGGCGACCGCTGGTCGCCTGGAGCGAGAAGTTCAAGCTGGAGATGATCGAGCAGGAAACACACGCCAGCTCGTGGTTCTATGATATCTTGCGCACCTCCAGGCTGTCGGAGCGCATATCTGCTTTCTGGGAGCGTGTCGGGGAAAGAGTAGATGCGTGGTCGCTGCGAGTCTGGCCGTTTCGCCAGCAACACGTCTCTGAGCATCCCCAGCGTGAGGACATCGCCTGGCGGATTTTCTTCGCCACCGTGTTGCTGCTGGTAGGCTATGGCACGTTGCGTGCCCTGCACCTGCTCACACAGGTGCAGCTGTTGCAATGGCTGGACATCCTGCAGGGCGTATTCATGACCGCGCTGCGGGTTTTTGTCGCGCTGGCTATCGCCTTTGGCTGGACGGTTCCGCTGGGAGTGTATATCGGCATGAACGCCCGTCTGGCAGCGTGGTTGCAGCCGCTGGTGCAGATTGCCGCCTCCATTCCGGCTACTGCGCTGTTTCCGGTGTTCGTGTTGATGCTGCTGAAACTGCCCGGCGGATTGAACCTTGCAGCAGTGCTGTTGATGCTCACCGGCACGCAGTGGTATCTTCTCTTTAACGTGATTGCGGGTACCATGTCTATCCCGCAGGAACTGCGGTTTACCGTTACCCTATTAGGGCTGAACCGCTGGCAGAAGTGGAGGGTGCTAATACTGCCTGCGCTGTTCCCTTACCTGATTACCGGCGCGATTACCGCCAGCGGCGGCGCATGGAACGCCAGCATCGTTGCAGAATATGTGGAGTTTGGAGGGAAGACACTGCGGGTCAACGGTCTGGGAGACTTGATTGCATACAGTACCGCGCAGGGCGACTTCCCGCTGTTGCTGGCGTCTACACTCACCATGATTTTGACGGTGGTTCTGGTGAACCGTTTGCTCTGGAGGCGCCTGTACCGAATCGCCGCATCACGCTACAGGATGGAGTGAAAGATGAACAATGGGCGAATACTTGTGGAACTGGAACATGTGAGCCAGGTGTATGCCACCGGCAGGAAGCGATTTTACGCCGTTCAGGACATCAACCTGAGCATTGGAGAAGGGGAGTTTGTGTGCTTGCTGGGACCGTCCGGTTGCGGCAAGAGCACGCTACTGCGCCTGATTACCGGTCTACAACGCCCGACGGAAGGGGTCATCCGTTATCGCGGGCAGGAGCTGAGAGGGGTCAATCCGCACGCCAGCATCGTCTTCCAGACCTTTGCGCTGTTCCCGTGGCTGTCGGTTCAGGAGAACGTGGAGGTTGCGCTGAAGGCGAGGGGAGTGCCGCCCAAAATCCGTACGGCGCGTGCTCTGGACTTGCTGGACCGCGTGGGTCTGGACGGATTCGAAAACGCCTATCCCCGCGAGCTCTCCGGCGGAATGCGTCAGAAGGTAGGCTTCGCGCGCGCGATGGCGGTGGAGCCAGAACTGTTGTGTCTGGATGAGCCGTTCTCCGCGCTGGATGTGCTCAGTTCCGAGGCGCTGCGTGGCGAACTGCTGGAGCTGTGGCTGGACGGCAAAATCCCCACCAAGACCATCCTGATGGTGACGCACAATATCGAGGAGGCGGCGGAGATGGCAGACCGGCTCGTCATCATGGGCACCTCGCCAGGACGAGTCATCGCCGAGGTGAACGTGGACCTGCCACATCCCCGCCACCGCAAAACGCCGCAGTTTCTGAAGCTGATTGACCAGATTTACGCCATCCTCGCCGGGCAAACGCAGCCCGAGCCGGTGGAGATGGGCACTGCGCCGGGTAAGCCGGGCGTGACCCGGTGGCTTCCCCAGATACAGATTAGCGACCTGGTGGGCTTGCTGGAGCACCTTGCCGAGTCGTCGCAGCCCACTTATGACATCTACCAGCTCACGGAGGACTTCGGCGCGGACTCTGACCTGGTGCTGCGCCTGATTGACACCGCGGAGCTGCTGGGCTTCGTGCGCGTAGGACAGGGTGACGTGATGCTCACCCCACTGGGCGAGACCTTCAGCGAGGCAAGCATCCTCACGCGCAAGGAGATTTTCTCCACGCGCATCCGCCGCCTGCCTATCTTCCAGTGGTTGATGAACATGCTGCAGATTGCAGAGAACCAGAGTCTGAAGCGTGACGTGGTGCGCATGGCGCTGGAGCTGGAGCTGCCTCCCGCCGAAGCGGAGAAGCAGCTCAACACCATCATTGAGTGGGGTCGTTACGGCGAGCTCATCGCTTACGACGATGAGACCGAGACGCTGATGCTGGAGCCTCTGGCAGGGGCAGCAGCATAGGCGGCAGAGCCTTGTCGGAGAGGGCGATGCTCCTGTTTGCGGCTCGCAAGGACACATGGGGCAGGCGAGGAAAGAGTGGTTGTCAGATTGAGGTTCGACACCCCACAGGGTTGCCCATTTGACTTCTGGCATAAATTGGGGTAGAATAAAGCGGTCTGAGCCGGTAGCTCAGCAGGCAGAGCATCGCCCTTTTAAGGCGAGGGTCGTGGGTTCGAATCCCACCCGGCTCACCAACACCCTCAGCAGGATTCCCCCAGCGACCGAGAGAATCTTCCGGTATGAGACGAGGAATCATTGCCAGATATCGTTCTTTTTTGCCCGTGACCGAGCGCACCCCGGTGATCACTCTGCTGGAGGGTGAGACGCCGCTGATACCCGCACCGCGTCTGGCACAGGCTATTGCTCCCTATCTGCAGATTTATCTGAAATACGAGGGCGCGAACCCCACCGGCTCTTTCAAAGACCGGGGCATGACGATGGCTATCTCCAAGGCAGCGGAAGAGGGCGTGCAGGCGGTCATCTGCGCTTCGACGGGAAACACTTCCGCCTCCGCCGCCGCGTATGCTGCCCGCGCGGGCATGCGCTGTTACGTGCTGCTGCCATCGGGCAAGGTGGCTTTGGGAAAACTCACCCAGGCGCTGATGCACGGTGCAAAAGTGATCGCTGTCGATGGTAACTTCGACGCCGCCTTAGAGACAGTACGGCAGGTCGCCGCCGAATACCCGATGACCATCGTCAATTCGGTGAACCCCTACCGCGGAGAGGGACAGAAGACCGCCGCTTTCGAGATTTGCGATGAGCTGGGCGATGCGCCCCACTACCACGCGATACCTGTTGGCAACGCCCGTAATATCGTTGCCTACTGGCAGGGCTACAAGGAGTACTATCTGCACGGCAAAACCACCCGCCTGCCCCGAATGCTGGGGTTTCAGGCAGCGGGCGCTGCACCACTGGTGGAAGGACGGGTCATCGAACATCCCGAAACCGTTGCCACTGCCATCCGCATTGGCAACCCCGCCAGCTGGAAAGAAGCCATCGCCGCGCGCGATGAGTCAGGCGGACTGATTGAGAAAGTCACCGATGAGGAGATCCTGGAAGCGTACCGTATGGTAGCGGCGCTGGAAGGGGTGTTTGCAGAACCCGCCTCCGTGGCTCCCATCGCGGGACTGCGCAAACTGGCGCAACGGGGCTACTTCCAGGAGCCCGCTGTCGTCACCGTCACCCTCACCGGACACGGTTTGAAAGACCCCGATACAGCGTTAGAGGCATCCCGCATCGTGCCCGTGCATGTTCCGCCAGAGATGGACGCGGTACGTCGAGCGCTGGAGATCTAAAGGAAAACACCCTGCTGGTAGGGAAACTTAAGAGCGAGATGCTCTCTTCACAGGCAGAACAGTCCTCTATACGGCGTGATTGGGGCTTATTTGGCGCCCTCACCTTCTGTTTCGCCTTCGGCTTTGCCGTATACAACGGCATCTTCCAGAACTTCATTCGTGAGGTGCTGCATGTCTCCCCGTCGCAGCTGGGCGTGCTGGAATCGCTGCGCGAAGTGCCAGGTCTACTGACCGCTCCTATTGCGGGCACGCTGGTAGCGTTCGCAGAGCCAAGGCTGGCAGGATTGGCGCTGCTGGTATGCGCACTCGGCATTGGCGCAACGGGTGTCGCCGGCGACTACTGGACGCTGGTCGCTATCAACGTGTTCTGGTCTACCGGTTTCCACCTCTGGTCGTCGGTATCGCCTTCTATCACACTGGCACTGGCTGGTGGACGTGAAGGCGGCAGGCATCTGGGGCGGATGAGCGCGATTGGTTCCGTAGCAGTGTTGATTGCTCTCGGCTCGGCGCGGCTTTTCAAAACGTACCTCGACTATCCAACGATGTTCTTCATCGCTGGTCTGATGATCGCCTGTGCCGGAGTGCTGGCTTTTCTGCTCTCTGCACACGCCGCCAGTGGGCAGCGCCAGCCGATTATCCTGCGCCGAGAGTATAGTCTGTACTATATGCTCACCTTTCTGGAAGGCTGTCGGCGTCAGATATTCAGCACCTTCGCCTCCTACGTGCTGATACTGGTGTATAACACGCCGGTGCAAACGATGCTTTCACTGGCTTTTCTCAACGCTGCGCTGGGCACAGTGGCCGCGCCAACGGCAGGGCGTCTGATAGACCGCTTCGGCGAGCGACGGATGCTGACGCTGTACTATATCTGTATCGCCTGCGTGTTCGCCGGATATGCCACCCTCAAGGATGTACATCTGCTCTATCTGTTGTTTATGACCGACAGCGTGCTGTTCGCCTTCAGCATGGGTATCACGGTCTTCCTGAACCGCATCGTGCGCCAGGGCGACTTGACCCCCAGCCTGGCGATGGGCACCACGATGAACCACGTGGCGGCAGTGGTGATGCCGGTGCTCGGAGGCGTGCTGTGGAAAACGCTCAACGATTATCGCATTCCGTTCTGGATAGGCTTTGGGGTAGTGTTTCTCTCGCTGATGGCGGTGCAGCGTATCCCTGCGGCGTCACGCGAGTCACTTCTTGCGACTGAGCAGGTGCATGATAGCGTCCGCTAGCTTGTAAGGGTCGTGACGCACCACATCGGTCTGGCTGATGAAGTCGCCTGCAACGGTACGATAGCCCATGGCGCGAATGCGGTCGATATCGGGTTCCACGAACTCCGCTCCCGACTGGCGATACCGTTCGAGCAGCTCCGGCGATGGGCGCGTGGTGTTCACCAGCACATAGTCAAACAGGCGGGGAGGGCAGTGCGCCTCGATGGCACGTACGTGGTCGCTGGCGGTGAACCCGTCCGTCTCTCCGGGTTGGGTCATCACATTGCATACGTATACACGCAGAGCATGGCTGTGGCGAATAGCGTCGGCAATCCCTTCGACGAGCAGGTTCGGTATCACGCTGGTAAACACACTGCCCGGTCCGAGCACGATCACGTCTGCCTCGCGGATAGCCTGCAGCGCTTCGTCCAGCGGGCGGGCACCGGGAGGGGTCAGCATCATCTGGCGGATTTTGAGAGGTGAACTGGCAATCGCCGTCTCACCCTCGATGAAGGAACCATCCTCCATCTTCGCCCGTAAACGCACATGGTCTAACGTGGAGGGCAACACACGCCCGCGTATCGCCAGAACCTTGCTGGTTTCGCGGATGGCGCGCTCGAAATCGCCGGTGATATTGGTCATGGCGACGATCAGCAGGTTACCAAAGCTGTGTCCTCCCAGCCCCTCGCTGCCGCGAAAGCGATACTGAAACAGCTCGGTCATGATAGGCTCGGCGTCGGCAAGGGCAACCAGGCAGTTACGAATGTCGCCCGGCGGCAACACGCCAAACTGCTCCGTCAGCCTGCCCGAACTGCCCCCGTCATCCGTGACGGTCACGATAGCCGTGACATTGCTGGAGTACTGTTTCAGACCTCTCAGCAATGTGGACAACCCCGTTCCTCCGCCAACAGCCACCAGTTGCGGACCGAGTTGCAGGTTGCGGCGGTTGTAAATCACGTGTGCCAGGCGTCGTCCCGCCGAGGGGTCTATCGCACAGGCAACAGTGCGCACCAGTCCCCTGACCGCAATCAGGCTGATCGCCATCCCCAGCAGCGTGATGCCCGTTCCTAACAGCGTCCATGTCAGCTTTCCCTGTGCTTCCGGTCCGAACTGGCGCGAGGCTTCCTGCACGTTGCGATGCAGCCAGGTCAGCAGTTCGGGAAAGCGCACATCGATAAGGATCAGCAGCCCCCCAAACATGACCACCGTGCCCAGCATCGCCAGCACCAGCCAGCGCTTAATCAACATGCCCGGCATCAGCCAGCGCGCGCTGGGCATCTCCAGCAGTTGAAGCCAGCTTCGCTCCAGACGCATCCGTGTTCACTCCGTTTCGGGCATCGGCTGCGGCTGCTGTCGCACATCCCGATGCTGAATGTTGACCCGATAACCCTTCTCCTTCAGAAACTGCAACACCTGCTCGGCAATCACCACCGACCGGTGCCGTCCTCCCGTACAGCCGATAGCGATAGTCAGGTATGCCTTACCCTCGCGGATATACTGGGGTAACGTGAACTCAATAAGCCCTTGCAGTTGATGGATGAACTGTCCTGCCAGCGGGTCAGCGAGCACGTAGTTGCGGATGGGTGCATCGCGTCCATCCAGCGGGCGCAGGTGTGGGATGTAGTGCGGGTTCGCCAGAAAGCGCACGTCAAACACCAGGTCTGCCTCCGGCGGGATGCCATACTTGAAGCCGAAGGACACCACGTTCACCGCGATACCCGCCTTGCGCTCCATGATGCCGTATTCGGCTTCGATAATAGCGCGCAGCTCGTGCGGCGCCAGCGCAGAGGTATCTATCACCCTGTCCGCGCTCGCCCTGACCTCCTCTAGCAGACTGCGCTCCGCCCGAATGCTCTGCAGGATGGTAGGGTGCTCGTGGAACAGGGGATGCTTGCGACGGGTCTCCTTGAAGCGCTGCACCAGGATCTCGTCGCTGCAGTCCAGAAAAAGTATCTGGATGGGCACTCCTTGCTCCGCCACGCAGCGCACGTTGGGCAAGGTTTCTGCAAACATCTCGCCACAGCGGGTATCGATGACCAGCGCGACGTGCTGCATCTGTTGGGGATGCTCCCGGCTCAACTCCACTAGCATGGGTAGCAGGCGAGGTGGAAGGTTATCCACGCAAAAATAGCCCAGGTCCTCGAAGACGTGGGAAACCAGCGTCTTCCCCGACCCCGACATACCGGTAATTAATACCCAGCGTTCGCTTTTCATGCGGTTTCTCCTGTACGACGCCAGTCACCGCGTGGTCACGACGGTGCGTGACCCTCCCGCCAAATGGAAGCCATCCATATTGTTCCACACCACTACTTGTGCTTTTCCGGGGCGACGGTGTGGCTGAGGACGCTGCTGAAGAAGCTCATCACGATAGAGCCGAAGAGCGCAGCCACAGGACCTTTCACATCAAACTCTGTCAGCAACTCCCCCGCCAGCCAGAACAGGAAGGCGTTTATCACCAGGCTAAACAGCCCGAAGGTCAGACAGTTGAGCGGCAGGGTGAGCATGACCACGATGGGCCGGATAAAGGCATTAATCAACCCGATGACCAGCGCGGCGATCATCGCACCCCAGAAGCCGCTCACGTAGAGACCCAACCCCAGTATCTTGCCCAGCCATACGGTCAGCAACAACGCCACAGCGTTGGCAACCCAGCGCAATATCAACCCAACCACCTTTACTCCTCCTTGTGCAGCTCGGTATAAATCGTCTGTGCCAGAGAGCGTGGGATAGAGGGCACAGCTGCAATCTCTTCGACACTCGCCGCTTTCAAACGTTTCACCGAGCCGAAGTGCTTCAGCAGCACTTGCTTGCGTTTGGGACCCACGCCCGGGATCTCGTCCAGCACCGATGAGGTACTGCGCTGGAGGCGAACCTTCCGGTGATACTCCACGGCAAAGCGGTGAGCCTCGTCACGCACCGCCTGCAACAGGTGCAGCGCAGGCGAATCTTTGGGCAAAATCAACGGCTCCGAGCGACCGGGCAGATAGACCTCTTCAAATCGTTTCGCCAGACCAATAGCGGGAACCTGCACACCCACCTCACGCATCGCCTCCAGCGCAGCGTTCAGCTGTCCCTTGCCGCCGTCGATCAGCATCAGATGGGGCAGCTCAGTGAACTTGGGGTTCCCCTTCTGTGCCTCCTGCAGACGCCGGGTCACTACCTCCTTCATCATGGCGAAGTCGTTCGGCGTTTCGGGAAGGTACTTGATGCTAAAGCGACGGTAGTCGCTTTTGGAGGGTTTCCCCTCTTTCAGCACCACCATCACCCCCACCGGCGCGTAACCCTGAATGTTGGAGATATCGTATGCCTCGATACGGCGGGGCAGCGTCTGCAAACCCAGAGCCTCTTGCAGAGCGAGCAGTACCGCTTCCTGTTGTGCCTTCTTTTGCAACCACTGCTGGCGCGCCTGCTCCAGGGCGAGCTCGGCATTGGTCAACGCCATCTCCAGCAGCCTCTTTTTGCTTCCCCGCTGGGGAGTATGCAGTTCCACCCGTTTTCCTTTCTTTTGCCTCAGCCACTGCTCAATGATATGCGCTTCCTCAATGGGTGCAGGCAGCAGGATTTCACCGGGCACGTCCTGCGCCTGGTCATAGTACTGCTTGAGGAACTCCTGCAAAGCCGCACGCTGGTCCTCGCCACTCGCGCCATCCAGGAAGAAGTGCTGCTGTCCTATCAGTTTGCCTCCGCGAATAAAGAAGAGCTGCACCAGGGCACGCTGTTCGTCCGCTGCGTATGCCAGCACGTCACGGTCTACCATATCGGTGGAGACTACCTTCTGCTGCAGGATAACCTGCTCCACGGCACGTATCTGGTCTCGCAAGGCGGCAGCACGCTCGAACTCCAGCCTCTCCGCCGCCTCCTCCATCTGTTTGTAAAGCCCCTTGAGCAGCTTCTCGTGCTTGCCGCTCAGGAACATCTCCACCTCGCGCACCGTTTCGCGGTAACGCTCCCTATCGGCGAGACCGGCACAGGGGGCAGGGCATTTGCCCATGTGATAATACAGGCAAGGCTTGCGCACTGGATCACCGGTGAACGCCTCACCACATGTCACCAGCGGGAAGAGACGGTTCAGCAGATGAATGGTCTGATACACCGGTCGGCTGCCGGAATAAGGACCGAAGTAGCGGTTGCCATCGTTTTTGGCGCGACGCGCCAGCATCAGGCGGGGAAACGGCTCGGAGGTGGTCAGGCAGAGAAAAGGGTACTGCTTATCATCACGCAGGCGGATATTGTACGGCGGGCGGTAACGCTTAATCAGGTTGCACTCCAGCACCAGCGCTTCCAGCTCGGTGTCGGTGACTATCCATTCCAGGTCTGCAATCTTCTCTACCAGGCGGCGGGTCTTGATGGAGAGTTCCGCGCTCTTATGGAAGTACGAACGCACCCGCGAGCGCAGGGAAATCGCCTTGCCCACATAAAGCACGTTCCCCTGCGCATCCTTGAAAAGGTACACGCCCGGTAGGGCAGGAAGTGTCTGGAGTTTCTCGCTCAGCGTGTCGTTCACGCTATCATTTTAGCACAAAGCGCGGGGGAAACTACCTGCGCCCGCGCTGCCAGCGGTCATAAAACACCGCCACAATCACCATCGCGCCGATCAACACCTGCTGCCACTCCACCTCCACGTTCAGCAGGTTGCAGCCGTTGCGGATGATTGCCATCAGGAACGCGCCCAGCAACGTGCCCACAATGCTCCCCTGTCCGCCCATCAGGCTGGTGCCACCGATGACCGCCGCAGCAATGGCATCCAGCTCCCAACCTTTGCCTGCAGTCGGCTGGGCTACCGTTGCCCGACTGGCTTGAAGAACACCTGCTAGCCCCGCACACAACCCGCACAGCACGAAATACGCACTCTGGTAACGAACCAGCGACACTCCCGACAGGCGTGCCGCCTCCGCATTGCCACCGATGGCGTAACAGTATCGTCCCAATTTGGTGAAACTCAACAGCAGGTGAAAGCCCAACGCCACCACCAGCAGCACCCACAACGACCATTCCTTGCCCAGACGCTCGAAGCCGGGCGCAATGCCCGTCAGCGACACGCCTCCGCTAATCAGCAACGCCGCTCCGCTCGCCATGCCCAGCATACCCAGCGTGACCACAAAGGCAGGCATCCGCAAGCGCGTGGTCACCAGTCCGTTAAACAGCCCACACACCGCACCCGTTGCCAGACCGATCAGCACGCCTGCCCACGCAGGTGCGCCCATGTCCCTCATAGCGTATACCGCCGTGACCCCGCTCAGCGCCAGCACTGCCCCCACCGACAGGTCAATCCCGCCGGAGATAATCACCACCGTCTCGCCAATCGCCAGTATCGCCACCGCGACGGTCTGTATCGCCACCGTGCGCAGGTTCCCCCAGGTGAGGAAGGCAGGCGTCTGCGTGCTGAGGAATAACCCCAGCAACACCAGAAATGACAATGGAGCCAGCACCTGACGGTAGGAGGCAGCAGTCTTGCGCCACAGGAGAAGGACAGGTTTTCTCATGTCAGTCCAGATAATACCGCACGTTAGTAATCACCACATCGCGCACGTTGCCCAGCGCGAGCTTAATGAGGAACGCAGAGTTGTTATGCAACACACGCTCCCACCACTTCGTGACCACAAACTCCGGCAGCACCACCGTAATCAGGTGTCGGGGGTGGTCCTGTCTCACCTGCCTGACATACTCCACCAGTGGACCAATCAACGAACGATAGGGCGACTCGATAATGACCAGCGGCATATCTCCGCCCCATTGTTCCCAACGCTCTTTGAGACGCTGGGTATCCACAGGGTTAATCTCGATGTGAACCGCCCGGTGGTCCTTCGAGATTTCACGCGCATACTCCAGCGCAGGGATCACCCCCCGATGCACGTCCGGTACCAGCACCAGCACCGTATGCGGTGGCAGTGGCTGCGGTTCATATCCGATGAGGGTCAGACGAGCACGCACCTTTTGGTAGTGCCGGTTCACCTGCGTAAACATCCACATCAGTATCGGGATGACCACCAGTACGAGCCACGCCCCCTGTGGTCCCTTCTCCACGATGATAACCAGCAAGACGATGCCGGTCGTGACCGCCCCGATGCCGTTCACCACCACTTTCCACTGCCAGCCCTTACCCTTCTGTTGGAGCCAGTGTCTCACCATGCCTGCCTGCGACAGGGTGAATGCGGTGAAGACGCCCAGTGCGTACAGCGGGATCAACCGGTCTACATTGCCGCCGAACGCCACAACTAGGATAGACACGAACACCGCCAGCAGGATGATGCCGTTCGAGAACACCAGACGGTCACCGAGATTCGCCAGCTGGCGGGGCATGTACCCATGTCGTGCGAGGATGGAGCTCAGGCGCGGGAAGTCTGCATACGCGGTGTTTGCCGCAAGCACCAGAATGATAGCGGTCGCAAACAGGATAATCCCTCGTGGAAGCGGGTCGTCATGGAATACTACTCTGGCTAACATAGAGATAACCGATTCGGCGCTGGCGTCTGTGCCGTGCGCTCCGTGTCCGTAGTACACGATATGGTATTTCTGCGCGATATACGAAATACCCAAAAAGATGGTGCTCAGGATGGCGCCCATAGCGACCAACGTCTGTGCCGCGTTTTTGCTTTCCGGGGGGCGAAACGCCTGCACGCCGTCCGCAACAGCCTCGATACCGGTCATGGCTGCACAACCGGAAGCAAAAGCTCGCAGAATCAGTCCCAGCGACAGTACGTGCACAGCCTGCTCAGCCGTCTGCTGAGGGGGCGGCTGGTATGGGCGTGGGTGATACCCAAACAGCGGACCCAAAACCCCCACCGCTACCGTTCCCAGCATCGTGAGGACAAAAAAGTAGGTGGGAATGGCGAATAGCATCCCGCTTTCCTTCGCACCTCGCAGGTTCGCCATGGTCAGGAACCATATCGCCGCGATTGCCAGTTCCGTCTGGTAGGGAGCAAGGTTGGTGAAGAACGAAGTGATTTGCTGCACACCGGATGTGATGCTTACTGCCACAGTCAGTACGTAGTCCGTGAGAATGGCGGCAGCTGCCAGCAGTCCCCAGTTGATGCCCAGATTCTCGCGCGACACGATATATGTGCCGCCACCCTGTGGATAAGCATGTACTGTTTGCGTGTAAGAAATCACCACAATCCACAGCAATACCACGATGGCGAGAGAGATGGGTACCGTGAGATGCAGAACATGCGGACCCGCGAGGAGCAGGTTGAGCAATATCGCCTGCGTGGCGTATGCCGTAGAGGACAGAGCATCCGACGCGAAAATGGGCAACGCCAGTATCTTGGGTAACCGTTGATGGGCTAACTGCTCGGTGGAGAGAGGCGACCCGAAAATCAGCCGCCTCATCAGTGACCAGTCCAGTCGAAACTGCGATCTCTTTCCCATGGTGCCCTCAACCGTTTTGTTTCCCCTGAGCCATTTCACAACTCGAACGGGATAATCCTGCTTGCAAGGCTACCGACCGTTCGCTTCGCGCATCATCTGCACCACCTGTGGGGTGCGCTCGGGGTTCACATCGTACGGGTCACCGGGACTCATCCAGTTCCATATCAGGGTGAGGGGGATATCCAGCTTCTTCACCTGTTCTAACACCTTTTGCAGAAAGGGCGCACCCGGACGCTGGGCATAGTCGTCCCCTGTCTCGCCAATGTACAGTGGTTTGCCGATACGCTGTGCGGCACGCTGGAAGGCAATCAGTGCCTGCGCCGAATCTTCTTCCTTATTGCCGAAGCGCAGGTTATCGTGACCGCGATAGAAATGAATGCTGAGCAGGTCTATCGGGTCGGGATGGGTGTCCCGCAGATAGGTCTCCATCTCCTGCTCGCTATCTTCCGTCCAGTCGCCTTTACCTCCCGCCCGTCTCAGGTGCTGTGCCGCGGGGCGTGGTGCCGAAAACCCCGAGCTGATGAGATGGTTGGGGTCTATCTGTTTGATAAACGTTGCCCACTCTTTGAGGAACGGGATCATCTGTTCGGTAGTGAAGTGGTCGCGGCGCAGGCGCATATACGCCGTACCTTCGTGCACCGGGTTCAGGTCGCTCCTGCCGTAGGGGGACAGGAACTCCAGGTCTGCGCCCAGGTTCATCTCGTTCGTCAGCTCCCAGAAAAGCACTGTCGGCTCGTTTTTGTAGCGCGAGACCAGCTGATAGGTATACAGCCACAGGTACTGACGCGAGCGCGAATCGGGGTTGGTGAGCATGTCCTGCACGCACTCGTTTGCCATATCAGGAAAAAGGTAGAGGTTCCAGTGGATGACCGGTATCAGGCGCACACCGTGCTGCTTCGCGGTTTGAACCAGTTCGTCGAAAGCACCCCAGTACACCTTTTCGTTCGCCCAGTGGCGCATGTGGGAAGGATAGAAGCCCACGCCCGCGAAGCGGATCACGGAGAAGCCATACTTTGCCGCCTCCTCGATGGCTTGTACCGCCTGCTGCTTTGCCTCCCCTCCTTCGAGGAAGCGCAGAAAGAGGTCGAACTTGTTGACCGACACCAGACGCAATGGCTTGCCATGAAGTATCAGCTGGCTGCCTTTGCGCTGTAAGAAGGCACCTGCTCCCGGTTGCGAAAAAGCCACAGCGCTCATACTCCACAGCAGCAAGGTCACAGACAGGAACGAGATGCGCCTCACCACGCACCTCCTTCTATCGCCGCAACCACTTGGCGTTCTTCGTCATCCAGCCGCTCCCAAAGACGTTTTTCCCGCATGTCAAACGAGCCCTCAACACCGTGCGGGACATACACCGCTTCTCCCCTTCTATATCGGGTTGCACATCCTGAACGCCGGGCAGGGCACGGAAGGCTTTACCGTATGCAACCGCAATATCTCCGCGTCCACGCGCAACGCTTTCGCCACGTCATAAATAGCCTGCGCAGCAATGCCTCCCAGCGTCGGCGGGTCGATGCCCAGTCGCGCGTTCAACACCAGCATCGCTTGACGCACATCACCCAGGTCCTCGCCGCCAAGCACCGGTTCAGTGTCGGTACTGAGCAAGCTTGCGCCCATGGCACGCCCCTGACAGTGGAGCGCGAGTTTGATGTGCAGTACTTCGCTGCCGCGAGCCACAGCCGCGTCGCGCAACCGCCGCAGCAGCAGTTGCGCGTACTCTCGCGTGCTGAAAAACGGTTCTCCAACCAGCTGCACCGAGGCATTGAGCCAGCCCAGCTGCGCACCGCCGATCTCGTACACCTTGTAGTCCGCTTTTTGCAGCACCCGTGAGCCGGCAGGAGCATCCTGCATGACCAGGTTCATCCATTCCTCCACACCGTCGCCGCGCTTTGCGGAGATAGTGAGGATGGTCTTGTCGGGGTGGTGTTGGCGCAAGGTGTCCACCAGTCGCTGTGTCTCTTCCGTAGAGATCTTGTCCACCTTGTTCAGCACCAGAATATCTGCCTCTTCCAGCTGGCGGTGGAAAAGAGGGGCAAAGCTTTGCGCGAACTCGCTCGGTTGCTGCTCCAGCAGCATTTCATACAGCCGCATCGGGTCTATCAGCACCGAAAAAGGCGAGAAGCGGAAAAGATTACCGTAGAACTGCCTGAGAGGCTGAATCACGGTCGCTACCGTGTCGGCGCAGCTGGCAACAGGTTCAGCGATGAGCACGTCCGGTTCCTGTGTCAACACGCGCTCGGTGGCGTCGAGCAGGTCGTTCAACTCGCAACCAAAGCAACCACCGGCGACCTCTGCGACTGGCATGCCGAATTGTCGCACCAGCGCAGCGTCCACCATCTCCTCGGCGTGGTCGTTGGTGACCAACCCCACATTTAAACCGTCCTGCAGCAATCGGCGTGCCAGTGCACCCATCGCGGTGGTTTTGCCCGCACCCAGAAAGCCTCCTACGAAAATCAGTCGCACCGGTTTCTTCGCCGACAGCGGTCTGGTCGGATATCCTTGCTCTACCATGGTGACGGTCCCCCCCTTTACTCTGTGTTCCTTTTCGACTCCGTGCCTTTGCACTCCTGCGTCACTGGGCGCTTGGGGACGATGCATGGGCTATTGGACGAGACCTCGCCCTTCGGTGAGCGAGGAATGGCTGAAAGGGAGCGAGAGCCTTTCAGCTCTCTCTTTCCTACTCCAGCAGCTCATACCGCGTGTTGCGGCGACGGGGTTCATAGCCCGCGTCGCGGATGAGCCGTTCCATCTCGGCGGCGGTCGAGATAAACTTGCTTCCTGCTGCCGAGACGACGTTCTCTTCAATCATTGTGGAGCCGAGGTCGTTGATGCCATAGCCCAGCGCAATCTGCGTAATCTTCGGACCTTGCGTCAGAATAGACGCCTGCAGGTTGGGCACGTTGTGTAACATCAGGCGTGCCACTGCCACCGTACGCAGATAGTCGTATCCTGTCGCCTTTCGGATGTGGGGTAGTTCGGTCTCTTCCGGCTGGAAGTTCCACGCGATAAAGGCACGGAAACCTCCCGTCTCTGCCTGCAGTTCGCGGATACGCAGCAGGTGCTCCACACGGTCCTCTATCGTCTCCACGTGTCCGAACATCATGGTCGCGGTGCTGTAGATTCCCAACCCGTGTGCGATACGCATACAATCCAGCCACTCGTCCACCGTGTGCTTGTAAGGGGCAATCTGTCGGCGCACGCGATCCACCAGTATCTCGCCTCCTCCGCCAGGGATGGATTGCAACCCTGACTGCTGTAGTCTGCGTAGCGTCTGCTCGATACTGAGGCGAGAGATGTGGGCGATGTAGATAATCTCTGTGGGAGAGAGCGCGTGGATGATGACCTGTGGAAACCGCTCGCGGATGGCAGAGAAGAGGGTTTCATAATAGTCTATCTTCAGGCGAGGATTCAAACCGCCCTGCATCAGCACTTCTACTCCGCCTTTGTCCACCAGCTCCTGAATCTTGGCGAAAATCTCCTCCATCGAGAGCGTGTAGCCCTCCGCGCTGCCCGGCACGCGATAGAAGGAGCAGAACTTGCACCGTACCCAGCACACGTTGGTGTAGTTGATAATGCGTCCGACGACGTAGGTGACGACGCGGTTCGGGTGAATACGCTCCCGCACAGCATTCGCGAGCGCAGCCATCTCGGGCAGGCGAGGATAGCGGAACAGCCACACACCGTCCTCAAAAGTCAACGGTTCACCACGATACACCTTGTCCGCAATATGTTCTATGGTCATGGTCGAGTGACCGGCTACAGCATGGCTCATGGGGGAACCTCGCACGTCATGTTTGTCTCTCATTATACCCTGCCTGCCAACGAAATGCGCGGAGGCACGACCCTGCCCCAGCGGCACCCGTTTGCCGTCGGTATCGGCATGCGCTTGGAGGGCGTGCCCCCCTCCCGACACACTGGAGAGGGAGTCCGGCTCAATACGCCCGTGCGAAAATGACCTGCTGGGTGGTCTCCTTGCCGGTCAGGATGCACTTGCCCGCCTTTTCGGGTTGCTCGAAGGGGATGACGCGAATCGTCGCGCGAGTTTCTGCCTGCACACGGTCTTCATCTTCACGGCTGCCTGCCCAGTATGCTCGCGCGAAGCCGGTCTCTACCGCCTCTTTCAACTCGTCGTAGGTGCTCACCTCGACGGTATGCTCCTCGCGGAAACGCAGGGCGCGGTCGTACAGGCTCTGCTGAATGGCATCCAGCAGCTGGTTGACCTGCTCCGCCAGTCCTTCCTGCGGCACAAAGCTCTTGCCTTCTCGCCCCGGGATGTCGCGCCGTGCCAGCGCAACGGTACCCTGCTGCACATCGCGCGGTCCGACCTCCACGCGCACAGGCACTCCGCGCACCTCCCACTCATTGAACTTGAAGCCGGGCGTGACCTCGTCGCGGTCGTCCAGCTTCACGCGGAAGCGCTCCGCCAGCTGCCCTTTCAGCCGATGCGAACATTCCAGCACCGCTGAACGCTCGGCATCGCTCTTGTAGATGGGCACTATGACGACCTGAATAGGCGCCAGTTTCGGCGGTAGCACCAGCCCCTCGTCGTCAGAGTGCGCCATGATGAGCGCGCCGATCAGCCGCGTAGACACACCCCACGAGGTCGTCCACACGTACTCCTGCCGGTTGTCGGGCGTCTGGTACATAATCTCAAATGCCCTGGCGAAGTTCTGCCCCAGGTTGTGCGAGGTTCCCGCCTGCAGAGCACGTCCATCCTGCATCATCGCCTCGATAGCGTACGTGCGCAGCGCACCCGCGAATTTCTCTTTTTCTGTCTTGCGTCCGCGCAGCACAGGTATCGCCATCACCTTCTCGGCAAAGTCGGCGTACACTTCATGCAGGATGCGCAGCGTCTCTTCTTCCGCCTCCTGTTCGGTGGCGTGTGCGGTGTGTCCCTCCTGCCAGAGAAACTCCAGCGTTCGCAGGAAGGGGCGCGTGCGCATCTCCCAGCGCACCACGTTCGCCCACTGGTTCATCAGCAGAGGCAGGTCGCGCCACGATTTGATCCACTTGGCGAAGCTGTTGCCGATAATCGCTTCCGAGGTTGGACGCACCACTAGCGGCTCGGCAAGCTGCTCCCCACCGCCGTGTGTGACCACCGCCACCTCTGGCGCAAAGCCCTCTACGTGCTCCGCCTCTTTCTGCAGGAAGCTCAGGGGGATGAACAGCGGGAAGTAGGCGTTAACGTGTCCGGTCGCCTTAATGCGCTGATCCAGCTCCCGCTGAATCAGCTCCCATATCGCGTAGCCATGCGGGCGAATCACCATACAGCCACGCACGGCAGAATAGTCCGCCAGTTCCGCCTTCTCCACAATGTCCAGATACCATTGTGAGTAATCCTGTGAACGGGGCGTAATGCCTTCTTTGGGCATATTGTTCCTCCTTCCTGTAATCGCACGAGAATATTTTACACGTATGTCGCACGTCTGACAATGCTCACGATGTACGCGCAGGACTACGACGAGCGCTTTATGTCGCAGAACAACGCGGACGGTCCCAACTTCGACGACAATACCGCAGCGCAAGTGCTGCTTCAGCCGTACATCAAGAACCGCAACATCTTCTATTGTCCCTCGCGCAACAACTTCAACTGTGTGAAGTGGATTGACCCGACAGGTCGCTGTCTGGCTACGCACCTAACTTTGGGCTGTACTCCTACTGGAACGGACTGGGCATCTTCGAGGTGCCCACGACACAACCCGGTGTCCCTGGCGAGATATGGGTAGGCAAAATGCTCTCGCAGATGGCGACTCCTTTACCATCATGCCGGAGAACGGGGATAACATCAAGCTCTACTGTGCGGATGTGAACGAGATCAGCAGGCGCCCGGGCAACTTCTACGGGGCTGGCTTGCCTTGCAGACAGATCGCTGAGAACATCGCACGTGACCGCGTGCCGTTGCCATAAGGCGGGAGGCGTACAATAACACGCGCACACTGGTTATCGTGGTGGTCATTGCGGTGGTGCTGCTGGCGGGTTTTGCCTGGTGGTGGTCGGGACGCGGAGGCAGCGCACCTTCTGGACAGGAGCTTCAGCAGATTCAAGCGGAACGTGCGATGAAACGCGACAAGTAAAAACTCTACGAGATGCGGCGGAGCGTATCTCTCCAGGCAACGAATTGGCGGGGAGGCACGCTCCGTTTTATTTGTGCCCTCCCCCCGCATACGAGACGTTTTCTAGTACTCTGTCCAACGTGAATCTTCGCTTTGCCCCTCTGGAGGGCGAACCTGCCGGTGAGCCGAAACAGGTAGCCCTACCCTGCCTCCCCGCAGGCGGGGAGGAGAAGGCTCGGCGGGAGCACCGCCCTCCAGAAGATGGAGCATTGACAAAGTATTAGAAGGAAATCTCTCCCCGCAAGTTTAACCTAACGGCACTATGGCAGTGCTGGAACAACGTGCAAAACCTGTGGTGGAAGAAGCGCCGGTGGCAATCACCTTCACGCCTCGCTTGCGGTTTCTCCGGGCGCTGCTTATCAGTCTGGTACTTCTGCCCATCAACGCTTACTGGGCGGCAGATGTGCTGGTCGACGTAATATTCTCCCTGCTCGTGCCCCCCATGTGCTCCCTCATCGTGTTGGCTTTCATCAACGTCTTCCTGCGGCGATTTGCCAGACGATGGGCATTTAGCAGTGGAGAACTGGTGCTGATTTACGCCTTTCTGTCGGTAGCAACTGCTATCTGCGCGGAGTGGATGGGCATCAATTTCCCCTACATCTACTCCTACGCCATGTTTGCCGATGCCAACCCGTGGAATACCGAGAACATCCTGCCGAGACTGCCGGAATGGTTCTACTTCAAGGACGCTGCCCTGCTGCAGGATTTCCGGCGCGGCGGTTTCAACCTGGCGTATGCCATCTCGCACATGCCCATTTTCTTCAAGCCTATTCTCGCGTGGACGGCTCTGTTCGGACTGGTGTGTACCGCCATGCTATGCATCAACACGCTGATGCGCGACCAGTGGAGCCGACGTGAGAAGCTGGCGTTCCCCATCATTCAGGTGCCGATGCTGCTGACCCGCCCCGATGCACCCGCATGGAAAAGCCGCTACCTGTGGGGGGCGTTCGCGGTAATGTTCGCGATAGATATGCTCAACGGCATTAGTTTCCTCTACCCCGCCGTGCCCATGATTAAGGTGCGCTTTCTGGCGAACCTGAACGAGTGGATACCCGACCCTCCCTGGAACGCTATCGGCTGGACGCCCATCGGCATCTTCCCTTACATGAGCGCGATAGCGGTGTTCATGCCCAACGACCTGCTGTTCAGCTGCATCTTTTTCTTCTTTGTGCGCAAGGCAGTGCAGATTATCATGGCGATGTACGGCTATGAGCAGGGGGTGTTTGGTGGAGGGTGGCTGGTTCCCAGCCCACCCTACTTCAGCGAGCAGACGTGGGGAGCCTTTTTCGGGCTGTTTGTGGGGGCGGTCATGGCGTCACGTCCCTACCTGCGCGAGCTCTGGCAGCATATCCGACACAACACGGCTCCCACGCCCCAGGACATCCGCCCGCGTTACGCTCTGGCAGGTTTAATTCTGTCGCTGGCGGGGCTGGCATACATCGGCTGGCTGAGCGGGCTATCGCCCTGGCTGGTGCTGGTGTATGTGGGCGTGTTCCTGGTGTTCAGCACCGCCCTGACGCGCATGAGGGCGCAGCTGGGACCTCCTTCCCACGAGATGGCGTTCATGGGACCGCATCAGCTGGTGCTGGCGACGGGAGCACAACAGACGCTCTCCCAGGCGGACACCATCCGCATCTATCATCTGTTCTTCATTTTTAACCGCATCCACCGCTCCCACCCGATGCCCTACCAGCTGGAGGCGTACAAGATGGGCGAGCAGGTAGGCGTTTCGGCACGCTCCCTGTTCTGGACGATGCTTCTGGCTATTTTCTTCGGCGTCGCCGTCGGGCTGATGGCGCAGGTGTATCGCGGCTACGTGCGCGGCGCGCCTGCGGCGTGGGGCGAAATCGGCAGTGCATCGCGCCAGATTATCGAACAGCCAAACCCGGTCAACGTTGCTGCTATTCTGGCGGTAATCGCCGGTTTCGCTATCGTGATGCTGCTGGACACCATCCGCTTCCAGGTGCCGGGCTTTCCCCTGCACCCTGTTGGCTATGCGCTGTCGATGAACTTCGGAGTAGACTACTTCTGGTTCGGGCTGATCGTGGTGCTGATTATCAAAAGCTTTATCCAGCGATATTACGGCTTGAAGGGCTATGATAAGCTCAGGATGGTCGCCGTCGGCATTATCCTGGCGGAGTTCACCGCTGAGCTCATCTGGTCTTCGATTACCATGACTACGCAAATCGCCACCTACACCGTTTCGATTAACGGAAGGCTCAGCTGGCAACAGTAGGAGGAAAACTCTCATGAGGGAACTGCAAAAAACGGGCATCGCAGGGCTGGATGAGCTGATTGGGGGCATTCCCCGCGGCAGTCGCAACCTGATATACGGTCCTCCGGGCACGGGCAAAACCGTGTTCGCCATGCAGTTCCTGTGGACAGGTTTGCAAGAGGGCGAGACCGTCTCCTATGATGTGTTTGACCGCCCGTGGACGCACATGCGACACTACTTCGCCTCTTTCGGCTGGGACATTACTCCCTACGAGCAAAGTCGGAAGTTCATCCCGATTCAGGCGTTCCCGCACCCGAAGGAGTATCCCAAAGACCCTCTGGTACGCTACTTCTCTCTGGCGGACTTCAACACGATGCAGGAGATTGACCTGGAACTATCACGCGCCGGGGTCACGCGCTTTGTCGCCGGTGACAACTTCGAACATATCTTCACTAGCCTCAGCGAAGAGCAATGGATGCTGGTGGAGCACTGGACCATCAACTGGTGCCACTACGACGGAATCACCAACATCGACATCATGAGCGAAGTGCAGGAGCGTGACCCGGTGACCAATCGCCTGATGGACTTCACCTTCTCACTGGCGCATCATATCTTTCGCTTCCGCATGCGCGAGGTCGGAGGGAAGCTGCGCAGAGAACTGCGAATCGAGAAGATGGAAGGTGTCGCGCATCCACTGGACTGGCTGCCTTTTGAGATTACGCCGAAAGGCATCGTGCTGAGGATATAGGGAGTGACCAACATGGCAGTGGAAGTTCGGATGATACCCGTGTCGCAAATCGTGGAGGACCCGGAACAACCTCGCCGCGACATGGACCCCGAGAGCCTGCAGGGACTGGCAGACAGCCTTCGCCAGCACGGCATGTTGCAGCCCATCGTGGTGAAGCCCCTGCACAACGTGAACATGTACCAGATTGTGATCGGCGAGAGGCGATGGCGCGCGGCACAGATGGCTGGACTGTTCGAAATCCCCTGCATCGTGCGGGAGGTGGACCCGGAAGAGGCACTGACCGACCAGCTGATTGAGAACCTGCAGCGCGAGGATTTGCGGCCGATTGACCGCGCTCGTGCCCTGCAGGCAGCCAAGACCAAACTGGGCTTGTCCAACCGCGATCTCGCAAGCCGGCTGGGTATCAGCGAGCGCATGGTAGGCTACATGCTGGAGCTGCTCGACCTGCCCGAAGAGATTGCCGAACAGGTGGTTTCACGCCCCAACCGCCCCGCCGAAGGCGCCATCACCGAAAAACATGCCCGTTTTCTCAAACAGCTGAACGAGATGCCCGAGGTGCAGGCGCAGGTCGCAGAAAAAATCAAGAGCGATCGCCTGAGCACCGACGACACTGCCAAACTGGTGAAAGCCCTGCGCATGTCGCCGGAGCGCGCGGAGGAGCTTTTGCGTGGCTCGGCACCCGACTGGGCAGAGTGGACCAGCCCCGAACTGCCCCCCTTGCCCGAAGAGGAAGCCGTTGCGGTCTCCACGCTGCCGTCTACAGTGAAACGTCCCGTCGCTCCTTCTCCAGCGTCGACCGCCACCGAGCAACCTGCGGACATGGTGCGCAAAGCGATTGAACTGCTGGGTGAGCTGGAGCCTGCACAGATGACCCCCGAACAGCGCGTGGAGACTGTGGAGGTGCTTCGTTCTCTGCTTATCGTCGCGGAGACGCTCATCGACCAGCTGATGGAACAGTAAGGCGGTACAAAAAAGCGGGGTAGCAGTGAAAGGAGAGCAAAGCCTGCTACCCCGAGGAAGGAAGGTGAACTCGGTTCGCTACTACTATTATCGGCTGCGAACTCGAGTTTCTCTAGTATTATTATACGCGAAATCTACCTCAAAATACCTGTTTTTTTGCCCCTTTTTTTGGTAATTTTTGATTCAGAACAAGTACAATACCTCGCCGTAACTCGGTAGCAGTATATCATGAAATACTGGTTTTGTCAAGGAGACTCTAATACCGGCTATCTCGACAGTGGGTATCCGCGAAGGAAGATGCCCCATGTTTCGGCGAACAACGGTCATACCGTTCACGGAGACTGCGAAGATGCTTCCACCTGACGCCATCCCGAACGAGCCGGGGGCGTACCAGCTGGTACTGTTCCTGGCGAAAGACATCACCCTGCAAGTCGGCGCACTGGGCACCTTTGAGTTCCCCGCGGGCAGGTATCTCTACACAGGCAGTGCGCTGGCAGGCTTGCGGAGGCGGATTGCCCGCCACCTGCGCAAGGAGAAACGCCTGCGCTGGCACATCGACTACCTGCTGCAATATGCTGTGGTGGAAGACATCCGCCTTTTTCCCTTGAGCGAACAGGGAGAGTGCGCTATCAACCAGCAGGCGCTCGCTTTGCCTCACGCCCGGGTGATAGCGCATGGCTTCGGCTCCAGCGATTGTCGCTGTCCAGCGCATCTGGTGTATCTGGGGCAGGATGTTTGTCCCCCAGTGTGAAATGAGTATCCAACCGTTGTCCTTGCGGAGGTGTGAACAGTGAGGTGGTTGACCATGCTCTGCACAGCACTCATAACCTGCCTGCCGATGACCGTTCGCTTCGCACGGCAGCCTAGTTGTCAACTCTGGGTGGCGCCTGGTATGCAGAAGATATTTCGGGAGGATTCCCCTCCCGCTTCTGCAGAAACGGTGCTGCGGCTCTCCGCTGCCCGGGGTGAGCGAGAGGCGGCGCAAATCGTGCTTCGCTCTCCCCGCAAGGCGCAGCTGGTAGATGTCACCATAAGCAACCTGCAGGCTGCTGGAGGTGTGCGCCTGGGCGCGGAGGTGGTGACCGTCTACCGGGTGGCGTACGTTTACCTTCCTGCACACGGTCGGGACTATCCGGATCCTCTACCGCCGTTGCAGCTGCCCTTAGAGCTGGAACCGAACAGCAACCAGCCTTTGTGGGTCAGCGTGGAGGTGCCTCGCGACGCCAAACCCGGGCTGTATCGCGGTCAACTGGAACTGGAAATCACCGGCGGCGAGAGGCATACGGTTCCGATAGAGCTCCGGGTGTGGAGTTTCGAAATTCCGCTCCAGCCATCGATGCGTACTGCCTTTGGACTGTGGGGTGATGGGATTGCCCGGCACCACAGCGTTTCACCGAACAGCAAGGCTTACCAGAAGCTGATGGAGCGCTACTGGGAGCATCTGGTGTCGCGCCGAATCTCACCCTATTCTATTCCGGTAGACATCTTCTCACCGGAGGCAGGCAAGTACCTGGGCGACCCGCGTCTGAGCAGCTTCGTTATCCCTTACAGCGACGACGAAGCGCAGCTGCGTCGAACGGTAGAACATCTGAGACAAGGAGGGTGGCTGCACAAAGGCTATTTCTACGTGGTGGATGAGCCCATTACCCGCGAGCAGTACGACCGCCTGATAGAGGTGTGCAACCGGATCCGAAAGATAGACCCCAGCCTCAAAATCGTGTCGCCCTATTATCGCAACCCGGATTTTGACAAAGACAAAACACCCATAGACCTGCTGACTGGGTACATCAACATCTGGTGTCCGAACACCGCGTTCTTCCATCCCAACCTGCTTCGCCCAAGGCAGCAACAGGGGGAGGAGGTGTGGTGGTACGTCTGCTGTGGACCCCGAAAACCTTTTGCCAACTTCTTTGTGGATATGGACGGTATCGCACATCGCATCCTCTTCTGGCAGCAGAAACTGTTCGGCGTGCAGGGATTGCTGTACTGGAATACCGTCTGGTGGAACCCTTCCAGCACCGAAGACCCCTGGAAGGACATTGCTACCGTGAAAGACATCAATCCGAATGTGTATGGCGACGGTTCGCTGATGTACCCGGGCAAGCGCGCAGGTGTGTATGGTCCTGTGTCATCTATCCGTCTCGAACTCATCTGCGACGGCACAGAGGACTACGAATATCTCACGCTCTACGAGAAGGAGTTCGGCGAATCCGCCACGCGGGAAGTGATCCAGGAGCTGACCCGGAGCCTGACGGAATTTGAGACAGACCCCAGGAAACTGGAACAGTTACGTGAGCGAATCGCACGCGCCCTTGACGCCAGGCACTCTCGCAGGTGATAATTAAAGAGTGGATGCCGAAAAGTAAAGGAGAAAGGATGACACCGGTTCGATTTCCCACCGTGTCCTGGCATGAGAAGGTGGTCACTTTTCGCCCGCGCCGCACGTGGAAGGGTATCCAGCCTGTGCACGCGGTGTTGCTGTTTGCCTTTTTTGGCGACAGGGTGGTGCTTTGTGACATCGAAGGGCGTGGCTGGAGCGTGCCCAGCGGTCATGTCCAGCCGGGCGAAAGCCCGGAACAGGCAATGCGCCGAGAGGCTCAAGAGGAGGCAGGCATCGTGCTGAACAGAATGCAGCCTCTGGGCGTTTATATCCTGCAGGAATCAGACGGTAGCCGCTGGTATGCTCCCGTATTCGTCGGCGAGGTGGCACACTTCGCTCCCATCCCCGACACCAGCGAGTCGCACGGCGTGCTGCTCATACCCCCGGAGGATGTGCAGGAAGTATACCACCTCTGGGACTCGCTGGTGGCGGAAGTGTTTCGCTACGCGCTCACGCAGTATCAACAGCGGTTCCGCCCGGGTGTGCCGTTACGTGAGATTTACGAACAGTTTGCCCGTGTGGAGCCCATGCCCGAAAACGACGCCAGCAGTCATTTTTCGCCATAAGGAGGTTCAGTATGTTCATTTCCCAGCGTGCGCAACGCACCAGCCCATCTCCTACCCTTGCCATCACTGCTAAAGCGCGCAAGATGCGCGAGGAGGGCATCGATGTGCTCTCTTTCGGGGCAGGGGAACCCGACTTCGATACCCCCGAGTTCATTAAAGACGCTGCTATCGCTGCCCTGCGAGAAGGGTTTACTAAATACACGCCCACCGCTGGCATCGAGCCTCTGCGCAAGGCGATTTGCGAAAAGCTGTGGCGCGATAACGGGCTGAAATACGAGCCCAACCAGATTATCGTCACCTGCGGTGGCAAGCACGCGCTGTACAATACCTTTCAGGTCATCTGCGACCCCGGTGACGAGGTGATTATCCCTGCGCCATACTGGGTGAGCTACCCCGAAATGGTCAAACTCGCCGACGGTGTGCCGGTGTTTGTGCACGCGGACGAGAGCACCGGTTTTGTGCCCACCATCGACGCCATTCGCGAGAAGATAACCCCCCGCACCCGCGCTATCGTAGTGAACAGTCCCTGCAACCCGACGGGTGCGGTGTTCCCTCGCCAGACGCTGAAGGAGATCGCTGCCCTTGCGCTCAAGCACGACCTGTACCTCATCTCCGACGAGATTTACGAGAAGATGGTCTACGACGGGCAAGAGCACTACAGCATCGCCAGTCTGGGCGAGGAGGTGAAAAAGCGCACCATTCTGGTCAACGGGATGTCCAAAGCGTACTCTATGACCGGCTGGCGTATCGGCTATGCTGCGGCGGAGCGTGATCTGGTTGCCGCCATGACGCGCATCCAGGACCAGTCCACCTCTAACCCCACCTCCATTGCACAACGCGCCGCACTGGCGGCGTTGCAGGAGCCGGAGGACACGGTGAAGCAGATGGTGGCAGCGTTCGCCGAACGCAGACGGGTGATTGTGGATGGTCTGAACAGCATTCCGGGCTTCCGCTGTGCCGAACCGGGCGGGGCATTTTATGCTTTCCCCAACGTCTCCGCGCTGTACGGCAAGCGCTGGGGCGATCGGGTAATCCATAACTCGGATGCTTTTGCGGAGTACCTGCTGGAGGTAGCCCGGGTAGCAGTGGTGCCGGGCAGCGGCTTCGGTGCGGATGAAAACATCCGGTTGTCCTACGCCTGTTCGCTGGACACCATCCGCAACGGTCTCGCCCGCATCGCCGACGCGGTGCAGGCATTGGGATAGCTCCGAGGTGTTGCGTCGTGCTCGTATGGGGAGAGATAACCCTGCTCTCCCTACGAGCGTCTAAAGGGCAAGACGACGTGGGAATAGAGGAGGGTCGTGACGATGCCTTCATCTCCGCTTTTGCACGTTCGCGCCGTCACCCGTGAAGGGCGACCGGTGCAAGGCGCACAGGTTTTGCTGTGGCGCATCGTTCCTGCCGGCGTGCTGAAACCTCTGCTGGGAAACTGGAGCACCTCTGAAACGGGTGAGCTGCGTACCCACCTCCCCCTGCCCTCCGAACTGCTCACCGTTGCCAGCGAGAACCGAACACCTCTGCGCTTTTTGGTGCTGGCGTGGCACTCACAGGCGGGATGGGCGTGGAGCGTTGTGCCTTTGGACGCTCTGCAAAACGTGAGGCTGGCTCTCACTTCGGCTGGGCAGGCTACATGGACGGTGCAGAACTGCTTCGGTGAGTCCGCGAAGGGGCTGAAGGGAAGGGTGGCGCAGCTGCGGATACCCGGCATCCCCGTGCCGGTACATCTACCGCAGCTGCCGGGCGCCTCTCTGCAGACGGATGCGCAGGGCAAGATCAAGGTGGGCTTGCCCGAAGGGGCGACCGCTTTCTGGGAGTGGGAAGGAGCGTTGCCTGAGGGAATGCGTTGGCGGTTCCGCGAGCCGGTGCCGCTTCGCGCCGGACGTGAACAGCGGGTGCGCTACCATCTGGGTACGTGTGAGGTACGCGGCAGGCTGGTAGACTCCCGCACGCGACAACCGCTGCGTGAAGAGGCGGTGCTGTTACACACGAAACCGGGTCGGTGGTTGCAAAGTGTTCCCACCGATTACCTGACCTTCACCGATGCACAGGGGCGATTTAGCGTATACCAGCTGCCCGGTCCCACCGGCCCGATTATGCCTGCAGTGTGTCGATTCCCTGACGGCACGGAGGTATGGACGAGCCTGATTCCCCCGGAGACACCTCCTCCCATGCACACAGCCTGCGAGCGATGGGAGCTGGGAGAGATCGCACTCCAGGCACCGGATGCGCTCCTTGAAGGAGAGGTGAGGAGAGCAGACGGCAAGCCGGAGCCATTTGCGCTGGTCGTCGCGCAGGGCAAAAAAACACCTGCGCCAGCAGAAAGGGAAGACATCACCTGTTGTGTCGCCACCTGCGGAGGGGTACGAAAAACCTTGCGACAACGGACGCGCCTCGTCGCGCCGTTTGCCTGTGCTTTTGCAGATGCACGCGGTCGGTTTCGCCTGTCGGTGCGAGCGGGTGAGTGGCAGCTCAGGGCGCATCCGTCGCATCCGCCTCGGGAGCCTGCGCCTGCATCCGCACCATCCCCACCCTGCCAGATACCTTCCGTGAGCACCGATACCCGATGGACGGCAGTGCAGGTGTCTGCGGGTCAAACAGTAAAGGTGCGGCTACCGCTCAGCGCAGGCGGTTACGTTCGCCCGATACGGGTTTAACGTCCCCTTTAGCCATACTGCCCGTATTTGCGTACCAGTGCTACCACCTGTGCATAGCGGGCGAGGCTGACCGTCGGCGGGATGGAGTGGTCGCTATGGTACATGTAACCGCCGCCCTCCATCGCCACCGCGAGCTTGCTGCGAATCTCCTCCTCCAGCTGCTCGTCGGTTCCGGAAGCCATCACGTCCGCGCTGATATTGCCGAAGAAGACGATTTGCGTGCCGTAGAGCCTCTTCAGCTCGCGCACGTCGTTGCCCGCCCGTGCCTCTAACGGTTGGATGGCGTCGAAGCCCGCTTCAATCAGCAGAGGGATGAACTGCCGCACATCGCCGTCGCAGTGCAACAACATCGGTATCCCCTGTGCCTCACACCATGCCTTCACCTTGCGGTGGCAGGGCATCAGCAGTTCGCGGTAGGTGCGAGGCGAGAAGAGCATGCCGTTCTTGTAGCACAGGTCGGAGAAGAACCACAGTCCGTCGAAGGTGATGCCTCTCTCCACACACAGCTGACACATTCCCAGCAGAAAGTCGGTATAGGTGTTGAGGATGTCAGCGATAAGGTCAGGCTGTTCGGCAATCAGGGGCAGGGCGTTCTGGAACCCCATCAGGTGGTCCAGGATGTACCACATCGGCTCCACCGGCTCCGCCACCACGAACCAGTCCTGCTCGCGCCAGGCGTGGTAGCTTTGTACCATCCCGTCGGGAATGCGGTCTGCACTGACCTGCAAACGCGGCTTCACCTTCAGCCAGTCTTCCCAGCTCTGTACGGTACATTCCAGACGAGCAGGAGGAGCATACGAATCTTTCCACTCTTTGACCACCAGTCCGTTGGCATTACGGTAGACGCGCCAGCGCTCGGTCTCCTCGATCATCTCCACCGGCAGCTGCAGCGAGCCATCAAAGCCGAAACGCTCGATCCTGTCCAGCCCGAAATAGTCCACCGGGTCTGCGCCTTGGGGAAAACCCTCTTGCTGCCAGCGCACGAGGGTCTCGGGCCAGAAGGTGATGTCCAGCATGGGTACGCGGTCGGGAATGCCGCGCGCCAGGGTGATTCGGATGCGTTCGCGCGAGTTCATGTGCCTAACCCATATTCCGCGGGAATGTACAGCGAGCCGTAGTTCATGTCGGCGCGTCGACGGAGTGCGTCGGCGTCCTCGGGCAGGTCCGCTACAGCATCTTCTATCATGCCCAGCCATCGCTCCTCACGAGGTTCGAGAGCCATCTGCCCCTCCTTGACCGCGCGGCGTATCTCCTCGACCGCGTAGCGTGCCATTGCCAGCGTGCGGGCGTAGTAGTCTTCTCCAGCCTGCACGATGCGCTTGCCCGCCTCATGCACCACGCGCAGGTCGAGCATGAGCGCCTGCGGGTCGCGATGATGGTCGGACAGCACCAGCAGGTCGCGCAGAGCCTTCCCCTGTCCCTGTTGGAGGGCGGTGTTCATCAGTCGGCAATCGTAGGCGAGGATTTCGGTGAACACGGCAGGCGCGTAGCCTCCCAGCAAGCGCACATCCTGCACGGACTCGTTGCTCCACAGGTCGCACGCAGCCGCAGCGATGTTGCCCAGCGGGGAGGAATGTGCACACGCACTGGACTTACCCTCCATGCTGATGGGCACACCGGTAATGGCTTTAATCACCGGATTCTCGTACCCGCAGTCCTTGAGAGGACCTGTCGCGCCCATCTCCACTGCCACCAGCGAACGCGGCACGGTCATCAGCCGAACGACCGCCGCCAGCACCTTGGGCAGCAGCCCCTGATGCGCCAGCTGCATTGCCGTGTTGCCAAAACCGCAGGCGGTATCGCCGCCGGGCACCACCTTGTAGTGGTGGGCGATGTCCACAATCGCTCCCCATAACGATTCCATATCGCGCGGTGCGAGCACACCTAGCGCGAAGGCAATGCCTTCCATATCTCCCTGCACCAGCGCGTGGTCGTTCACCTCTTTGCCACCGGTGCTTTCGATAGAGAGGATGTCCGCGCCAGCTTCTGCACAACGTTCGAAAGCCTGCAACATCGTCGCAAACAGATGCCCGGTGCGCATGCGTGGTGGACGCTGCTGGTCGCGGATATCGGCAACGGTCACTCGCAGAGCAGAGCGCAGCCCGTAGCGTTGCCCGAACTCTTCCATCACCGCCTTGATGTCTGCCGTCACCAGCGCACCCCAGTCGGGGTGCAGGGTGAGCTCGTACAGATGCTCCAGCTCCAGCACGAGCGCAGACAATCCCTGCTGCACCGCGCGGGTGAGGATACGTTCCACCATCTCGCGAAACCGCTGGCGCACGTCGGGCAGAGTCTCTTCCCGGATGGCCATGGGCGGGAGGGTGAAGTTCACCTCGGGGAGGACTTGCCCCGCGCCGATCAACACACCACTGCCGCAGGCGATGGGCTTCGCCGCTGCACCAAAAATCATCTCCTCGGGCGAGGAGTAGACCACCTCTGTCACCGGCTTGCGAGAGCGCGACATGATAAACCTCCTCATCAGGCTCCACAAAAAATAGTTTACGCCCCCGTCGGGCGAATCCTGTGTCGGCAGCGTCCATCTCGCAGGGGCTATGAATCTTCATTCCCCGAATTCTATGAGGTACTCTGAAGCCTCGTAGTCCGCTGCACTTTCATGGAGAGTAAAGGGGGTTGCGGATGGGGAAACAGGTTCTTCTAGTACCTTTTGGAGTACTTTTTCCAGTCTGTTCTTCAGATTGCCCTTGATGGGCTCATGATGGATGTCAAGCCTCTTCAAGATGTTTGAGAACTGGGAAAGGCCGGCTGCACCACGCAGTTCCACCCACAGAATGCCCTGTTCTTCTAACTGCTCCTTATTTTTATCAGACAGCTTATCTGCAATGAAGATGTCGGCATCGCGAGCGAAGACAGCATCAGCGCTTTCCGGGTTGCCCTTGCCCATTAACTTTACCTCGCAGCGATAAGGCTTACCATCATTGTCCACCAGATAAAAGTCCACTTCGCGCTTGTGTTCGGGAGGCGACGGCAACCTGTAATGACGAGGAGGTACCTGGTGCAGGGCACACAAAGTCATCATCAGCGGCTGTTCCACTTGCTTACCTGCGGCGCTCCAGATACCCCCGCGCAGGGCAGCGCGGGCAACTGCCAGGGCATTAATGACTATCAGGCTCTCGTTGATGTCCAGATCGATGGCTACATTGTTGAACTTGATGGTAAGAATAATATTCACTTCTGTCTCGCGCGTCAGGTCGCGAATAGCCTCATAGAGAGTATCGTAATGCTCCAGCGATGCCTCGATAACCACCTCCTTGCGAGCGGTGTTATACATGTTAGTGATGGTTTTGATATTCAACCCTGCATGGATGGCAATCTCCTCTTTGGACAGGGCATCAGAAAGCATCTCTTGGCGGTACCAATCGAGGGTAATCTGCTGGTGTCGCATTTTCGCTTCCGCAACGCGCTTGAAGAACTCGATAGCGTACTCCAGGAACTGCGCATCGATAAGGGCAACCACCTCGGAGCGATAGTCCTCACCGAATATCAGCTTCCGGATAATGTTACCAATGAGCGTTGCGGTTGCTGTCACTTGCTTTTCCTCTCTTGCCCCGTTGCGATGCTGACAAATTCATCGAGATTCATGAACCGGACGGACTTGCCACCGAACAGGGTGCCCTCGCTCAACAGATCTCTCGCGTATTGAGCATACCGGGGTTCTTGTTCTACGAGAAAGTAGTGTCGTCCGGTTTGCAGGGCAGCGATGCCCACGGTTCCGCGCCCAGCAAAGGGGTCAAATATCAGGTCACCCTTATAGGAATACAGCTCAATGATGCGAGTCGCCAACTCTACAGGAAAAACCGCCGGATGCACCGGGTCCGCCGAAGGTGCAATCCGCCAGACATTGGTCTTCTCATAATCGCCTAGCACCTTGCTAGCCTCCACCGTTTCTGGATCGTACTGACGTATGTTCCAGTCAATCAGTTTATTGGTATGCTTGCGGTAAACGATGACGTACTCTACTACCGAATTCGCCTTGTAGCCCAGCGGCTTGCGGTGCTGGTAAAAGCCCCCGTTACGGTTCTTCGCACTCGGTTCTGGTTTTACCCAGATGATGTCGTCGATGAAATCAAATCCGAGTTGGGTGATTAAAGGATGGATGTCAAAGGGGATCAGATAGCGTGTGCTGGAGTGCTGTCTGCTCATACGTGGTACGAGAACAGGCGACGTGTTCAACACAAAGAAACGCCCTTCCTTGGTAATACGGTGCACCTCGGTAAAAACCCGTACCAGAAATTGCAGATATTCCTCGTAACTGCGGTATATGGTATAGTCCCGTGCGTTGTAGTATGGAGGCGAAGTGAAAGTCAGATGTATCGACTCATCGGGTACATAACTCAGTACGTCCAGCACATCGGCATTGACCAGCACATTGTGCAGCCATTGCGGACTGTGCACATGGTTCTGTTTGCCATTCTGGTCCCTGCGTTGCCCCTCTAGTTCCGTAATAATCGCCTTACGGATTAGCTCATTGGGATGGTGGCGCAGAGACTGCAAGTGGGCAAGCACCTCGCTATTTTGCCGAAAACACAGCAGCCCTCTGATCGCCTGCAGCACCACTTTAGGATCTTCATCCTGCAAAAAAGTGATCAGGTACGGTATTGCAGAGGGATGACGCAGCCTCCCTATCGCCGAGACAAACTCACGGCGAGCCAAGGTGTTTGGTTCTTTTTGGGCGCATTCTACGAGGAAGGCAAGCAAAGACAGATTTTCCAGCTTGGCAAGGTTCTTCGCGGCTGTGGTGCGCACTTTGGGATGAGGATGCTGTGCCAGCTGCATCAACGGAGCAGGGTCTGTGTCCGCAGGAAGCTTCCCCAGCTGTTTTAGCTGCTCCAGTATCACACCGCTTTCTAAATAATGTGTTAAATCCAGCGAAAGCGCACTCATCAGGAACATTCGCCTCCCGTTTGGATGGTATTCCCCATGTTTCTTCTATCTACAGTATACTGCCTTCAGGTGAGACACAGCAACCTCTATCCCCCGTCCAACTTCCCCACGATGCCGCCTTCGGTCATGGGGCGCGGGTCCAGCAGATGGTCCAGCTGCTCGGCGGTGAGGTCGGTCATCTCCAGAGCGACCTCTTTGAGAGAACGTCCCTCCGCATACGCCCGCTTGGCAATCTGCGCCGCCTTGTCGTAGCCGATGACGGGATTGAGCGCGGTGACCAGAATGGGGTTCTTGCCGACCGCTTCGGCGAGGCGCTCGCGATGGACGGTGAAGCCCGCTACCGCCTTGTCGGCGAAGAGGCGTGCGACGTTGCCCAGAATCGTGATGGACTGCAGCAGGTTGTGCGCGATGAGCGGCAGCATCACGTTCAGCTGGAAATTGCCGCGCTCGTTGCCGATGGATACCGCCAGGTCGTTACCCATCACCTGGGCGCACACCATCATCACCGCCTCACAGATCACCGGGTTCACCTTGCCGGGCATGATACTACTGCCGGGTTGCAAGGCAGGCAGGGCGATCTCTCCCAACCCCGCGATGGGACCGCTGTTCATCCAGCGCAGGTCGTTGGCGATTTTCATCAGCGCGGTGGCGGTGGTCTTCAGATGCCCGCTCAGTTCGGTGGCAGTGTCCATCGCTGACTGTGCCGCGAAGTGGTTATCGCTCTCCACGAAGGGGATACCGGTGCGCTCCGCCAATTTCGCCGCCACGCGCGAGGCAAACTCCGGGTGGGCGTTGATGCCCGTGCCTACCGCTGTGCCGCCGATCGCCAGCTTCGCCAGCCGGGGCAGGCAGCTTTCGATGCGCTCGATACTTTGTGCCACCTGGTACGCCCAGCCTCCTATCTCCTGGCTCATGCGCACCGGCATCGCATCCATCAGGTGCGTCCTGCCTGTTTTCACCACATCGTCCAGCTCGGCAGCACGCTTCAGCAGCACCTGGTGCAGGTGGCGCAGGGCGGGTAACAGGACCTCCTGCACTTCCAGGTACGCGCTGACGTGAATCGCGGAAGGTATCACGTCGTTGGAGGATTGTCCCATGTTCACGTGGTCGTTGGGATGCACCAGCTTGCTGCCGATTTCGCCACCTAAAATCTGCGTGGCGCGGTTGGCTATCACCTCGTTAGCGTTCATGTTGGTGGAGGTGCCGGAGCCAGTCTGGAAGATGTCGATGGGGAAGTGTTCGTCCCATCTGCCCTCTGCGACCTCTTGTGCTGCCTGCTGGATGGCTCGCGCTCTCTGTTCGTCCAGCAGCCCCAGCTCATAGTTCACCTCAGCGGCAGCCCCCTTGATCAGCCCCAGCGCACGGATGAACACACGGGGAAAGCGAATACCACTCACAGGGAAGTTGTCCACAGCACGTTGCGTCTGCGCCCCATACAGTGCACGCGCGGGTACCTGCACCTCGCCCAGAGAATCGCGTTCGATGCGGTAGTCAGCCATTGTCGTTCGCCTCCTCTCGGTGTATATTTTTCCGAGAGAAGGAGGCTTACCTGCCGGAATGCTCCGACACTACCTCGCGAAGATGCTCACCCGCCCCCGCAATACCGTGCCCGCGGGCACTTCGGGAATGAGCACTTCAACGAACGAGGAGTTATACGGCAGATACAGCTCCGTTCCGTTGATAAACAGCGTATCCTCCAGGGCATAGCCGTTGATGACGTAGAAGTAGATACGACAGTTGCGGGCAGTCTGGTCAATTTCCAGAGTGACAGGGTTGCTGTAGGTAGTTACCTGTCGCCCGTCTTTGGTGGTGTAGGTCGCGGAAGCCTGTAATTGAAAGGTCTGACGCGGCAGGGGATTCTGCAGACTGAAGCGCACGGTCTGGACGGTTCCTGTTGGGAAACCGCCGCGCGTCCCCTGAAGGGAAAGCTTTACCGGAAACTCGTTACCGGACTGTGCCCATGCCCGAAGCAGGGCGTCGGCAGATGTTGGCAGAACCAGCCACACGAGCAGCACCACGCCCCCGAAGAGGCGTGCGACATTCTTTCGCATCCCATACCTCCCTTTGTCTGGCAAAAACTCTTTTGTCAGCCCCTTAGGAACGAACCTGTGGGTCTCGGCGGAGAGGGGACTTCTGCCATCGGACGTCTGGTTCCTCAAGTCGCCACCAGCTATTCTATCACAGGTGCGCAATGACAATCAGTAAGCCAAACCACGATTTCTCCTGTCCGGTAGAGAACGCAGGAATAGCGTGCGCTTCACCCGAAATGATAGATACATCGTGCTGGTAGAGGAGAGGATCTCTTGAGTCTGCACAGTATCGCCAGTCGGCTCGCTGCGCGTCGGACACAAGAAGAAGTCGCCGAAACAGAAGCACCTGCGCCCCGTGTGGTCACGTTGCGGGCGGTACTGTTGGGGTTGCCTCTCATTGCTATCAACTGCTTCTGGATTACCGTGGTGGAGGTGCGCCTGTACACGCTGGACGGCACCTCGTTGCCCCTGTTCATCACACCTATCTTTATGCTGTTCGTGCTGATTATCCTGAACCTGTTGTGGCGGTGGTTGAACCCGCGCTCTGCCCTGACCCCCGGTGAGCTGTTGACGATATACATCATGCTGGTCACCTCCTCGACGCTGGCGGCGCACGACATGCTGCAGAATATGTTCGGTGTGCTGGGGCATCCCGTGCAGTTTGCCACCCCGGAAAACAACTGGAAGGCGCTGTGGTTTCAGTATCTGCCCTGGCGGCTGTTCGTGCGGGATGAAAACGTGTTAAAGGACTTTTATCAGGGCAATGTCTCGCCGTATCGCTGGCATCGTATTCAACCGTTCCTGGAGCCTTTGCTGTTGTGGGCGGTGCTGATTCTCGCGCTCATCGGCGTCATGCTGGGTGTGAACATCCTGCTGCGTCGCTCGTGGACGGAGCACGAGAGGCTGGTGTTTCCCATCGTGCAGCTGCCTATGGCAATGACAGGGCACATCGGCGGGGTGCCCTTCTTCCGCCAGAAGCCGATGTGGATAGGCTTCACTCTCGCCATGGCGATCAGCGGATTGAACGGCATCCACTGGCTGTATCCTTCCGTGCCTTACATCCAGTACATCAAACTGTACGACCTGCGCCAGCATATCACCAATCGTCCCTGGGATGCGGTGGGCTGGACGCCCATCAGCATGTATCCCTTCGGTATCGGGCTGGCGTTCTTCACGCCGCTGGACCTGCAGTTCTCCTGCTGGTTCTTCTATGTGGCACGCAAGCTGTTTCAGGTGATAGGTGCGGTATTCGGCTGGGATGCCCCAACCAACGTGGGATTTCCCTTCTTCCCGGAGCAGGCGGCAGGCGCGTGGACGGCGCTGGGTATCGTGGTGGTGTACGGCGCGCGACGCTACTTCGTGAACGCCTGGCGACAGGCGTGGACGCAAAATCCCGATGACCCCGAAGAGAGCCGTCGCTTCCGCTGGGCGTTCGGGTTGATTGCGATGTGTCTGGTGGTGATTATCGTCTTTGCCCAGCAGATAGGACTCTCGCTATGGGTCGGTGCAACCTTCTTCGGTATCTACTTCCTGCTGGCGATTACCATCACCCGCGTGCGCGCCGAACTGGGCACGCCCCACGAGATTTACTTTGTCAATCCCAATCGCATGATGACCGCCCTCTTCGGTAGCCAGACCATCGGCTCGCGCGACCTGACGCTGATTCAAACCCTGTACTGGTTCAACCGGGGTTATCGCTCACACCCCATGCCCAATCAGCTGGAGGCGATGAAGATGTTCGAGGGTTATCCGAAATCGCTCAACAGGCTGATCGGGGTGATCGTGGTCGCCACACTGTTCGGTTTCGTGGCTACCTGCTGGGCGAATCTGCATGTGACCTACCGAGCCGGGGCAGACGCGAAGGCGGTGGGCTTCAAGGACTGGCTGGGCTGGGAGTCTTTTGGCTGGCTAACCAACTGGATGAACGCGCCGGTGAAACGCGAGAGCACCCGCATTGGATACATGGTAGGAGGTTTCTTTATCGTGGTCTTCCTGCGCCTGATGCGCAACGTGTTCCTGTGGTGGCCTCTGCACCCGGCGGGCTACGCCCTGGCGGTTTCCTATGCGATGGACTACTTCTGGTTCAACTTCTTCATCGCATGGGTGATTAAGGGCTTGCTCATTCGCTACGGCGGGATGCGTGCACACAACATCGCCGTGCCCTTCTTCCTTGGGCTGATTCTGGGCGATTACACGATGGGGTCGCTGTGGAGCATCCTCGGCGCGGTGATGGATGTGCAGACATACAAGATATACATCTAACGCGCCCTGTCTGGAGGGCGAGGCTCCTGCCGAGCCGTTGGGAGATGTAGTGTTCGGCTCACCCGGATGTTCGACCTCCCGACCTGCGAGCTTGACATCCATGTTCGCTATTTCTAAAATGGTGGCAAGGGGAAAATATGTGGGACGAAGTACTCATCGGGCGATTTCGCTCCATGGAGGAGCAGCGGATAAGGCTGTTGCCTCTAACGGTAATATACGGACCGGCGAGCTCTGGGAAGTCCAGTTTACTCCATGCCCTGTTCGTATTGAAAAACTTTGTTTGTCATCCCGACCGCGAAAGAGGCGAATTCTTTTCCTTCGGTTGCTCACCAAGACGATAAGAACGCGGAACACCCAGCAGAAAATGTCTGTGTTTGCGAGACAGTTTCGGTGCATTGGATAAAAAGGACGATTTATCCATTTTGGCCTGTTTCTCTTATCCTTCTTGCCAACCTGCCCGGGTGGAGGCAGGTGATGGCGGAGGCTCCTTTACGCGCAGACACCGATACCGCTGCCATGCTGGACGCGATGCAGGCGACGGGTGGACTGCACGGCTGGTGGCGATGGTTCGTGGGCGACTGGTTCCTGCATAATGGCTTCTACCGTCCCGTCACCTGCCTCTCCCTGCTGATAGACTACGCCCTGTACGGCGAAAGTGGCTGGGGTTACCGGCTCACGAACTGGTTGCTCGCGGTATTGACGGCAATCGGTTTATACGTGCTGTTGCAGTGGTTTGCCCGCCGATGGTTGTCTCCGGTTCTAGCAGAAGAACGGTGGGGCAGGCTTTTGGCTCTGGCCGGAGCGGTTGCGTTCAGTCTCCAGCAGACGGACGCGCTGACCACGCTTCGAGCGATATCCGCCTGGTGGCTGGTTGCGCTATGGGGGCTTGTCTACTGGCGTGCGTGGCAGGCGCGCACGTGGAAAGCCTGGCTGCGCCAGCACTGGTGGCACCTCTGGCTGGGGGCGGGAGCTGTCTTCTGGGGTTGGGATAGACTGACGCATAGCGGTTTCGAACGCCTGATCGTGTGGGTTCCCTCGCGCACCGCACTGCTGGCAACCTGCTTGGGAGTATGGAGCATCTGGTCGCTGATTCGCTGGGCAGATACAGGGCGATTACGGTTGCTTGGGCTGACGTGCCTGTTGTACGCGGGTGCGGTCGGCGCCTACGAGCAGCCTCTCTTGCTGGCTCCTGCAGTGGCAGTGCTTGCCGTCGCCAGGCGCAGGGAGTGGGGATGGCGTGGGGATGTCGCTCTGATTGCCCTCGCCGCAATAGTCACAGGCTATCTCACGTTGCGTTTCGTACTTCTTCCCACCACCCTCAGCGGTTATCAGCAACAACAGCTGCGCTCTTCCCCTGCTTTAGGCATATACCATTTGCTGCAGACGCTTTTGCCCGTGCTGAGCCACTTCCGCTACTGGACGAGCGTTGGGCTGAATCCTTACTTGTTCTTCTTCAAGGAAGCCTGGGACACCCTGATTGCCGACCTTGCCTTCGCGGGCGTGCTGGTGGCATTCTGGCGTTCGTGGCGCTGGTTCGGCTGGTGGTTGCTGTGGCAGGGGTTGACCTATCTGCCGATGAGTCTGCTGCATCCGTTCGAGCACTACTACTACCTGCCGCAGATAGGGCAGAATGCTGTAGACCTCGCGCTGATGGCGTGGGGGTGGAGGTACGCACTCCAGGTCCTGTCCATGTGCCAGAAGCAGGAAACCTCTGCGTAACATTTGAACACCTTCGGGAGAATGGGGTATACTGGTTACAACGGTTTGTGAAGAAAAGCTACAAGCAGGAGAAGGCGTGGTAGAGACGGCTCAGGATGAACTGAATATCGCTGGAGAGCGCAAACGCTCCTACGTGCGTGACCTGTTCGCACGGGTCGCGCCACGTTATGACCTGCTCAACTCTGTGTTGAGCCTGCGAGTGCATTACTACTGGCGCGAGAAGGCGGCGAGAGCAGCGTGCTTGCACCCCGGCGATGCCGCTCTGGACGTATGCACCGGCACGGCGGAACTCGCCATTCGTCTGTCAAAAGATGTGGGGGAGAAGGGAATGGTGGTCGGCGTGGATTTCTGCGAGCCGATGTTGCGATTGGGACAACGCAAGATAAGCAGACTTGCGGACAGACGGCATATTACTCTGGTGCTTGCCGATGCGCTACAGCTGCCCTTTGACTCTGGCTCCTTTGAAGCGGTTACGGTGGCTTTTGGTATCCGCAACGTAGCGGATACATACAGAGCCTTTGCAGAGATGTGGCGCGTCTTGAAGCCGGGCGGACGAGTGGTCTGCTTGGAGTTCTCCCTGCCTCGGCACGGCATCTTCCGTTTACTGTATGGCTTCTATTTCTATCGCCTGCTTCCCTGGATAGGAGGACTGTTGAGCCATCGAGACGCCTATACTTACCTGCCGGAGTCGGTGCGCCGTTTCCCCGAACGCGAGGGGCTGGCTCAAATCATGCGTGAAGCAGGATTCACCGAAGTCGCATGGCAAGAGATGACCTTTGGCATCGTCTGTGTTTATTCTGGAGTTAAAAGATGAGCACGGCTATATCGACCACAACCCTGCCTTCCGATCGCAATATTGCCAAGCTGCTGGATATCATCCAGCCAGACCTGCACGCGGTGGATGAATGCATCCGCGAGGAGATATCTTCTCCTGTGCGCACCATCAGCTCGCTGGGGGAGCACGTACTCTCGTCGGGGGGGAAACGGTTGCGTCCCGCGCTGGTTTGTCTGAGTGCGTACGCGACCGGACTACCTGTGGACAAAACCAGGCTTATCCCGCTGGCGGCAGCAGCAGAGCTGATGCACATGGCAACTCTCATTCACGACGACGTAGTGGATAACACCACCACACGGCGTGGTCGCCCCACAGCCAGCGCACTGTTCGGTAATGGTATTACGGTGCTGACGGGCGATTACTTGCTGGCAAAGTCGATGCACCTGCTCGTCAAAGATGGTGACCTCTCGATTATCCGCACGGTGCTGCAGGTGGCTATCGAGATGAGCGAGGGTGAAGTACTGCAGATGGTTTATGCTAATGATGCCTCTATCTCTGAGCAAACCTACTTTGACATCATTCGCAAGAAGACGGCGATATTTATCCAGGGGTGCTGCCAAACAGGTGCCATGGTAGCCGGAGCACCACAGTCTCTGGTGGAAGCCCTGTCTCGGTATGGCTATCATATCGGCATGGCATTCCAGATTGCCGACGACCTGCTGGACTATACAGGCAGTCCGGTTCGCATGGGAAAGCCCGCAGGCAGCGACCTGCGGGAGGGGAAGTTTACTCTGCCCCTGATTATTGCCCTGCGGGAGTCGGAAACAGCCGACCGCGAGAAGCTGCTGCAACTCCTCGAGACGCCACCCAAAGACGGGGAGCTGCAGCAGGTGATTGAGATAATCCACCGCTACGACGGTTTTGCTCGTACACTGTCTGTTGCAGCCAGCCACGCTCGCCAGGCGGCAGAAGCACTGGCGTTGCTGCCTCCTAGTGCGATTCGCGATAGCCTGGCGGCATTGTGTGACTATGTGGTGCACCGGGAAAGCTGAAGGCTCTCTAACGGATGCGACCATTGCCCCGAATTGCGTTGCTGCGCTAACGGTGGTATGCCACAATCTGTTCTCTGAGACCACCCCTCCTTTTCAACGGGATTCTATTAGTCTGTCCCAGCGTGATACCTGCTCTCCCATGTGAAGGGCGAGGCTCCAGCTGAGCCATTGGTGTGGAATCTGACCCCCTCGCCCCTTTCGCTGCACGGGACGGGGGTGAGGTTGGTGTGGCGCAGGGGATGGCTTCGCCGCTGCGCGGCTCGCAAGGGCATAAAGGTTGCGACGGAACGCGCCGTTGACAAGATGGACGCTGGACAGGCCGCTAGGGTAGCAGGAAACTACCCGGTGCAAGGTTAATAGATTTTCGTCTATGGATTTGCTGAACCGGTTAATATCTGAAGACTGCCCGCGAGGTGTCCTGCGCCATGAGTCTATTTGCTACCGAATACGGCTACTTTACAGATTCGGGTGAGGAGTACGTCATCACCCGCCATGATACTCCGATGCCCTGGGTCAATGTGATTTCCAACGGCGACTACGGGATGGTGGTGTCCCAGCTGGGCAGTGGTTACAGCTGGCGCACACATGCCGGCATGAATCGGCTTACCCGATGGGAACAGGACCTGATACGGGACCGCTGGGGGAAGTATCTTTATCTGCGAGATACAGAAACCGGTGAGTTCTGGAGCCCTACGTGGCACCCCTGCCCGAATAAGCTCACCGCGTATCGCGTCAGGCACGGATGGGGCTATTCGGTGTTTGAGGGAGAACACGGGCACATCGTGAGCGAGCTCATCCAGTTCGTGCCAATGGGTGACCCCTGTGAAGTGTGGCTGCTGCGTCTACACAACAAGGGCACTACTCCCCGCCGACTGCAGATATTCTCGTATCTGGAGTGGCTGCTGGGAACTGCTCCGGACTGGCATCGCGAGTTTCGGAAGCTGTTCATCGAGACACGCTATGACTCTGCACATGCTGCGCTGCTCGCTACCAGTGTCATGTGGGACATCCCGGGCAGAGGCATGACGCACTGGAACAGTGATTGGGAATATGTGGCTTTTCACAGCGCCTCGGTGATGCCCAGCGGGTTCGATGGCGACAAGCGCGCTTTTCTGGGGCTCTACCGCGACCTGGATGCTCCACGAGCGGTGGTGGAGGGGCGCTCTCATGCTACACAGGGGCGCTGGGGCGACGCGATTGCCAGCCTGCAAGCGGTGGTGGATGTGCCGGCGGGCGAAACGGTGGAACTGGCGTTCGTGCTGGGAGCAGGGGATAACGAGGCGCACGCGCTGGCTCTGGTGGAAAAGTATCGTCAGATACCCATAGTGCATCAGGCATTGCAGGAGACGCGACAGTTCTGGAAAGAGCTGGTGGGCGGTCTCTCTGTGCAGACGCCTGACGATGCGGTGAACGTGATGGCAAATGGTTGGCTGGCTTATCAGGCGATCTCCTGCCGACTGTGGGGACGTACCGCCTACTATCAGACGGGTGGTGCGTACGGCTATCGCGACCAGCTGCAGGATAGTCTCGTCTGGCTTCTGCTGGGGCAACCCGGGCGCACGCTGGAACAGATTCGCCTGCACGCAGCGCATCAGTATCCGGATGGTACGGTGATGCACTGGTGGCATCCGATTGCCGAGGAGGGCTTACCTTCCCGCTACAGCGACGACTTGCTGTGGTTGCCCTTTGTCACACTGCACTATCTGATGGAAACGGCTGATTTTGCCTGCCTGCAGGAGGTGATTCCTTTTCTGGATGGAGGGGCTGATACCTTGTTGGGACACTGCCTGCGGGCGTTTGAGAAAGCACTGAGCCGGCGCAGTGAGCGCGGGTTGCCGCTGATTCTGCAAGCAGACTGGAACGATGGCATGAACGCTGTGGGGATCGGCGGCAAAGGCGAAAGCGTGTGGATGGCGCACTTCCTGCACTATTTGTTGACACGCTGGGCGGACTTGCCCGTGCTGGACAGCCAGACCGCTTCCCGTTTCCGGGAGGAGGCATGTTCTTTGCGTGAGGTAGTGAACAGGCACGGCTGGGATGGCAGGTGGTACTGGAGGGCAAGTACCGATTCGGGCAGGTTGCTCGGTTCGTCCGAGAACGCGCAGGGACGTATCTTTCTCAACGCGCAAACGTGGGCGGTGATCGCCGATACCGCGCCTCCCGACCGTGCGGAGCAGGCTCTGCAGTCTGCCCGCGAACACCTGTACACCCGCTACGGCGCGCTGTTGCTGGCTCCAGCGTACAGTACCCCGGACCCCGAGATTGGCTATCTTTCTCGCTACGCGCCGGGCACCCGCGAGAACGGCGGTGTCTATTGCCATGCCGCCTGCTGGGCAGTGCTGGCAGAGGGCCAGTTGCATGGTGCTCAAGACGCCTACCGGCTATGGCGCAGTTTCTGTCCGCCGGTGCGCGGGATGGAGCCGGAGCGGTATGCGGCTGAGCCTTATGTGATGCCCGGCAACGTGGACGGTCCCGATTCGCCCGAAGAAGGCAAAGGCGGCTGGACGTGGTACACCGGCTCGGCGGCATGGTATCTGCGCGCACTGGTGGAAGGCGTGCTGGGTATCGAGGCTACTCTGGAGGGTTTGCAGGTGCGGGCAGACCTGCCTGGAGAGTGGCAATCATTCCGCGTGCGAAGACGCTTTCGAGGAGCCATATACGACATCACGGTGCGACGGGCGGAACCTGGCGAGATGCCCCGGTGCGTCGTGGACGGTCAGCCCTGGCAGGAGCAGACGCTGCCGGTATTTGAACCGGGTACAACGCATCGGGTGGAGATTGTCGTGCCCTGAGGCGAATCTCTTGACTCTTGATGCGGGATGTGCTACAGTATTCTTGCAGTGCTGAATCGGTTAATGGGTGATTCAGGGTGGGTTCTTTGCGGTGTTTTGGGCGTAACGCCTGGTGAACAGGCTTCGCTATAGAGAGAAAGGAAAGGAGGAACAATACAATGAGAAGGCTCGTACTTCTGGCCGCACTCTGTCTGGGGCTGGCTGCCTGGGCGGTGGCTCAACCGGGTGATGTGGTCATTCTCGACAGAGTGTTCAACGACGACTCGGACTCGATCACCAACCATGTGAAAAACCTCCCGATGGTTATCCTGTCAGACACCAAGCTGGACGGTGATGGAGTGGCTCCCGAGTTCGCCAATCGTCATGTGTGGTTCGTGTCCGCGGATGGGGTGAACCCTCTGGAAGTTCCCATTACGGAAGAGTGGACGCTGGAGTTTGACCTTACTCTGACAGGTACCCCGGTCACGCCGCGCAAGGAGGCGGGAGGGTTCGTGCGCATCGGGATGCCCTGGGGCTATTCCGAACTGCAATTTATGGTGAACACCGACGCTCATGAGGTGGTAGCGTTCGGATACCCCTTCCCGTTTTATAGGTTTACCAGTCAGTCCTACAACTCCGGCGATACCATTCGTCTGGGCATTCGCTTCTTTAAGGATACCGATGGCAAGTACAAGGTCGTCTATATGGCGAACGGCGAGTCCAGCCCTGCCGCGGCTCTGTCCGACCAGAACCTGTTTACTGGCTGGATCACACCGGGCGGCTATCTGCAGGTGAACATTCAGGCGGGCAACCCCAATAACGGCGGGGTGGCGGTTTTTGACAACATTACGTGGAACGGTGTTCTCCTGCGCAAAGCTTACGCTATCCGCGGAAACATCGAGCTGAAGGATTACGGCGGTGATGTCACGCAGGTGCCCATCCACACCGAACTGCGCCAGGGTGGCGTTGTAGTAGGCACCGGCACGTTGTTTACCGATTCGGCGGGCAACTATGAGATTCCCAACGTCGTCCCCGGCACCTACGACGTGGCGTTCAAAGCCAGCCACTGGCTCAGGGCGGTGGTGCCAAACGTCGCTGTAGTCAACTCGGACGTGACCGGCGTGGATGTCTCGCTGACGAACGGCGACATCGACGGGGATAACGAAGTGACGCTGTTCGACTTCGGTGAGCTGGTGGCGGCGTTCGGCTCCGTTCCTGGCGACAGCAGCTGGAACCCCGACGCCGACCTGGATGGGGACGAGGAGGTCACATTGTTCGACTTCGGCATCCTGGTGCGCAACTTCGGTGCGATGGGAGATGATTAGCCTGTAGGACATCTCCCTGGGTGGAGGATGCAGACAGGTGGAGTGAGACGGGGACGCGGAGGGATACATGCAGACAGGGGCGCGGTCACCGCGCCCCTGTCTGTCTCACGATGGGATTTTTCTTATCCCTTCCGTCGTCGCAGTGCCAGTGCAGCAACGCCCAAGCCCAATACCGCAATGCTGGCCGGCTCGGGCACCGCAGAGATGTTGTTAAAGAGCGCAGCGCCGCCGTTGCTGGGGTTGTTCGGGTCTACCTGCACTTGCAGGTAGCCACCGGGCGTAATCCAGCCGGTGAAAATCCCCTGGGCATCCAGCGCCAGCGCAGGGCTGGAGATGCCGTTGGCAGAGTAGATGATCTTGTACAGCCCGTCAGCCGGGTCCTTGAAGAAAGTGACCCCTAAACGGATGGTGTCCCCGGAGTGATACGACAGTCCGTGGGAGGCATTGAAGCTGTAGAAGGGGAAGGGCCAGCCAAACGCCACCACCTCGTGGGCATCGGTGTTGACGATAAACTGTCCTTCCGAATAGCCCCAAGGCATCCCGATGCGAATCAGGTAGCCTGCCTCCTTACGGGGAGTAGCCGGCGCACCGATCAGCGTAAGGTCGAACGATATTGTCCACGGTTGGGAGAGCGAGATCTGCAGCTCGCTGACCCCATCGCTGGACACGAACCACGCATGACGGTTCGCCCAGTCCGGAGCCGCACCGTCGCCGTCCACCTTGTTGTCGGTGAGCAGTATGGCGGGCCAGGCATTAAAGTGGCTGGAGATCGAGTCGGGGTCGTCATTAAACACCCGGTCTAAAATCACCGCCTTGTTGATTTGCGCGTTCGCCCAGGTGACCAGCCCCAGACTCAGCACTGCGAGCAGTAAGAACCTCTTCATACGACAACCTCCTTTCAGAATGGATGGAATACCGCACTTGTTGTGCGTTTCAGGAGCAGGGCCGCTCTCTAAGCCTTAACCATTAACCGGTAAACCAGTGAAAAACACCACACCTACTCCTTACATTCCTTACTTTAGCACCTGCAGGCAGAAAAGTCAAGGGATTTTGCAAACCTTCAGAGGAAGTTTTTTTGATGCTTTGTTGCAAAAGGTTGTCGAGCCTCGCACTTCTGGGGGAACCCGATCACGACCGCGGTATGCCAGCACCCATTCTCTGCTGCGACGAGCGCGGGCGTAGCAAGCCAGAAGCCGTGCAGCCGGTGTGCCCATAGTTTACAGCCAGATAAAAAAGGGCAGGTTCAGAACCTGCCCCTGCGAGCATTTTATTCGTCCCCAACAGCTCCGAAGTTGCGCACCAGGATGCCGAAGTCAAACAGCGTCACCTCTTCGTCTCCATCCAGGTCGGCATCGGGGTTCCAGTTGTCGTCGCCCGGCGCGCTTCCGAATGCGGCGACCAGCCCACCGAAGTCGAACAGGGTGACCTCGTTATCGCCGTCGATGTCGCCGTTCATCAGGCTGACGTTCAGTCCCGTTAGTCCCTCTTTCGGCACAACCACGTCCCGCACCACCACCTGCAGCCAGTGGCTGGCTTTGAAGGCGAAGTCGTAGGTACCTGCTACGACGTTGGGCAGGGTGTAGTTGCCGTTCTCGTCCAGCGTCAGCGTAGCGGTGCGCACTAGCTGACCCGCCTTGTATACCTTCAGGGTAACTGGCACCTGGGTTACTTTCGTCGGTTCGTAGTCGTTGAGGGTGACGGTGCCCTTCACCGGACGCGGTGTGAACAGTATCATGCCCGGCTGAGTGAGCCCTCCTGCTCCCGGTGCCACGAAGACGCCGATAAAGGCACCGGTGGTGCCATGGTAGCGCAGGACGGAGTTGCCTCCATAGCTGGAGAGGTAGAACAGTCCGTCAGGTCCCCATTCAAATCCGAAGGCACCAAACAACCCGCCGCTGCCTTGAGGAATAAACGCTCCCAAAGGCGCGCCCGTTGTACCATCATACTTCATCACGCGATGGAACAGTCCACCGGAGACATAGAGGTGTCCATCGGGACCGAAACGGGCGCCAATCGCCGGGTAGAGGTTCACCGGGTCATTGACAAACACGCCCAGAAACGCGCCGGTGCGCCCATCATAGCGCAAGACCTGAGCGCGCTCCCAGGTGGCAACATACAGGTTGCCATCGGGACCGAAGGTGATACCCGCGGGGGTATCCAGTCCACCACTGCCGGAAGGCACGAAGGCGTCGATGAATGCGCCGGTGCGCCCATCATAGCGCAGGATGGCGTCTGTGCCGTAACTGCTGACGTACAGGTTGCCGTCGGGACCGAACTCGAGGTCGGCGGGTGAGTTCAACCCACCGCTACCCGGCGGCACAAAGGCATCGATGAGAGCACCTGTCTGCCCGTCGAAACGCAATACCGCGTGCTGGTCATTGCTGCACACGTACAGGTTCCCATCGGGACCGTACTCCATGCCTTCTGGTTCGTTCAGTCCACCGGTTCCAACGGGGACGAAGTCGCCCAGATACGCCCCTGTGACTTCGTCGAAGCGGAGAATGCGGTCGCCGTTGACGCTGCACACCAGCAGGTCAGCCATGGCAAAGGGAGCCAGTACCACAAGAGCCAGTGTGGCGACAATCAAGCGCATAACCCATTGCATTGTAACCCCTCCCTTTCTTTCAAGTAGATGGACCACCATGGATACCGTACACTGAACAGGATAGAAGGTCTGTGTAAAAAAGTCAATAGCCCCTACAGCAGGTTTTTGAGAAATGTTGGCGTATCTCCGTTTTCAGCGCGGTTTCAATCGGAATCTGCGAAAGGCTTCAGAGGGGAGGAGCATCATGCATGTGCTGATACTGTGCGATATGGAGGGTATCACCGGCATTTCCGTGTGGGAGCAGGTGAGCGGTGGTGCTGCTCTGTATGAGGAGGGGCGTCGTCTGTACACGGAGGACGTGAATGCGGTGGTGCGAGGATGCCAGCGGGCGGGCGCGGAGCATATCACGGTGGTAGATTGTCATGGGGCGGGTGGATTCTATTCGTTCAAAAGCCTCATTCCCGAAAAACTGGAACGAGGGGCGCGCTACGTGCTGGGAGCGCCCTACCTGCGCTACACGGAGCCGTTGGAGCAGGGCTGTGATGCAGCAATGCTGGTGGGGTTTCACTCGATGGCGGGCACGCCGGATGGCGTGCTTTGTCACACCGTCTCTGCTGAACAATGGGTGAGTGCCACACTCAACGATCAGCCTGCAGGTGAAATCGCCCTGGCGGCAGCGTTTTGTGGAGAGTGGAACGTGCCAGTGGTGTTTGTCTCTGGGGACGAAGCGGCGTGCCGTGAGGCAAAAGCGTTGCTGGGGGAGCAGATACACACCGCTCCGGTTAAGAAAGGCATCGGCAGGTTCGCTGCGGTGCATCTTGCTCCTGTTGATGCACACGCCCTGCTGGAGCAGACCGCCAGCGCTGCGCTGACCAGCGGCAAGGAGTTCACAGTCTTTCGTCCGTCTCCGGTGACGTTGAGGGTGCAACTGCACACACCGGACGCTGTTCAGGCATACGTGGGAAAGCCCGGCGTGCAGATAGAGGATTCACGGACGGTGGTCGCGCAGGGTCGCAGCTTCTGGGAAATGTGGGATCGTTTCTGGAAGCGATGAGACGGCGAGCAAAATGGTGTGAAAAGGATACAATTTTGCTCACAGGTACGGTATACTAAATGTAGATTACAATACATTCTGGAAGGTGTGAACCTATGGAACAGAACCTGGTCAAAGACTTCATGCAGCGCATCGATGTGCTTTCCGCTCTGAACGGACGCATCGCCCGTAAAGTGGAGCAGGAGGCACAGGAGCGTTTTGTACGCCGTCGCGACCCCGTTTTCGAGCCGGGAGACCCTGAGGATGAAGTGTATATCGTGAAAGAGGGGCGGGTGCGGCTTTATCGTCAGTCTCCGGCTGGCAAAGAGATTTCGCTCGCGCTGTTCGATCCCGGGGAGATGTTTGGCGAGATGGCGCTGTTCTTCCCCTCGCAACGGTTGAACACCGCAGAGGCGCATGAGGACACGGAGCTGTACGTGGTGCCAGTCGAGACCTTCCAGCGCTGGATGCAGGAAGATAGTGAGATCAAGGAATTGATCCTTTACCTGATGGCGGACAGGCGGCGCGCGATGGAACAGAAGGCAGCAGACCTTGTGGCGATGGAAGTGCCTCAGCGCATGGCAAAGACCATCCTGTGGCTGTTCGACCGTTACCGCACCGACATCATCGCGGGCAAAATCGCGCTCAACATTCGCCTGACGCACCACGAACTTGCCAGTCTATCAGGCACCACGCGCGAAACCGCTACGCTTATCCTGAACCGCTTCCGTCGGGATGGCTACATCGATTTCTTCGGGCGGCGGATGATACTGTTGAACGAAGCGGAACTGGTTCGCATCGCCACGACATACGAATGATTGTTGCTCCATGAGGAGTGACGCTGTGCAGAGATTACCTCAGCAGGAGATGTCTCGCAACCATAGTCTGGAACGCGCGCGTGTCCTGACGGGCGTCTCAGAAGCGAAGCCATCTCCTGCGCCAGAGCAACCTCCCCCCGGTCCCTCTCCGACGAGCAGAGGGACGGTCGTCGTTCCCCCTTCCCTTGCAGGGAAGGGGGCCAGGGGGTTAGGTGGACAGTGCAATGAAACCAACGGCTCGGCAGGAGCCTCGCCCTTTACGGGATCGCTTCCTACGGAAATACCGGTGGCAGCTCCAGCCCACGCGATTCCACCAGCCCCAGCATCAGGTTCATGTTCTGCACCGCCTGTCCCGCCGCACCCTTCACCAGATTATCGATGACACTGGTGACCACCAGCCGCCCGGTGCGCTCATCTACCGTCAGGCTGAGGTGGCAATAGTTCGTACCGGCAACATGTTTGGTGGCGGGGAAGTCGCCGGGCTCACGCACCACCACGAAGGTCTTGTCCTGATAGAATCGGCGGTAGTGCAGGCTCAATTCCTGCGCCGAGATGGAGCGCAACAGCCGGGCATACGCGGTACACAGGATGCCGCGGGTGATGGGTATCAGGTGGGGTGTGAAGGTGACGGCAATCTGCCTGCCTGCGACCTCCGACAGCATCTGCTCGATTTCCGGGGTGTGTCGGTGAGTGGGCACGCCGTAGGCGCGCATACTCTCGTTGAGTTCGGCGAAGTGGTAGTCCAGCCCGAATTTGGACCTGCCCGCGCCCGACACGCCCGATTTGGCGTCTATCACCAGTGAGTCGGGTTCCACCCACCCCTGCGCCAGCACGGGAGCCAGCGCGAGCACAGCACCAGTGGGGTAGCAACCGGGGTTTGCCACCAGCCTTGCCTCGCGCAGATGGCTGTGCGGAACCAGCTCCGGCAAGCCGTATACCGCCTCGTCCAACAGGTCTATCGCGGAGTGCTCACGCCGATACCACTGCGCATACACGGCGGGGTCATGCAGCCGGAAGTCGGCGGAGAGGTCAATCAGGCGCACGCCCGCCTCCAGCAGCGGCTTGGCAACCTGCATGGCGAAACCCGTCTCACCCGCCAGAAAGAGGATGTCAGCCTTCTGCGCTGCCCGTTGCACGTCGAACTCTTCCAGCGGCGGCAGGTGGTGTGCTGCGAGACCGGGGAAGGCGGTGCTGATGGGTTTACCCGCGTAGGTGTGCGAGCTCAGATAGGTAATCTGTACGTCGGGGTGTTGTAACAGCAGGCGCACCAGCTCTCCACCCGCATAGCCCGAAGCGCCACCGATGCCCACATGTATCTTTCGATGTCTCATACCTTGAGTGTATCGCGCATGGGCGCGAGTCGTCAAGGGGGGCGCAGGCGAGGGATGTTTTCATCGGGTGCAGAGGATAGTACCCTGACAGATTTTCCAGGGACCACCATTCTTTCCATAGTCTGGCGGCATAGGCAGGTCGGTCAGCAGCTCCCACAGACACCGTCCCTGCTCACTTCCCTGCTGGCGCAAGGGTACGTCCACCGCCCGTATAGAACCGTCACGTCGCACGCGCAGCACTTGACCACAGAAGTTCGCCTCCGTCGGCTTCTGGGGTCCGGGAGGTCCATAGAAGCGTCCATGTAGATAGCAGAGCAAAATACCGAAATTGGGGTCCTGCTCTCTAATAAGTCGGTCCTTCTTCATGCTCGATGTAAACAGAAAACCAGCGTAGTGGTAGCTCACAGGCGTTCCGCTGTGCACGGTAGCATCCGAATGGAACCCGCCAAAGCGGTCTAGAGGACACACCAGCACCTCGCGCGATTTGATGTAGGGTACAAAGTGGTGAAAGTCTTGCGGTGGTGTATCCTGGTAATCGCTGGTGTACAGGCTCCACGCGACGTATATCTGGTGCAGATTATTCATGCACTGTGTTTCGCGTGCCTTCTTGCGCGCACCCGCGAACAGCGGAAACAGCAGAGCGGCTATCAACGCGATAATCGCGATGACGATGAGCAGCTCCAGCACGGTGAAGGCGGTTCGTTTCATACGAGCCATTCCGGTATCCTCCTGTCAAGAACTGTAATGCTCTGTTCCAAAAGGCCTACCCACACGACGTTGAGGGCAAACACCAGAACGAGCAACAGCAAAAAGCCCCCGGCAGCAATGATCCCCTGTGGAACCTGCACCATCAGCGCAGGAGGGTAGTCCACCCAGAGGATAAGGAACGCGGTGACGAGGAGCAGCCAGTTGCTTCCAAGCAAAGGATGCTCCTTCCGCTGACACCGTATCCTCAGCAGTATCCCCAGCGCGGCTCCCATGAGCACCAGCTGGAGCCATCCTGTGAGTGGCGTTTCGTACCACCATGTTAACAGCGACATCTGCATTTCCTGTAAGGGCGAGAGCCTTTCAATGGGTGGTTCGGGTGGAGGCGGCACCGTCCATATCTGGTACAATGCCCCGTTGAGCGCAACTACCAGCACCGTGCGCATCACGTAGGTTATCGCACCCATCACGGCGGCTACCAACCACCCGACCGACTGCATCTTTTTCTCCTTTCGAGTGTTCTGGAGCATTTTAGCAGCTGCCTGGCGTGACATCAGAGCACATCGTTTCGCCCGGGTCGTCACACGGAGGCGGTGTCCACCGGAATTGGCTGCTGTCGCTACAACAGTCGTATGTAGGCTGCCAGCTATTTGGACACCAAACCCACACTTTGCCGTCTCCGCAGTTGTAATAACACTTGTTGCGAACCAGTTTGCGCACCTTTAAAGGTGGAGACGAGCGTATAATGTTGAGGTTACACCACACCTGCACTGTTCGGACATGGGTGCACCTCCGTTTCCACACAAATAGCGCACACCCTGTAAGAACCCCCAGCACACTCACCTTACATCAAATCCAGAAGGAAGACGTTTTTCATGCGATTAAAGTTTCTATAAGATGCTCGAAGTCACCAATCTCTACAAATCCTTTCGGAGCGTGCGGGCGGTCAACGGACTGAGCTTGCAAGTACAGGCGGGCGAGATAGTGGGCTTGCTGGGCCCCAACGGTGCAGGCAAAACCACTACCCTGCGCTGTATCTGTGGTATCCTCCGCCCCGACGCAGGGCAGATTGTGGTGGGAGGCTACGACCTCGCCACGCAGCAACAGCAGGCAAAGCGACTGATGGCGTTTATCCCCGAGGTGCCCAACCCCTACGAACTTCTCACCGTGCGCGAGCATATCCAGTTTGTGGCGATGTGTTACGGCACGATGGATACCTTCCGCGAGCGCATCGAGGAGTTGCTACACCGCTTTGACCTGAAGGAGAAGGAGCACGAGCTGGCGGCTACCCTCTCCAAAGGCATGAGGCAGAAGCTGGCGGTGGCTTGCGCCTTTGTGCACAACGCAAAAGTGTTCCTGTGTGACGAGCCGCTGATAGGTATTGACCCCAAAGGGCAGCACGAGCTGAAAAGCGAGCTGCAACGCCTGCGCGATGAGGGATGCGCCATCCTGGTCAGCACACACCAGCTGGACACCGCCGAGCGACTATGCGACCGGGTGATCATCATGCAGGCGGGGCGCAAGCTGGCGGAGGGCACTCTGGCGGAACTGCAGGAACAGGCGCAGATGGCAGACAGCACGCTGGAGCAGGTGTTCTTGCGCCTGACCGAGGAGGCACAGGATGCAAGCGCTGTGGTTTCTCACGTGGCGTCTCCTGATCAATAGTGTGCGCCGTACACTGCGCCAGCCGGTGCGGGCAGTCCTGTTCGCACTGATGGTCGTCTTCTTTGGCTTTGCGTTTACCGTGAGTATCGTGGAGAACCTGTCGGTGTATAGATCTGCCCATCCTCTGCCACCCTCTTCGGTCCTGCCCAGCGACCAGTTGGTGGCGCTGGCGATGCTGGTGCATCTGTCCATGCTCTGGTCTGCCCTGTCGCCAGCAGCGGGATCCTCTACGATGCCTGTTTTCACTCCAGCGGATGTGCACTTCCTGTTCCCCTCGCCGCTCCGGCGAAGGCACGTGTTTTTCTTCTTACTGCTGGTGCGGGGGATGTTCACCAGCATCTTCGCGCTGCTTGTTCTGGTAGCGGTAGTGCTGGGGGTGGGCAACGAACTGATTGCGCGCGTGCTGATGGCACAGCATCGGACGCAAACATCGTTCGTCTGGGTATACCCGGCGATGTACCTGATGGCGTTTCTCGGGCTGCTGGCTACGGGCATGCTCATCCTGTTGAAAGAGGAACGGCAGGAAGGTTTTCGCACCCGTCTCCGGCTCCTCTTCTGGGGGGTGTTGGGATTACTCGGCAGCGCACTTGCAGGATACGCTGTGAAGGCATATCTCGAGGGCGAAGATGCGCTGCAGGCGGTGGTATGGCATGCACTGTACAACCCCTGGATTGCCATTCCCCTGATGCCCCTGCGTTGCCTGGCAGAGGCTGCGATCGCCTTCTACCAGGGTTGGACGCCCTACGTCACTGTCGGCTTGGTGCTTTGGGGTGGTATTGCTGCGTGTGCTTTCCTGTCGCTGGCAAGGCAGGAGGGCTGGCTGTATGATCTCGGTACGAAGCTGGCATCTCTCGCGACGACATATCGGGCGCAACGGCAAAACCCGTTGATACTGGCACAGCAGTTTGCCGTCCGACGCGCCAGCAGGCGGGCAAAGAGAGGGCAGTGGAGCCTGTTCCAGCACTGGACACCACAGGGCGTGCGGGCTTTGTGGTGGTGCAACGGTATCCTGCTCCTGCGCATGGGAGGCTATTTGTTGACCTCGGTACTGCTGATGCTGTTGGGGATCACGGCGATGACCGTTCTCAGCGCGTTGCCTCATCGAGATACTGCGCTGGATCCTGCGATGGCGATGATGTTGCAGCATTCGGGCGCCTTGTTCGTGCTCACTTTCTCGCAAACGTGGATTAGCAACGCGCTGAAACGAGCGGAGATGACTAAATCGTTGCCATTCCAGGCGCGACAGGTGGTACTGGCGGAGGTGCTTCCGACCACGCTATTGCTGGTGGTTTTCCTGACGGTATACTGGGTGATATGTTGCCTCCTGCTGCCCGGGCATTGGGGGCTGCTCACCTATAACTATGCTGTGGGGATCTCTCTCGCCCTCCCTTTGAATCTGTGTGTCATGCTGGTGTCGCTCGCCAACCCGGACCCTGGCGACTACACGCAACGCATGTTGCAGGGCTTGCTGCTTTTTCCTGTGGTGCTCCTTGCGGTGCTGCCTACGGTGTTGACCGTGGTGGTCGCTTTTCTCCTCGGCTTACCGCTCTGGTGGAATGCGCTGCTGGTAGTGGTGGTGAATCTGGGGGTCACGTGGGTGCTCGTCTCTGCCGCGGGGGAGAGCTACGCGCGGATGAACTCCGCAGAATAACCGATTCTTGCAGGAAATCAGCGTTCGCCGAGCGAATCGTAACCATGAAAAATGTCTTCGAAAGGAGGCGAAGCGATGCAGTACGTTCGCCTTGGTCGTTCGGGATTGCGAGTGAGCCGTTTATGCCTCGGCACGATGAATTTTGGTCCCCTCACCAGCGAAGAAGACAGCTATGCGATTATGGACCGCGCTCTGGAGCTGGGCATCAACTTCTTCGACACCGCCAACGTGTACGGCTGGAAGCTGGGCGAGGGAATCACCGAGCAGATTATCGGACGATGGTTCGCTCAGGGCGGCGGACGACGTGAGAAAGTGGTCCTTGCCACCAAGGTGTATAACCCCATGGGCAACTGGCCCAACGAGTCACGTCTGTCTATCCTGCACATCAAGCGCGCTTGCGAGGACAGCCTGCGCCGCCTGCAGACAGATTATATCGACCTCTACCAGATGCACCACGTCGACCGTGACTGTCCCTGGGAAGAGGTATGGCAGGCGATGGAGCAGTTGTATCGCGAGGGCAAGATACTGTATGTGGGCAGCAGCAACTTCGCGGGATGGCATATCACACAGGCGCAAGAGATTGCCAAACAGCGTCACTTCATGGGGCTGGTGTCCGAACAGAGCCTGTATAACCTGACCGCCCGCATGATTGAGCTGGAGGTCATTCCTGCCTGCCAGGCGTACGGCATCGGTATCATCCCGTGGAGCCCGCTGGCTGGCGGACTGCTGGGGGGCGTGTTGCAGGGTGTGAAAGAGGGACGACGCGCCTCGGAAGGCATCCAGAAACGCATCGAGCAGATGCGCGATAAGCTGGAGGCTTGGGAGAACCTGTGCAAGGAGCTGGGCGATTCGCCTGCCAACGTCGCGCTGGCGTGGTTGTTGCACCAGCCTGCGGTCACCGCGCCTATTATCGGTCCGCGCACCGTCGAGCAGCTGGACGCAACGATGCGCTGTCTGGATATCCAGCTGAGCGAAGAAGTGCTGAAGAAGCTGGACGAAATCTTCCCCGGTCCGGGTGGTCCGGCGCCGGAAGCGTATGCGTGGTAGCAAACTCTCCCCCGCAGGCGACTGCCTGCGGGGGCACGCTTTACAGCTGATCCTCCTCTTTCACTTCCAGCGGGGCGCGGTAATACTCCTCCGGCTTGGTGTAAGCGGGGGAGTGGTACTGCGGGATCATCTGGGCACAGCCGCGCCGACAACCTTCCACACACGCTCCACAGATAATGCACCGGAATGGTTCGAAAACCAGTTCACGCTCGGCACGGTTCACTCGAATAGCCCCGGCGGGGCAGCGCAGGGCGCAGGCTCCGCAGAAGATGCATCGGCTGATATCGAAGATGATTCTTCCGCGCGCCCGCACGAAGGCTTCGCGCCGCTGATAAGGATGTGGGCGGGTCGCCGGTTTGGAGACCAGATTCCCCACCACAGTTGGTAGCATCTTCGGCATCGCTGTTCTCCTCTCAACGCTCCGTGCAGCTGATGCACGGGTCGATGGACAGAGTGATTACCGGCACGTCGGCGAACTCCGCGCCGGGCAGCATCTCCAGCAAGGTCGGCACGTTGGCGAGTGTTGGAGTCCGCACGCGCATCCGCTCCAGATTCTTGGTACCGTTGCCCACCACGAAGTACATCAGCTCACCACGCGGTGCTTCCACACGCGCAATGGCTTTACCGTTCGGGTTGCCGCGCGGTTTCGTTTGAATGTCGCCCTCGGGCAGGCGTTGCAGCGCTTGACGGATCAGGTCGATAGTCTGGAAACACTCTCGCGCCCGCACCACGGCGCGCGCGTAGCTGTCGCCTGCCTGTTCTACCACGGGCTGGAAGTTGAGCTCGCCGTATGCGGCGTAGCCCGTCATGCGCACATCTTGCGCGACCCCACTTGCCCGTAGAGTAGGACCCACAGCGCCAAGACGTAAAGCCTGGTCGGCGGTCAATACGCCTTTACCGACGGTGCGCTTCTTGACGGTGTAGTCCTCCAGTATCACAGGCAGTATCGCGTTCAGCTGCTTCTCGCATTCGGCAAGGGTATTCAGTGTTTCTTCTATCTGCTCATCCGCCATATCGCGGCGCACTCCGCCGATGGTATTGACGGAGATAATCACCCGGTTGCCCGCCGTCTTCTCCAGAACGTCCATCACCATCTCGCGGATGCGCCAGAGATGCATGAACAGGCTCTCAAAGCCAAACGCATCTGCCAGCAACCCCAGCCAGAGCAGGTGGCTGTGCAGACGATGCAGTTCCGTCCACACCACGCGCAGGTAGTTGGCACGCGGCGGTGGCTCGATGCCCAGCAGTTTTTCCACCGCCAGGCAGTAAGCCAGTCCGTGTGTGGCACTGCAGATACCGCAGATGCGCTCTACCAGGTACACGTTCAGCGGGTAGTCGTTTTTCTCGCCCGCCTTCTCGATACCTCGATGGATGTATCCCAGGGCGGGCAATACCTGCCCGATATTCTCATCTTCCAGCGTGATGCGCAGCTGTATCGCCTCGGGCAGGACGGGATGCTGGGGACCGAAGGGCAAAATGGTTTTAACTGCCATCGCCGTTCCTCCTTGCCGATTCTACCTGCTTGCGCATGGGAGGCGCAGGTACCTCTTCGGACACCAGCATTCTGCCCTGATAGTCGACGTGGAGCCCATCTATATGCAGACCAAACAGGTCCTTCATCTCGTTCTCCGCCACGAAGGCGCAAAAGTAGACGGGCGTGATGCTGGGTAACGCCTCGTCCTTGTCGAGAGTGACCAGCAGATGGGTTAGCTCCAGATTGCGGTCGAAGTGGTAATACACGTCGAACCGATCGCCGTTATCGATACAGGTGGTGGTGATGAAACGCATTCCCTGTGCGGCGAGTTCCTCCACGCGCTGCAGGAGATTTTCTCTGGGCACCACCTGTACGTTCTCGATGTCAGGTAGTTCAGGGTGATGTCCGTGCGCCTCGCCCATCGTTTTCCTCACTTTCCACGTTTGATCGGCATGTGCTCTGACATGCGCTCCACCGCCATGAGCACGCCTTCGATAATCGCTTCGGGCTTGGCAGCACACCCAGGAATATAAACATCCACCGGTATCACTTTATCCACCCCGCCGAGGCAGTTATAGCAGTCGCGGAATACGCCGCCGGAACAGGCACAGGTGCCCACCGCGACCACTGCCTTCGGAGAGGGCATCTGCTCATACAGGTTGCGAAGCACCCGCGCTCCCCGATGGGTTACCGGACCGGTCACCAGAAGCACGTCCGCATGTTTGGGGTTCCCGACGTTCACGATGCCAAATCGTTCGAGGTCATACATCGGGGTCAAACAGGAGAGGATTTCTATATCGCACCCGTTGCAGCTGCCCGAATTGTAGTGCAGCACCCACGGGGATTTCATCCTGGCTTTGTCTATCAGTTTCATGATGCTTTACCTCGTTGTCCCGCTCGCCGTTGAGCAGAAGTTGTGACTTTATCTATTTTATTTACCATATTAAATATACCACGTTTAGAGCGCAAAAGCAAGGGTGTTGGGAGCCATGACGACGGAAAGAATTTTTCTGGGAGAAATGGACACAGTCTATCGGAAGCAGGCAGGAAAAACGCGCTCTTTTTGTGAATAAAGACACACACGCAATATCCATTCCAGGAACGCAGGTTATACAAGATGCGTATCGGAGTCACGCAGGAAACTTTTCCGGGCGAAACACGGGTAGCGCTGGTTCCGTCGGCGATCGCTGCGCTGAAGAAGGCGAAGGCAGAGGTGCTGGTGCAGACGGGGGCAGGTAGGGCAGCGGGATTTTCCGATCTGGAGTACGCCGAAGCAGGGGCGACCGTACTGCCCTCACGCGAGGAGGTGATCGCCAGCGCGGATATTCTCCTGCAGGTGCGTGCGCTGGGAGCAAACCCTGATGGCTGGAAAGCAGACCTGTCGCTGGCGCGGGAGGGGCAGGTGTGGATTGCGATGATGGACCCGCTCTGGGCGCCTGAGCCGGTTGTCGAGGCAGCTCAGAAGGGCATGATTGCCTTTGCGCTGGAGCTGGTTCCGCGCATCACACGTGCCCAGCCGATGGACGTACTCTCCTCGCAATCCAACCTCGCAGGCTACAAGGCGGTGCTGCTGGCGGCTTCGGCTCTGCCCAAAATCTTCCCCATGATGATGACCGCCGCGGGCACCATTACTCCGGCTCGCGTGTTTGTCATCGGCGCGGGGGTGGCGGGCTTGCAGGCGATAGCCACTGCCAGGCGACTGGGAGCGGTAGTCAGCGCATACGATGTGCGTCCTGCTGTTCGCGAACAGGTGGAAAGCCTGGGAGCACGCTTCGTGGAGCTGCCTCTGGAAGTACAGGACGCACAAGACACGGGTGGCTACGCCAAGGCTCTGGGGGAAGACTTCTACCGCCGGCAGGCGGAGATGATGAAAGGCGTACTGCCCGAGAACGATGTGGTGATTACCACCGCAGCGGTGCCGGGACAGCGCGCACCGGTGTTGATTACCCGCGAGATGGTGGAAGGAATGCGCCCCGGCTCGGTGATTGTGGACCTTGCGGCAGAGCGCGGAGGCAACTGTGAACTGACCCAGCCCGGGCAAACGGTGGTGCATCAGGGAGTGACCATCATGGGTCCCGCCAATCTCCCAGCCACCATACCCTATCATGCCAGCCAGCTCTACGCCAAGAACATCAGCAGCTTCACCCTGAACTTGCTCAAAGAAGGTGAACTGAGGCTGGACATGGAGGACCAGATTCTCAGCGAGACGCTGCTAACGCGGGACGGGCAGGTGGTTCATCCGCGCGTTCGCGAAAAGCTGGGTGTGAGCACGTAAGGAGGCAACAGCATGAACATACAGGAGATTCTCAACTACATATTCGTCTTTGTGCTGGCAACCTTCATCGGCTTCGAGGTGATACGTCGGGTATCGCCGCTACTGCACACACCACTGATGTCGCTCACCAACGCCATCTCCGCGATTAGCCTGGTAGGCGCGTTGCTGGTGCTGGGGGCGGAGCATGATACGCTCTCGATGGTGCTGGCGGGCGTCGCGGTCACTGCTGCGGCGATTAACGTGGTCAGCGGTTTTCTCATCACCGACCGCATGTTGAAGATGTTCAAGAAGCGTGAGCCGGGCGAGCGAGGGAGGTCGTCATGAGCACGCAGGAGATCATCGCGCAAGCCAGCTACATCGTCGCCGCGGCGCTGTTTATCCTGTCGCTGAAGTGGCTCAGCGCGGTACCTACTGCCCGTCGTGGGGTCATCGCGGGGGAAGTAGGTATGGTTCTCGCTATCGGTGCCACCCTGATGTTGCCCGAGATTGTGAGCTATAAATGGATTATCCTCACCCTGCTCATCGGCACAGCCATCGGTATCCCCATCGCTTACCTGATGCCGATGACTCATGTGCCTCAGCGAACCGCCCTCTCGCACTCTTTTGGCGGTCTGGCGGTAGGACTGGTGGGAACCTCCAAGTACTACCTGTGGAATGCTCAGGAACCCGAACGCCTCACTACCTTCATCACGGCGGTGCTGTGCTTCGAAGTGTTGCTGGGCTTCCTCACCTTCACCGGTAGCCTGATGGCTTTCGGCAAGCTGCAGGAGATTATCCCCACTCGCCCCATCGTGTATCGTGGGCAGAACTTCGTGAACCTTTCCGTGCTGGCGATCGCCATCGCCATCGGTGTGTACCTGGTCATCCACCCTGCGCAGACGGCGCTGTTTCCGATTTACATCGTGCTGGCACTGGCTTTTGGCGTGATGCTGATTCTGCCCATCGGTGGCGCGGACATGCCGACGGTGATTGCGCTGTTGAACTCCTACGCGGGCATCTCGGCGTCAGCAATGGGCTTCGTGCTGCAGAATAAGCTGCTGGTGGTTGCGGGCGCACTGGACGGCTCGTCGGGCTTCATCCTCTCGGTCATCATGTGCAAGGCGATGAACCGTTCTTTCACGAACGTGCTGTTCGGCGCGTTCGGGCAGGTGTCGCCGCAGGCACTGAAGACGGAGGAGCGCACGGTGCGCAGCGCGACTCCCGAAGAGGCAGCGGATATCCTGCTGGCAGCGTCGTCGGTGGTTATCATCCCTGGCTACGGGATGGCGGTGGCACAGGCACAGCATAAGGTGCGCGAGCTGTTTGACCAGCTCACCCGACGCGGTATCGACGTGAAGTTTGGCATCCACCCGGTAGCGGGACGTATGCCCGGACACATGAACGTGCTGCTGGCAGAGGCAGACATCCCCTACGACCGCCTGTTCGAGATGGAGGACATCAACTCTGAAATGCCACATACCGACGTGGCGCTGGTCATCGGGGCGAACGATGTGGTGAACCCCGCTGCCAAGCATGATAAGGGCAGCCCCATCTACGGAATGCCCATCATTGAGGCGGACAAGGCGCGCACGGTGATGGTCATCAAGCGCAGTATGAACCCCGGCTTCGCAGGCATTGAAAACGAACTGTACTATATGGACAAGACGTTGATGCTTTTCGGCGATGCGAAGGCGTACCTGAGCGAGCTGGTGAAGGTGATTGGGCAGGAGAAGTGATCCCCACTGCTCTTGACACCCCTCCTTCCCTGCCGTAACATAAGGAGGGAGATGGGGATGCGGAAACACGAGGTTGCCTTTCCGTGGTATGAACCACCTAATGCCGTCAGCGGGTACAATCTCACCGGGAGGGGTGTGAAATGAGGCAACTGCTACATGGAGTGGTGAAAGACGGCGTGATTGTGCTGGAAGAGGGGCACGCCCTGCCCAACGGTACCGCTGTCATCGTCATACCAGATGAGGCGGCGAGCTTCCGCCCCGATTGGCAAAAGGCGTGGCAAACGGTCGGTATTGGCGTGGACCGTGAAGGCAGAACCGATATTAGCGAGAATGTAGACAGGTATCTGGCTGAGATCTATCACTCAGCTACTTCATAGGGTATCAAGTCAGGAAGCATGCTTCGTGAAATGACGACATCATACTGCTTCGCCGATACGGGATTTTTCTATGCTCTTGTGGACAGAGGGGATGCCTGGCACGCTGCATCGGTCAGTGTCTTGCGGGATGTGCAGCGAAAGGGCTTGGTGGTAATGACCTCCGATTTTGTCGTTGCTGAAACGCACGCTTTACTATTGCACCGGTTAGGAAGACACGCGGCGTTGCAGTGGCTGGATAATTTATCCGAATGGGTGCTTGTAGAAGCGGCTTTTCGGACAGACCTTTATCAGGCTTACGAGATACTGCACCATTATGCCGATCATGAATTTACTCTTACTGATGCGATCTCCTTCTCCCTGATGCGCAGACTGGGCATTCGTGTGGGATTGACAATGGACAGGCACTTCGCCGCATACGGGGAAGACCTCTTACTCTTTCCTCTGTTTGGAACAGAAATTCCCTAAAGGGCATACTTCCAGTGAGTACTCTTGACACCCCTCCTTCCCTGCCGTAACATAAGGAGGGAGGTGAGGAATGCGGAGGAACGTCGTTGCCCTTCTGATAGGTGTATTCGGACAGGTGATGAGCCTGTTCGTGTTGGCATCCGCGCAGCCGCTCCAGCAACCGCATAGCGTGGCGGTGGGCATGGATGGCACTCTCTTCGTTGGCACGGTGGACGATACCACCCTCAAAGTATTCTCCCCACAGGGCAGACTTCTGGCTCGATCCGCCCCGCGAGGCACCGGGGAACAGGAGGTACAGTTCCCCCAGCGGGTGTTGCTGGTGCGCAACGAGGTGTGGATACTGGATGCCCCTGCGCGACGGGTGCAGATCTTCGACGCCCGCCCACCCTGTCGCTATCTGCGCACGCTGCTCCTGCCGGTAGAGGAGACGCAGGAAGTGGTGGACATAGCAGCCGATTCGTCTGGGAGGCTCTTCCTGCTCACACGCCCTGACAACCGTGTACATGTGCTGACTGCGGACGGCGAACGGATAGCCGCTTTTGCCGGCGCAGGACAGCAGCCCGAGCAGCTGATGAACCCTACCAGTATCACCGTAGACCGTCGTGGACGTATCCTGGTGACCGATACAGACCGGCGTGTCAATCGCCATCGTATCAAGATTTACCGCTATTCCGTCCTGCGTGGTGAGGCGGAACTGGTCAAAGATGTGCCTGCATGGTTGGACCCGTTGCAGGTATGTGTGAACTCGCGCGGACATCTGGTGACGCTGGGCGCGCTGGGCTACTACGAGGACGGCGGCGCGATACGCATCATCACGGAACGAGGCGACCGTGTGGCACATACAGGACTGTTCTCGCTGGGTGGGATGGGGCGTGCAGGGGGCATTGCCCTTCTGCCGGACGACCGCGTGGTGCTGGCGGACGAGGTGAACGGACGGCTGGTCATCCTGCCGCCCGACCTGAGCGAACCCGACCCGGTGGTGACCCTGCAACCGGGCGAGGCAAGCATCCGTTGGCGAAGCCCTGTCCCTGTCACCGAAGCGATGGTCTGGTACGGCACGGACGAAAACAATCCTGCCTCATGGCGCAAACAGGTGGTGCGCTGGCAGGGAGCACGACGCGAGATGCTGGTCAGGCTGCGAGGGCTGCCCACCTCCACGCGCATCTTCTATCGCTTCTCTCCCGCGCTGCCCACCATTGGCACAGAAGAGAACAACGTCTCGAAGGTATATTCTTTCCTGAGTGCGCCACCCAGAGGCAAAATGCACGTACTCACTCTGGACGTGCTGACGGTGGTCTACCTGAAAGCGGACGTGGACGGCACGCTACACACCCTCACCCGCGAGCAGGTGGGTGATAAGGTGCAGAGGGAGTTCGAGAAGGCGCACGAGTGGTACTTCCGCAATACCCATTTTCGTTTGAATCTGAACCTGAAGGACTACCTGTTTCTGGAGGAACCCGCTGCCCGCGTACGCCGCGGCTGGACGGCGCCTGAGAACGTGCGCGAGCATGTACGCCCGCTGTTGGAGGCGCAGGGCAAGCGACTGGAAGACTATGACAGTCTCATCGCGATATGGCCCGCACCGGGGTACGACGCCGGCAAGCCCGACCAGCTGGGAGATGTCGGGGGTGGGGGACTGACCACCTTCGGCTACTCCACCTTTGCCATCAGCGGCAAGCTGGCGTGGCTGCTTTGTCATGAATACAGCCACCAGCTGGACTTCTTTTTTGACCGCAGCGGCGTGCAGAAGTTCTGGCTGAACCATCCCGACCCCACCATCCATCCGGGCAGATACGGGCAACACTGGGATGTGAACGCCTTTATCTGCCGAAAGTGGAATCCCAACGACTGGTTCCAGGTGCGCTTTGGCAAAGTATGGGAGGTGGACGACCTGAACGGCAACGGTATCCCCGATGACGATGCCCGCTTGCCGCTGGACGAGAGAAGGATGGGCAGGATGTCACGTCCGGGCAACGCACGCCCCGATGACCTGCGCAAAGTGATGGCGGGCATCTTCTTCGGCTACCGACTGGACAACGGCTTGCCGAACGGCATCGGCTACCGTGAGGAGGGAGCCACCTGGCGGCTGCCGCGCGAAGCGGTGCTGCTCATACCCTACGGCACCCTGCAAGGAGACCCGAAAACCTGGTTCCGTTACGCCCGCGCACAGAACCGCTTCCTGTCCGCCGACATCTTCGCCGCCTGGAATGAGCGTGAACTGCAGTTTGGCATCGCCTGCCGCGAAGCGTGTGATGTAGAGGTAGACATCGACGCCGACAACAACGGCTGGTTCTCGGGGGACGATAACCTGAACGTTCGTGTGCGCGTACGAGGCGTGGAGAAGCCGGAAGCCAGCGCACGGCTGTGGGACGGTGCGGTGAGTGCATGGAGAGAAGCGCCTACCCCCTCGCTAGAGGTCAGCACTCTGCCCGACGGGCGCACCCTCTATCGTGTGGGAGTCCCGCGCGGAACGATTCGCTGGCAGGCAAACGCACTGGTGGGGATACGCATCGCGCTGACGGGTGAAAGGGGATGGGTCTCTGCTTTTGAGCCGTGGGTGCTGATGCAAACTCGTCTGGTGCGTCGGTCACAGTGAGCAAACATGGCAACGCCGATGATTCTGGAAGTGTGCAACCTGAGCGTGCCTCCCCAAATACGGGGAGAGGTATCGTTCACCCTGCGCGAGGGCGAGAGGCTCTGCCTGTATGGACACAGCGGAGCGGGAAAAACTACCCTGTTGCGTGCCCTGCTGGGGTTGCTTGCGCATCGCGGAGAGGTGGTGTGGCATATCCCGCGCACCAGCGCGGGCTACGCCGCGCAACGTCCACGCCTCCTTCCGCGTGCCACCGTCCTGCAACAGATTCTCTGGTGCGCCCAGCTCTACGGAGTTTCTCTTTCCCTGCATGGAAGCCGCATCCACGAGCTGCTGGACCAGTGGGGCCTACAGAGGCAAAGACAGAGAGCGGTACGCCACCTGTCCGCGGGCGAGCAAGCACGGCTGGAGATGTGTTGCGCGATGGCGGTGGCTTCACGTTTGCTGGTGGTGGACGGTTTGCTGGAGCAGCTGGACGAGAGGGCACGAGCGGTATTCTGGGAAGAGGTAGACGGTCGTTGTGCTCGGCGGGAGATGGCGCTACTCTACGCGACTCACTCCGCTCGCGAGGCGGAACTGGCTGACCGCGTGTTGCTGTTGCACGAGGGGCAGGTGCTCGCTCTGGACACGCCGGAACATCTACGCGCCGCAGCGAGCCCGACAGAAGTTCGCCTGGAGCCTATCAGGGTGCCTGACGGGGCACACGCGCTACAAGTATATCTGGAGCCAGACAGCAGATCTGCAAGTGCAGCACAGATCGTATTCCGCCACGCGCCCACCATGGAGGAGGTGTTGCAGGTTCTGGCAAAGCGGGGACGCTTGCCATGAGGGCGTGGCTGCGATTCTGGGCAATGTGTTTGCGCCTGATACTCACCAGCCCTCTCACCTGGGGGATGACGGGGGGTGTTGTGCTGTTGGCGTGGAAGTATTCTTTTCCGGCGTGGGCGTGCTCTGCGGCTTTCGCGAGTGTAGCGGCGGTCAGCCTGTTGTTTGGTATCTTCTTCGAGTCCGGCGGCGCCCTGTTCGAGCACGTCCGCCTGTCCCGGTCGGGCCAGCCCTTACTGGCAGCCGCTGCCGGTGCGGTTCTCACGCTGGCTGTGGCAATATGGGCAATCTGTATGGCGATCGGGCGCAGTCACTGAACCTGATGCCCGGGCAGAGTAGTCCCCAGTACTTCCTGCGCAGCGTTCTCGATAGCTGTCGCCTCCTGCCGCAGTTCCTGCAAACGCCGGCGCAGCTGTTCCACGTCAAACTCCCCCAGTCCTTCGGGAGCCAGCTTCAGGCGAGCCAGCGATTCGCGCAGGCTCTTGAGCGTCTGCAGAATCAGCTCCAGGTGCGCTTCCATCCGCTGCACGTATGTGCCGAGAATCTGCTGGTTCTTCAGCCGTTGCTCCAGTAATTGCAGGCTCTCCTCTAAAGCAGCACGCGCCTCGGCGTCTTCAGCCTGTTCCAGTCGTTTGCGCAGGTCTTCGCGTTCTTCCTCGCTGGCGGTGCCCATCGCCTCACGCAAGCCGTCCAGCTGGTTCTGCAGGTCGTAGTAGCTATCCAGCAGGTCTTTCAAATCGCGGGCAATCATCTCTGCAGTCTCTTCGCTGAGGGAGGTGTGCTCGCCCAGGGTCAGCAGAGTATCCATGTAAGCCTGTTCGCCCTCGTCCAGGTGAAGCAGGGGCAGAAGGCGACGCACGTCATCGGGGGAGAAGGGCGCACGGGAGCGCACTATCTTGTAGGCGTAGGCGACGATGCCGGCTACAACCATCAGGGTCAGCACCATCGCCTGTGGGTCAGCCACCTCGGGCGATAGGGTAGCGATCGCCCCACCCAGTATTCCACCCACCACAACAGCTCCCATCACGACAAATGAAAAACAGGTAGCCTGTCCCGACTCGCGCACCAGCAGGCGGTAAATCTCTTCGTGTATCAGGTCGTCACTGAGCCGCACATATACCCACCTGCCTTCCTCCTACCCCTTGATACCCGTTAAGGTAACCCCTTCGATGAAGTAACGTTGCGTGAAGAAGAAGAGCACCAGCACGGGCAGCATCACCATCGTGGCGGCTGCCATCAACATGCCCGGTTCGCCGCCGTGCTGCGACTGGAAAAGTTGCAGCGCGTAAGCCAGAGGCATCTTCTCGGGGCTGGAAATGTAGATGAGCGGTCCCATGAAGTTGTTCCACGCGCCCATGAAGGTCCATATCGTCACCGCTGCCAGCGCAGGCTTGATCAGGGGCAGCATAATCCGCCAGTAGATGCCGAAGTAACTGCATCCGTCAATCTTGGCGGCGTCCTCCAGGTCCATCGGGATAGTCATGAAGAACTGCCTCAGCAGGAAGATGTTGAACGCGCTGCCGAAGAAGGCGGGAACCCACAGCGGGCGTAGCGTATCCACCCAGCCCAGTGCACGGAAGATGACGAACACCGGTAGCATGGTCACCGCGCCGGGCACCATCATCGTCGCCAGAAGCACCACGAACCAGATGTCTCTGCCGGGCCAGCGCAATCGGCTGAACGCAAACGCCACCAGCGAGCTGCTCAGCACCGTGCCGATGATGCTGAGGATAGACAGGAACAGCGTGTTCCACAGGAAGACCAGCCCGTAGTTGGTTTCGGGAGGCAGGAAGCGCAGGGCGTCCCAGTAGTTCTCCCACTTGGGGGCAAACACACGCACCTTCTGCAGCTGCGAGCCGGGCACCAGAAACACCTCGCCCCGTCGCTCGGGCGGCTCCAGCACCTGTACGCGATGCTCGCCCGTCTCCATCTCCTCCAGGGTTGCCACCTTCAACGTCTGTCCACCCTGCTGGAGCAGGCTCACCCCGCACTCTTTGCCGTGAATGCGCACCTTCACCTGCTGGCGAGGAACCCACACCGGCGGGAATTTGCTCATATCCTCGTCCTCTTTCAGCGAGGTGACCACCAGCCAGGCGAAGGGGATGCAGAAGAGAACCGCACCGCTGAGCAGCACGGTATGTAATACCGACTGGCGCAACGCCTGCCCAATGGCGCGGGCAGTCTGCCCCTCACCCTGTTGTCGGGCGCGCCGCACACGCCGACCCACTATCCACCACGAAGGTAGCCCCAGCACGACATCCCACAGCAGCCAGCTGAAGGGCGGAGGAGCAAGGCGAGCCAGAATCCACCCCAACCCCACACCCAGCAGGAACAACGCTCCCAGCGACGCCGCCAGCGCGCTTTTGCCGCGCTTCGCACTCAGAGCGTATGCAGCGGTCAGCGCATAAGCCACCGCCGGATAGGTACACACGAACGCGAGAAGCCAGAGAACCGGTTGCATCTCCTCACCAGCAGAAAGTGGAATGTACTTACCTATTTCGCATGGAGATCAGGCAAAACCTGCGTGCTAGGGTGAGGGCGGTGGTAGGTGTAGTACTTCATCAGACCTTTTTCTGAAGATGTTGGTGTTGTCCGGGCGATGGAAAATCGCGGGCAACAGGGAACGAAACCTGCTCACGCAGGTTATCCACCCCCGAAGGGGGTTTTGTCCACGTTGCCCGCGACTTCCAGTCACCGGGTAGCTCACTACTTCTTGTTGTCCTGCTGAGTCTCAGCGAAGCAAACCCCCACCTGTTGTTGCAGGATATGGCTTCGGTACGGAGTGCCTCGCAAGGATACGAAAAAACGGCTCGGCAGGAGCCTCTCCCTCCACAGGAGAAAGGCAGGGAGCACTTTGGAACGGAAGACTATATTGGCTCTTCGGCTTCCATCTGCCTCACGAAGTACGCCGGGTTCAGCCGCTCGCCGGTGGCGTACTCCAGCGCCTCCTCCCAGGGCAGCGACGCGCCCGTGGAGAACACCTTCTGCTTCAGGAATGTGCCCACCTTGGGGCTGGAAACCAGTGCGTCTTCAGGTTCGCCAGCGAGCACCTTCGTACGCAGCACATGCACCAGCTGCGACGCCTCCATCTCGCCCAGAATGTAGTTCTGGTAGTACACCGGGGCGAGCGCAATGTGTATCTTCGCTGCCCAGTCGGGAGCGTTGCGCCCTTCGGGCTTGCGTAGCCACTGGTATTTCTCTACCAGCTGCCACCAGAGGTTGTTCAGGTCGCTATCGGGGTCGGCGTACATAGCACGTTCGAAGTGCGTCATCACCAGCACCCAGCGTGTGAAGACGATGAGCTGCGCCTGCATCTCCTCGATGGCGGGACGCGCCACCTGCTGCGCCTGCTCCTCGGGGATGCCCACGTAGCGCTGGAGCCACTCGGCATTGCGGTGCATCCTGCCGAACAGCATGGCGATGGCTTCGGTGCTGAGCGTGTGCGCGGGCGTGCGCAGCAGGTAGGGCAGGGAGCGGTCGATAGAGTAGTCGTACACTGCGTGCCCCAATTCGTGCAACATGGTGCCCATCCATCGCTCGCTGGGGCGCAGGTTGCACAAGATGCGCACATCGCCCTCGCGGTCGATGTCGATGCAGAAAGCGTGCTGGCTCTTGCCCTCCTTTTCGTACAGGTCGCTGCGCTCCAGTATCGGCTCCACCGGCAGGCCGACGGCGTTGTAGAAGGCGCGCGCAATCGCCTCAATGTCTTTGCCCTCAAACAGCGGGTTCAGGTCTACCTCGCCCGGAGGCGGGCTCTGGAAGAAGGGGTCGGTGACGTGCCAGGGGCGCAGGTCTTCTATCGCCACACCGAACCGCTGCGCCAGGCGGGCATCCAGCCTCTCTTTGTAGCGGCGGAATGGTTCATTGCTGAGCTGATGCAGCTCCTCCAGCAGGGCAAACAGGCGGTTTTCATCCAGCTCCTGCAGCTCCAGTTGCATAGCGTAGTAATCGCGGAAGCCCAGTCGCCTTGCCTCACGGTTGCGGATGTGCACCAGTTCACGCACCGCGTCCGCCACGCGCTCGCCGATCTGCTTGCTGGCTTCCCACGCCTCGCGCCGTTCCTCGCTGTCATCGCTCTTCTGCAATACATCGCGCAGGGTATTGTCGCTCACGCGCTCGCCGCGGAAGAGTGCGCGATAGGTGTTGTACTCCTTCTCTATCTCCTTCTCGCGCTGCACAATCTCGTCAATGGTCTTCTCCGACATCTGGTGCCCGCGGTACTCGTCCAGCAACAGTTTATGCTGACGGCGCAGCAGCGGGTCGGAGATGCTGTCGTTGGGGATGCTCTGCAGAAGGCGGTAATCGTCCTCGCGGGCATATATCTTCATCAACTGCGCCTGCAGGGCTGCGCCGCGCTCGAAAGCCTCGTCGCTACCCGTCACGTTCGCCTCCCACCACGCTAGCGCAGCCTCTCTGGCAAGCGGGCGAACCTCCTCCACGTGCTTTTGCAAAAACTGCTCCAAACGCTCTTGCATCGATACCTCCCTCGATACGTGATGTACTCCGCTTTCGTGATTGTACCACTTTCGCCCTCTCTGTCCAACCCTTTGCACGAAACGGTGCTTTCGGGTACATTTATGGCGATGGGAGAGGTGAAGCGATGGCATACCGTGATTTTCAACATTTTCTGCAAGTTCTGGAGCAGCAAGGGGAACTGAAGCGTATCTCCTATCCTCTGGACCCTGTGCTGGAGATTACCGAAGTCGCCGACCGCGTGATGAAGTCGGGCGGTCCCGCCCTGCTGATAGAGAAACCGAAGGGCTTTGACATCCCCGTCGCCATCAACACCTTCGGCTCGCGCAAGCGGATGAGCCTGGCGCTAGGGGTGAGCGACTTCGAGGAGATTGCCCGCGAGATCGAAGAACTGCTCAAGCCCGAAATCCCCGAACGCCTCATCGAGAAGATAGGCATGTTGCCCAAACTGCTGCGCCTGGCGGACATGCCACCCAAGAAGCGTGGCGGAGATGGGCTATGCCAGCAGGTCGTGCAGACGGGCGAGGAGGTGGATATCGAGAAACTGCCTCACCTGAAGTGCTGGCCGCTGGATGGTGGTCGCTACATCACCCTGCCGCTGGTGTTCACGCACGACCCCAACACCGGCAAGCGCAACGTGGGCATGTATCGTATTCAGATACTGAACCGCAATACCGCCGCCATGCACTGGCAGATGCACAAGGTGGGCGCAGAGCATTACCGCGTCGCGGAGGAGAAACAACAGCCGATACAGGTGGCGGTCGTATTAGGGGGAGACCCAGCACTCACTTACTCTGCTACCGCACCTCTGCCTCCCGGCATTGACGAGATGATGTTCGCAGGCTTCCTGCGCCGACAGCCGGTGGAACTGGTCAAGTGCAAGACGGTCGACGTGTGGGTTCCTGCCGATGCCGAAATCGTCCTGGAAGGCTACATCAACCCCGGCGAGCGGGTGATGGAAGGTCCCTTCGGTGACCACACGGGCTACTACAGCCTTGCTGACCTGTATCCAGCGTTGCACATTACTGCCGTCACGCACCGCAAAAACCCGGTGTATCCCGCCACGATTGTCGGTCGCCCACCGATGGAGGACGCCTGGCTGGGCAAAGCTACCGAGCGTATCTTCCTGCCGCTGATCAAACTGATGGTTCCAGAAATCGTGGACCTGCACCTGCCCGTGGAGGCGTGCTTCCACAATCTGGCGATAGTGTCCATCAAGAAGCGGTACCCCGGGCACGCCTTTAAGGTGATGAACGCGCTGTGGGGGCTGGGGCAGCTGATGTTCACCAAAATCATCATCGTGGTGGACGATGATGTGAACGTGCAGGACATGTACGAGGTGATCTGGCGGTTCACCAATAACATTGACCCGGAGCGCGACATGCTGGTCACGCGCGGCCCGATAGACGTGCTCGATCACGCCTCGCGCCTGTTAGGCTTTGGCTCCAAAATCGGCTTTGACGCCACTCGCAAGTGGGCTTCTGAAGGTTTCACCCGCGAGTGGCCCGAGGTGATCCAGATGTCGCCCGAGGTGCAACAGCGCATCGACCAGATTTGGCAGCAACTGGGACTGGGTTAGATGGCAGAGGCTGACCGTGCCCTCTTCTTCTGGGTGAACCGGGGCTGGCATCACCCCTGGTTAAACGACCTGTTCGGTGCGTTCACCTGGCTGGGGGTGGGATGGGTACAGATACTTCTTGCCCTGCTGGTGTGGTGGGCAGCGAGGCGATACGGTGACAGAGTGTGGGCGGTCCTGTACCGTTCGGCTTTCGCTCCTCTGCTGGTGGCGTGGCTGGCTTCAGGGGTGCTGGTTCAGGTGCTAAAGCGCATCTGGGAACGCCCCCGTCCTTCCAACCTCGCTGGTGCGATAGTGGCAGCCGACGAACGCATCTTCACCAAATCGTTCCCCTCCGGGCACGCCTGCACGACCGCCGCGATGGCAATGGTGTTGACGGTCTTCTTCTGGAAACGGTATCCGGGCGTGGTGCTGGGAGCGTGGGTAGTCACCCTGCTGGTGATGCTATCGCGGGTGTACCGCGGCGTGCACTATCCTTCGGATGTGGTGGCAGGCGCGCTCATCGGGGCGATGTGCGGGTATCTGGCGGTGCTGTGGTGGAGACGAAGCGCAGCCCTTCACCAGACGAAGGCTGCACAGACAACCGGGCGGGGAGGCAAAAAGATTGCCACATGATGCTGTCTGGAGGTTTTCCGATGTGGATGTGCTCTATACGTTGTCGCGCAACCCGGTTGGTACGCACGGGAACGGGCGCATCTGCTCCACTATAGGATGGATGAGGACGGCTGTGTGTATCCCTGGAACGAGAAGGATACTTGTCACTTCACTACCAACTCAACTTTCCCCTCGGCTGCCCTGTTGGTATCTGGCGTGCCAGCTGTGGTAAGATAAAGTGCACCCTTTCGACGAGCGAATACGTGCCGATGCCAGATTCTACGCCAAACCGTACGGAAACTCTGGAACAATCTACCTCGCCGGACATTGAAGCGGCGCGAGCGATGTTACCCTCTGCCCTGCGCGAGGATCGAGCCTCATCATGGCGAGATATTGCCCGCGATGTGTGGGACATCAGTATCCCGGCAGTGACCACCAACCTGTTGCAGACCACCAACGCCTTTCTGGATCGCATGTTTGTCGGGCGGTTAGGTCGGGACGCGCTGGCGGCAGTAGGTGTGGCAGGGCAGGGCATGTTCTTGCTGATGGCAGTCTCGTTCATCGTGGGAACGGGCACAACTGCGCTCATTGCCCGATTCATCGGCGGACGGGCTCTAGATGACGCACGTCAGGTGCTACGGCAATCGCTCACTCTAGGCGCCATCATGGGTGTGGCGTGCATGGTGGTCGGCTACTTGCTGGCGAAGCCTGCTTTCCACCTGATGGGCATGGAGCCTTCCGCCGAGCGTGCCACCGTGAACTTCTTCTCTATCGCGTTGCTGGGAACCGTGCCTCTGTTCACCGGGCAGGCGCTGGGAGCTACCTTTCGTGGTATGGGTGATATGCGCACGCCGCTGAAGGTGATGGTCTTGGTGAACGTAGTGCATATCTTGCTGGACTTCGTGCTGATTTTTGGTGTCGGACCCTTTCCACGCATGGGGTTAGCAGGCGCAGCCACCGCGCTCACCGTCTCGCAGTGGTATGGATTTGCGATGTTCTGGTTTGCGCTGCGCAAGCACCCGGTGATGGGAGAGGCGGTACGCTTCCAGCGACTGGAGATGGCATGGGCGAGGCGCATCGTGAACATTGGTGCTCCCGCCTCGTTGCAGGCACTGTTGCGCATCACCAGTATGCTGGGCTACACACGTGTTCTCTCAGCAACTCCGGAGGGAACCGCTGCCCTTGCCGCTTTACCCATTGGGATGACCGCCGAATCCATTGCTTTCATGCCCGGCTTAGGATACAGCATGGCAGCGACGACGCTAGTGGGTCAAAGTTTGGGGGCGAAACGCCCGGACGTCGCCTCGCGATACGCATGGATGGCGACAGCACAAGCCTGCGCGATTATGACTATCATGGGCATCGTGTTCTACATGCTCGCCTATCCTTTTGCTCGCTGGTTCACGCGGGATGCGCTGGTGATAGAGGTGGCTGCAGACTACCTGCGGATTAACGCCTATAGCGAGCCATTTCTGGCTCTGGCGATGGTATTATCGGGGGCGTTTCAGGGAGCAGGGGATACCCGCACGCCCACATGGATTACCTTTGTCACCATGTGGCTATTTCGGTTACCACTCGCCTATCTGCTGGCATTGACGCTGGGCTACGGTACACACGGCGCGTGGTGGGCGATGGCGGCGTCGATGATGGTTTCAGGCGTGCTGACCGCTCTGTTCTTCCAGCGCGGCGGGTGGAAAAAGGTAAAGGTCTGAAGCCCGTTCCTCTGGCAGAAGTACAAAGTTCCCGCAAAAGCTTGACAAGCTCGGCAAGTGAGTGTAGAATACTCCTGGTAAGCGAGCGGGAGTAGTTCAGTGGCAGAACGCCAGCTTCCCAAGCTGGATGTCGCGGGTTCGAGTCCCGTCTCCCGCTCCATTTTTGTGTGTGGGCGCAAAGTGCTCTGTCCTTCCAGAAGGGCGCTTACCCAAAGTTGGATAGCCATCCGGCTATCCAATCGTTTTTTGACCAACTCTGTTGCCTCGAGCAACGGAAAGGAGGTAAGCGGCTTCAGCCGTTAGACATCGTATGCCAGCAGTGGTTGTGGTCGGTGCTCAATGGGGCGACGAAGCGAAAGGGAAAGTGGTGGACTGCCTGGCGCAGGACGCCGATATGGTGGTGCGCTATGGCGGCGGCAGCAACGCCGGTCATACGGTCCGCTTCGATGGGCATGAATTCAAGCTGCATCTGGTGCCTTCCGGCATTTTCCGCCCGCAGGTTCAGAACATCATCGCCAGTGGGGTAGTGGTAGACCCGCAGGTGCTGGTGGAGGAAATCCGCTCGCTGCAGGCGGAAGGGGTGGCAGTAGATAACCTGCGCATCAGCGCCAGCGCACATGTGGTCATGCCCTACCACCGGCTTCTGGATGCTCTGGAGGAGAAACAGCGGGGTGCGGCGCAAATCGGAACTACCTGCAGAGGCATCGGTCCGGCATACGCCGATAAGGCGGCGCGAAAGGGGATTCGCATGGCGGACCTGCGTCAGCCCGAGCGATTTGCCACAGTACTGCGCCGAGCGCTGGAGGAGAAAAGCCGCTTGCTCGAACGAGTGTATGACACCCCATGTCCCACCTTCGAAGACATCTGGCGCGAATATGAAGAGTACGTGCAGGTGCTTCGCCCGCTTATTACCGATACCGACCCGCTGGTGTATACAGCGGTTCAAAAGGGGCAGCGGGTGGTCTTCGAGGGAGCGCAGGGCACACTGCTGGATCTGGATCATGGGACGTATCCCTATGTGACCTCTTCGCACCCTGTCGCGGGAGGGGCATGTGTGGGCACTGGCATCGGTCCCACACACATCGACGCTGTGATTGGGGTCGCCAAAGCGTACACTACTCGTGTCGGCGCGGGAGCGTTTCCGACCGAACAGCCTAATGAGACCGGCAACTATCTCCGCGAGCGGGGAAGAGAGTACGGCACCACCACGGGGAGACCGCGCCGTTGCGGATGGCTGGATACGGTGGTGTTGCGCTACGCCGCGCAGGTGAACGGGCTGACCGCTTTTGCCATGACCCTGCTGGATGTGTTGAGCGGACTGGAAACCGTGCAGGTCTGTCGAGCCTACCGTTTGCCGGATGGACAGGTCACCGAACAGCTCCCCTCAGATAGCGCTGTGCTGGAGCGATGTGAGCCGGTATACGAGCAGATGCCCGGCTGGAAAGAGGAAATCGCCGATGTGAGAAGCTGGGAAGAACTGCCTGAAGGCGCACGCCGATATGTACAGAGAGTGGAAGAGCTCGCGGGCGTTCCGGTAGCCATGGTGTCCGTGGGACCTCTGCGCGAACAAACCTTCTGGCGGCATGGGGTCACTGCCGAGGCTCCCGTCCGGACATTACAAAGGCTTGCACACCGCCAGTAGCAACGTTAGCTCGATGTGCCGTAACGTCTGGCGAACTCCGCCTGAAACGCTTCGCAGGTAGGAGCGTCAAACAGCACCATCCGAATCTCCCGGACACTGCTGTTGGGATGGCTGGCAAAGTAATCCTCGATGGCGCTCAGCATCACTTTCGCACAGCGCTCTTTCGGGAAGCCGTAAATCCCTGAGCTGATAGCAGGAAAGGCAATCGCGGCTACCTGCAGTTCGTCCGCTCGCTGCAGGCTGCTGAGAACGGCACTGGCCAGCAGGCGATCGGCTTCTTCGGGCGTGTAGTTCTTCCAGATGGGACCGACGGCGTGAATGACGTATCGTGCGGGGAGCCTGCCTGCCCCTGTAACCGCAGCTCCTCCAGTAGGCACGTGCCCGATGCGGTTACTTTCCTGCTGAATCTCCTCGCCGCCGGCACGCACAATCGCGCCCGCTACTCCTCCGCCATGTTGCAACCACTCGTTGGCGGCGTTTACGATGGCATCTACCTGTTGCTGGGTGATGTCCCCTTGCAGCAGGATAACCTGCTGACCGTTCGGCAGCGTCGTCCGTGCAAGCAGTTGACTCATCCGTATCACCCCTCTTCAGTATATCGCCTCGTCCTTTCCAGTGCAAATGCAATGAGAAGGCTTGAAGCCTCCTCGATCTTTCAGAGTGTCCTGCAAGCAGCGACACGCTTTAGCGCGCTGGCGATACTGTCTCAGCGAAGGCGCTCACCTGATAGGCGTTGGCATTCTCCCCTTCGCGGTATAGCAGCGGGAAATAGGGGCCCGCGAACGGGTCGCCCTCCTTGCCGCCCAGAAGGAAGACGTTCATGTGGCGGTCGCTCCACGTGCCTGCACGATAGAGCGTGCCGTCGGGCATCAGGTGAATCGCCCACGAGCGGCGTGGACGCTGACTCAGGTTCGGACCGCTGCCATGGATGGTCAGGCAATGGTGGAAGCTGAGTGCGCCTGCAGGCATTTCGCACTTCGCGGTGCGCCAGGGTTGACCGGAAACCTCCTCGATACGTCGCTGGAGTGTCTCCAGGTCCTGCTCGAAAAAGTTCCCCTCTGGCAGCAAGCCCCACCGATGGCTACCCGGCACCACCTGCATACAACCGTTCTCTTCGGTGACATCATCGAGTGCCAGCCACGCGGTGAGCAGCTCGGGCGGGTCGGTACATTGCCAGTAATGGTAGTCCTGATGCCAGCCGACGTTGCCCCGTGCACCGGTATCTGGCGGTTTGTAGAGCAGCTGGTCATGCCAGAGGCGGATGCCCCTGGCACCGGTGAGGCGAGCCGCCATCTGCCCAATCAGAGGATGAAGGATATACCGTGCGATTACTGCGTCCGCCCAGTAGCTGTTGTCGATCTTGACAATCCGGTCTAACGGTTGTCCGGGTTCGATATTGCGGCTCCATGGGGGACGTTGTGTGCCGTACTCGCCCGCGATAACCTTCGCATGGTGTTCGCGAAGCAGTTCCAATTCCTCGTCGGACAGAATCTTTGGCGCAATCCAATAGCCGTTTTCCCGGTAAAACTGCACATCCGCTTCCGTCGGGAGCAAGGAAGACATCGGTTTTCCTCCTTCGCACAATCCTCTTGTTTGCGCAGATTGTACCCTTCTCGTGACCTGCGGTCAAGGGGGGGATGGTGCTTTGTGCAAATTTTCATACTGTGCTTCCGTTTGTCGACTGCCTTGGGACACGGGAAGGCGTTGAGGTTCCGCACGGAGAAATAGTGGGTTATGAACAGTCCAGGAGCCGGTGCGGAACTCGTCACACGCTCACCCACCGTTTCTGCCGATAGGGATACACTTCGTCAGCCGCCGGCAGGCGTTTCACTTCGCGCACTCCTGTTGGGTGTGCTGCTCATCCCTCTGAACGTGTACTGGGTGATCGTGGCGGAGCTGCGCTGGTACGCCATCCTCACGCTCAACCCGCTGTTTGTGACGCCGGTGTTCTACCTGTTTGTGCTGGTGCTTCTGAATGCCCTGTTGCGCCGACTGGCTCCGCGCTGGACGCTGAATCCGGCGGAGCTGGTGGTCATCTACCTGATGCTGGTGATGTCATGTACGGTCGCCACGCATGACTTTATCATCAACCTCATCTCTCTGATGGGATGGGCGCGGTGGTTTGCTACGCCGACAAACCGCTGGGAGGATACGCTGTTTCCACATCTGCCTCGCTGGCTACTTGTGTGGGATAAGGAGCTGCTAGAGGGCTTCTTTCAGGGCAACAGCACACTCTACCGCCTGGAGGTGCTGAGGATGTGGGCGGCTCCGCTGGCGTTCTGGAGCCTGTTCATCCTTATCGCGGGCTGGACGATGCTGTGCCTGAACACCCTTTTCCGCCGCGCATGGATGGACCAGACGCGCCTCTCCTTTCCCATCGTGCGCCTGCCCCTTGCGCTCACCGAGCCGTTCACTCCCGGCGCGATGATACGCACCCGTGCGCTCTGGCTGGGGTTTCTGGCAGCGGCGGGACTGGACCTGCTGAACGGCTTGCATGAGTGGTTTCCCAGCCTGCCGCACTTCCAAACGCGCGCGGTACCTATCCAGTTCACCCAACCCCCTTGGACGGCGGTGGGCTGGTTCGTGCGCACCTTTTATCCCTTCGCCATCGGACTGGCGTATCTGGTGCCGCTGGACGTCTCTTTCTCGTGCTGGTTTTTCTATCTGTTCATCAAGGCGCAGATGGTGATCGGCTACCAGCTGGGCTACAGCAACATCCCCGATTTCCCCTACATGAGTGAACAGGGCATCGGGGCGTGGGTCACCTTTGGAGTGCTGCTCCTCTATGCCAGCAGGAGCTACCTGAAAGAGATTTTGATTGCCGCGTGGCGTGGTGACCGTTCGCTGGAGGCTGGAGAACCGCTGTCGTATCGTATGGCGCTGGTAGGCGCGGTGGTGGGGCTGGTGGCTTTCACGGGCTTCTGGTGGCTGGCAGGCATGAGCCTGCAGTGGGTGCTGCTGATGGTGGCGACCTATTTTCTGCTGGCGCTCTGCATCACGCGCGTGCGTGCAGAGGCGGGTGGGCAGCACACCGTGTGGGACCTCGAGCCGATTCGTCTCTTCCGCCTGTTCGACTCCACGCTAATGACCGCTCCCACGATGGCGGCTGCCGCGCTCAGTCACTGGTTCTGGCGATTGAACCGCAGTCACATCATGCCCAGCCAGATAGAGGGCTTCAAACTGGCGCAGGAGCATGGCATCCCGCTGCGTCAGCTGGTGTGGCCGATCCTGCTTTCGCTCGCGCTGGCGACGGTGTTCGGGCAGTGGGCGTGCTTGCACGTGCTGTATCGCGAGGGCGCTCTGGCGAAATGTGCGGGGTTCGCGCAGTGGACAGGGTGGGAGAGTTTCAGCTGGCTGGAAGGAGCGCTCCACTCAGGCTTCAAGGCGGAGGTGAACCGCTGGGGAGTGGTGGGCGCTGCCAGTCTGTTCACGCTGTTCTTGTACGCCATGCGCACGCGCTTTGTGGGTTTCCCGTTCCATCCGCTGGGGTACTGCATCGGTCCGGGGCTGGTGTGGCTGTGGTTGCCGTTCTTCATCGCGTGGCTGGTGAAGTTTTTCGTGCTGCGCTACGGTGGGTTACGCATGTATCGGCGCACGCTGCCTTTCTTCCTCGGGCTGGTGCTGGGCGATTACACGATGGGCGCGCTATGGTCGTTGATTGGCGTCGTGTGGGGTGTGCCCACGCTGCAGATATTCCATTGACTTCGGAGTGACATGGGGTCGCTTTAAATATTCCGCCCATCTTCTACGCCCGCCTCCCCAGATGTGCTGGTTGTATCAGGTTCTGCAATCTACTATGGGCGTATCGATATGCACTTGTGATTTCTGTTCCATACGAGGAAGCTTTCACCATCGAATACCCCGGTCACTATCGTCTGTATCTCACCTGAGCACAGCAACAGGGAAAGAATGCTTGCGACTATTTCCCCCTCTTGTGTCTTAGGTATCTTTGCCACGACTAGAAGTGCCGGAGGATACGCTACATCGACACCGTCGACCACCTCTTCTATCTGGCTAAGAGAAGCGTTCTCCCGGGCGTAGTAATAGAGTGTACCACCATAGGTGACGCGAATAGCTGGGTTGATTTGCGCCACGCATGGATCTGTTGGTAGGCAGAGCAGATCTTCAGCGAGCAGAATAGCGGCAGCATGCTCACGCAACTTCCTGTGGAGATATCGTGCAAGCATCCGAGCAGGTTCTTGGCTGATCTCCATACTGCCGTCAGGCATGACGACACCTCCGATGACCCCGCCTTGGTCTAGCTTTTGAACACGATCCCTGGCAACACCATGCGGAACGTAGACGAAAGCAGACCCCTGCTGTAAACCGCATCGGTTCAACAGCGCCTTCATGTAGTCGCTGGCTCCAGCGATGCGACGTTCTATGTAGCCCAACGCCCAGCTTCCTACTGGTAGAGGTCGCAGGAGAGGTTTCATCTATGTACTCCTCATCTAAGTTCCTCTCGTCAAAGGAGGATAGAGCCCCTATAATGTATGTTATCACATACAGTCCCCTTACAGAAAGAGAGAGGTACTGTCTTCCTTAAGAATAAAGACGTAAGAAGGAACAACACATTCCCTACAGTAAGTATCTACTCCTCGCTAGGTTTCGGAATTCACACCTTCGGCTTACCTCGTCCCGGACGGTAATCCACATGCGGACCGTATGGCGGCCCATGATCAAGGTCTGGGTGCACCGATTCCCCCGTGCTGGGGTTGTGCCATGCCCCCTCTTTTCCGCCCTCTGGAGGCTTCCCGCGCCATTCCCAACCTTCCCCCTTTGGCTTGCCAGTCCTCCAGTCAATGTCATCTTGTGTGATTCTCCGGATGAGATCGCTGAACTTATCGTAAGCCCAGATGAGTCCGATCGTAAGACCGACAACAATCGCTCCACCGATAGCTACCTCACGCAATCCGGGTATGACCAGAGCAGGGGCCAACACTCCTAAGGCAGTTCGCCCACTCGGATCCACCGCGTTGACCGGGTCATGCTCGCAATACAGATACCGGTTCAACGACAGAGGGCGGTAGATGTTGCCCAGCCACTTGTCCGCGCTCGTCCACCGACCGACAACAGGATCATACCACCGCGCCCCGATAGACAGCAAGCCCGCATCGCCGTCGTCGCGGCGCCATTATCCCAGATACCGCTTCGTTCCTATCTTCGACGACTACAAATGCCCAACGCGCGTTAGCAAGCCGGGAAGAAACGTCAGATAGGCGTATGCCGCATATATCAGTCCTGAAAACCACAACTGTCTCAGTCGCTCGTAGACAATGATGCTGGCGAAAACCAAGATTGTCCACAGTGCGGAACCGGTAAGGTCGATGCCTTCTCCAGGCAACACTATAGCAAGGCTCAAGAAAACAGTCCAACCTACCGCTATCGCTGCGCCAAGCAGTCCCATCCGAGGCAATAAGTTACTACGTGCTTGTTCGTAGACGGTGCCAACAAACCACAAACTGAATATCGCCGAGGCGAGAGGAAGACCGAACGACAAATGGAGCACAGACTGAATAGTAATGTACTGCAGCACGCGCGGGATGTTCGTATTGACCACCGTCATATGGAGCCAAACCGCTTGATACAGCAGCACTCCCGCGCAAGCGATGGACGCTATCCCCAACAACCACCGTGGCACCGGCCACGTACAATCTGTATGAGTTCTGAAATACCTGCGCCGATAGAGCATCGTAATAGCCCAGATCCCACCCCAGAAGACCAAATATGCCAGCAGCATGTAGGTATCCCTGTTTCCCTGTGCGCCGGGAATGGGTACTCCGAGCGTGATCCACGCAATGAAGAAGCTTGCAACCATGTAACACACCCAAAGCAAAAGCATCGCGACCGCTTGCAGCACAGCCCAGCTTCCCATCCAGCGCTTCGCGAAGGCAGCGAAAACAACCATCACTAGTGAAGGAAGTATCAACCCGCCCACCCATTTCAGTATGTGTCTTTTGGGCAGTAACCGCCATGCTGATTGGTAGTTACCTTTTCGCCATTGTATTGCTGCGAGGGCTTCCATCGCCATACTACGCTGCTCTGGCGTGGATGGCTGACTGAGGATCTGCTCAAAAACCTGCTCCGCCTCGTCCAACCGCTTCAAGTCTATCAAACAGGAGGCTTTCATCCACAACAGGCTCCTATCTCCCGGATACTTCTGCAAAGCCTGCTCGGTCTGCCTGAGGAGTTCCCTCACATGAGAAGGTTTGGCACGCCCCAGTCGGTCATATCCCTCTTGGGACATCAGGCTTAATTGGTGAACCTCGGCGAAGAAGGTGTCTCCTGCGGCCGCTGTCGGCTGGCAGGTTCCTTGCCTGCACATAAATAACATCACGGTTGCGAAAAGCAGTATCAGCCTGTGCATTCTTTTTCTCCTCATCGTCATCACCGTCCGCGGCATCCGGCAGGCGATCTTGGTCGCTGTTGCGTGCCGGGTCTATCCTGGGTAGTTCACCAGAGGGGGGCGTACAACCCGGCAAGGTTACCAACAGTACCGCAGCTGCTAGAAGCAGGAGCACTGGCAGCCTCCCACTCGGATCCACCCTGTTGACCGGGGCGTGCTCGCAATACAGCGAACCACTACAACATCCCCTTCCTGTCAAGATGTGCCATTATAAGGAGCGCCCACACACTTGCGACTGTTACCAAAAAAGCGGCTACTACATACAAGTCCGGTATCCAGCAGATACTAAGTAGCACAAAGGAGTTGCCAATAGCCAAGCACAGTGAGGAATTTCGGAACGCGGAGGATTTTCCGTATCCGGCAAGTCCTCTGCGTTCTCGGTACCAGCTGGCAAAGCTCAGTAGAGCCACGAACCAACCAATAACTGCAGATGCAGCACCTAACCATATTGTGTAGTCCATGGTTTCCTCCTCCGGAACTTTCAGAATAGGCGTTCTGTACAGCATGTTTGATGTGCAGACCGCCACCTCGCTCGTGTCAACTATGACACCCGGCGAGAGGGCTAGCTCAGAGCTCTGCAATAACTATACACCCAGCGCCTGACGAGTCGTAAGGATACGCTCGCCAGACTGGTGGTCGGTGGTACTTGGGATGGTCCGGCCACGGTATCTCACCATTGTACCAGCCTCGCTCTAACTCGTCGCGATACTGTTTCAGCTCCTCATCCGTTGGTGGAGGAACGTAATCTGGTCCCCTAGGCATCCAGTGATCAGCAATCCAGTCACCTATCATGTATCCCGCAATGCCGCCGCCAACGATAATGAGGCCGAAGCCTGCTATTACCGCGATAGGAGGTTTCAGCACTGCAAAGAACGCTCCGATGCCAGCGAGAATAGCACCTGCTCCTAATAGCTGGTCTGCTCCCTCTACCTTATACCCACTCGGGTCCACCCACATCACCGGCTCATGCTCGCAATACAGATACGGGTGTTCAGAAAGCACCGCATCCCGACTGATGAACCGCCCTGCCTGCGGGTCGTAATAGCGTGCCCCAACGTGCAGTAAGCCTGCATCGCCGTCATCGCGGTAGCCCCATGCGCCCGCAAAGCGATAGGGGTTCGCACTGTTGCCCCACTGAGCCACCGGGGTGCCAAACGCCTCGGTTGTCAACGTGCTGGTCACCGCTTGACTGCCGTCCACCGTCGCGCGGGTTGTGCCCAAGCCGTCTGCAAGCACCACCTCGCCGTTACGCGCCACCAGACTGTTGCCGTAACTGTATACGGCGGTGATACTGTTACCCTGCAACTCCAGCACGATTCTACCACCGTCGTGCAGGAATTGGGTAGTGGTGCCGTTCACCGTGCGGGAGACGCGACGACCAGAGCGGAGACTGAAGCGCCCACCGCATCAACTACTGTGGGAGATTACAGATTCCCCCCCAGCAAAGCCTCCCTCATTTGCCGAACTTGTTCTGCCTGCTCGAGATGACCGTTGACAACCAGCAGATATTGGGTTAGCGTCAATAGCTTTCTCAGCCTGTCTCGAACCACCGCTTCAGAAGGATAGTAGCACCAGTCGGGAGAAGGCAGAGTTTGCCATGCCCTGGCAACGAAATGCCTGGCTAATCGCAATCGCCGGCGGGTATAGTGCACACGAGCTACCTCCAGCAACGCCTCGATGTACTTGGGCGATTGGCGTAAGAGACGATGAAACGCGCGCAGCGCCTCTTTGTGGTCGCGTGTAGATATCAATTCGCCCCACCGCAACAGCGGAAACTCCTCCGATGGTGCCAGTTGATGCCATCGCGCGATATAATGTATCTCTGCTTCGATATCCTTCGCATGAGCAGCACTCTCCGCCGCGTGAGCTAACAGCCAGCGTTCGCTCCATGCCCTCCAGTCGCCCAGCAAATGGTCGACATTCGCCGGAAGAGCACTTAAACGGGCAAAAGCCTGTTTATAGTCATGATTGTGTACCAGGTCCGTGATAGCATCGCATTGGCGAGACAGCTCCAGCAGATGCCTCACAAGCGCGTGGTCTATCGCCGACAACAAAGAGCTGGTGCTGAGATGATACTGAATGCGTGGTGAAAATGAGTCGCGGAGCCTGCGTAGATAGCCATCGTCGTCACCCAACACTGCAATTCCCGCTTCTATCACATGGCGAGCCTGCTCTACTCTACCCGTCCACGCTAGGGCGGCAAAGGTTGCCTCATAAAGTTCTTCGACCGTGATACGGACTATTGTTGCGCTCGGGTAATATATCCACTTTGGCTTTCTCAAAACTTGCCAGCTTTGGCGCGTAAACCGTATCAGGTCTCGGAGTGCTGCTTTGCAATCGGCAGACTGTTGCTGTGCCAGCGAATGGGTTCGCCGCAAGGCACACCGCGCCAACCACGTCCAACCCTCTATGGAGCGAGCGCATACACTGAGTAGTTGCCATAACTCCTGCTCTGCAGAGTGATAGTCGCCAGCCATGATCATGTCCTCAGCCAGCAGCAGTCTAGGCAGCAGAGCAGAAGGCTCGTGTTTGATCAGCTCCTTTCGCCACCGTAGGGCATGTTCCCAGTCTTCTGTTTCTTCACACCGTACTGCCAGACCATCCAAGGCATCAGCAATCACTTCTCTCGCATAAGGTGTGAAGCCCTCCCCTCCGCTTGCCAGAACAGAACGGGCTATTGACAAAGCGGACTCCGGATCGCCCCGGCTCAGGTATTGCGATGCCTGCTCTAGAAGATGGGCGTTCTGCAAGCAGGTTCTAGCATTTTCAAAAGATACCACTTGTAGCCAGGCCAGATCGTTCATGGTATGCTATCTTCCCTATGTTCTCCCTCCAGATCTATGGGAATCTTGGGTTATACGGAGATCCGCCCCAATAAGGTGGTTCGTTGTCTGGGATATTATGTGGTTACCGGTACTTTGGTTTTGGACGTTTCCCTTTTCTGCCTCCGTCATCCCATTCCTCTTGGTCCTGCTTGGCCTCCTCCCGAGCTCGGCGTTTCTCCCTTCCGTGTACTTTCTCACGCCACTTATCTGACCAATCATCGATACTATCGGCAATCTCCTTCACCACGATACCAATACCGACGATGATACCAACGCCGATAATAACCTCACGCACCCCGGGTATTCAGAGACCAGGTAGTGCAGCAGGTGTATCCCCGCTCGGATCCACCCTGTTGACCGGCTCGTGCTCGCAATACAGATAGGGATGCTCCGAAAGCACCGCATCGCGGCTGATAAAACGCCCGACCTGCGGGTCGTAGTAGCGTACCCCGACGTGCAGTAGAGTTACGTCTACTATCTGAGGTCAGAGCATTGTTCCCATCATTCGCTGAAGCTCAACCCACGCCCAATCTGCTCTCGGTGGCCTTGCTATCCATCGGTTCGCCAGCATCTGCGCGTAGGTAACTGGAGGGACCGTTTCAAGTACCTTCTGAAAGCACGAACGAGCTTTATCCTCTTCACCTGCGATGTGATATAGCAACCCCTCAGCCAACTCCAACCTCACATGAGAACAAGCGAGTTCCACAAGCGGTTTGCATATGGTGACCAGAGCAAGACACTCACGCACGTCGCGTAATTGTACAGCAAACTGTATAGCAGCGGTCAGAAGCGGTATGGAGTGAGGTCGGTCTGCGAGAAGATTCCTGACCTTCTGCAACGCCTCAGCAGGGAAACCTGCCTGTGCTAGTTGGTGCGAGAAGGCTAATGCCTCCTCCACCTCTGGATGGGCATGCAGTGCTCTAGCTTCGTCAAGGCGTTCGCTCCACTGCCGTTCCAGCTCCAGCGCACCACCGAATAGACTCACCATGTGCGAGAGAGAAATTTGTTCATGGAACCTCGCTCTTGCGTAGCATTCTACCATATGACGCAGACCTTTTCGTTCAGCAACGAACGCGAGCAAGAGGGTTACCCCGAGGTCTGCATAGCCTTTCGGTGCACTAGCTAAGTAGAAACTTCTCATGTCCATGCCGATGGAACGAAGAGAAGCAACGGCGCTATAGCGATGGACATACCGAGGGGTATTGCTCCATATAATTGCCTGTCCCAAGGTGAATAGTCTATCGGGTATCTTCTGAACCGGTAGCAAAATGCACCTGCTCCCATGCAACAGATGCAGCGGTACAGCTTGTTGGAGGATACCGTCTGAGGTTACAGTGTTGTCTATAGGAACCGGAAGATAGACAAAGACGCATCTGAAAAGCGCCGACGCCACTCCAAAAGGCATACCGTCGGGGATCACGTAGATGCCAAGTACATGATGCCTGACAGGTATCCCGATTTCCTGATTCAGTCGCGACAAAATACAAGAGTACTCTTTTATTTCTTCGGGGTCAATGCACTCTTCAGCGCCGTCGAAGAACACTATCTCGCCGAAGTCTACGACCTGCCAGTGGCTGGCCCGAGAGCGAATGTTGCTTACCAGCAAGATGAATTGTGCCGCGAACAGCAATACCACCCCTGCGCTCATCCATAAGAGCGTGGAGAGCATAACCGATTGCTTGAACATGAACCATGACATAGACAGAGTTAATAGCAAAGCGGTGAGAACCGCAAAACGGGGCGGTTTAAGGAAGGCTGTGAATGCCAGCCGCCATAAAGTATGTTGTGGTAGACGTACCCTTGTTTTCCCTTGAGTGAATACCATCCTGAACCTCCCGTATTGCGGTACTCACGAGATATCGTTCGGGGACTTCACTCAATTGTAAAGTGCAGCCCCAACCCTAAAGTCCTTCAGATTCGGGGCGGAGATCGCTCCGCCCATCACATACGCTCACGTTTCGAATGCGAAGCAACCTCTGCCCTTCTTTACCGGTATTTGCTGTTTACCATGTGCTCTGTCGCTTATGGCTCAGCAAGCTTCTGTCTGTGCAACTGCGTAGCTTTAGGCTGCCGAACACCAGTCCTTCGGACAGGGCCAGCAGGGATTGTCCGGATCCCTGATTATAAAGGGAAGCGGTGGATAAAGACGCGGTGGCATAGGAGCAAGCATCTTAGGTAAATCTTTGATCCTTTGCCACGTGTCATCCACGAACCCCTTAGCTTTTTGCCAGACTTCTTTGCCGAAATCCTTTATCCGCTCCCAAGGTGATGGATAGATAATCTTATTCCCTCTATGGTCGTATATCGGAGACTCGCGCGGCTCGGTAAACCAATGCCGGCCACGCTTTAATCCCTCCTCCATCAGCTTGATCAAGGAGTCTTGCCAGCTGTATCCACTCGGATCCACCCTGTTAACCGGCCCGTGCTCGCAATACAGATACGGATGCTCCGAAAGCACCGCATCCCGACTGATAAAACGCCCTGCCTGCGGGTCGTAGTAGCGTGCCCCGACGTGCAGCAAGCCCGCATCGCCGTCGTCGCGGTAGCCCCATGCCCCAGCGAAGCGGTAGGGGTTGGCACTGTTGCCCCACTGAGCCACCGGGGTGCCAAACGCCTCGGTTGTGAAGGTTTCAAGAACAACGTGCGAGGAAACCTACCTGCCAACCAACCATTTCTCCCTCTTCCTGTCCCTTCCAGACGCTCGAGACATCATCAGGACTTACTCTTCCTCTCCAGATATACTGCGGATAGCAGCACCCACATCCCCCCGACAACCACAAAAAGACCTGCTAACCCGCGCAGTTCAGGGTTCCGAGTGCTGAATAACAGCAGGGTATTGGCAATCGCCAAACACAATATCGGCTTCCGAAACATGGACGCCCGCCCATATCCCGACCTCCCCCTACGCTCTTGATACCAACTGGCGTAGCCCACCAGAGCAAGAAACCACGTGAACGCTACGCCTGCGATGATTATCCACGTAACAAAGCCCATCGTCCCCTCCCTGTAGCTTCGTTATCTACGGTCTGGGCGCTACAGCTGATACCCATCGTTCGCGACAACCTGAGGTATCCTATCTCGCCCGGACGAGACCTGTGCTGGACGAGGTGGTGTTGACGAGGATAAGCCCTACAGAGGCAAGCGCGGAGAAAAGAGCACTAGCGGTAATTACCCCCCCCCCCCCCCCCCGCATTAGTAAGCAGGAATACAGCAGAAAGCATCATAGCAAGGGGTTTGGTCACAAAACGTTTACGAACACGGTTCATGACGTTGTTCCTCCTCACTGAGATGTGCTGGCAGAGATACCAGCGTTGTCTTCCGCCTTCTATATATAGAAAGATCCGTGCCACAGAAGGCACTAAAACGATTCAGTATTCGCAAAATTCACGGTTTTTCAGCGAGAATTGCTTGAAAAGAACAGATTGGAAAAGCAAAACCCCTCTCCCTGCTGTTGCAAGCGGGGAGAGGGGACAAAAGGTTACTCTATGCCTTACTTGCCCGGCTTTTCGTCTTCGGGCACTTCGGGCGGCGGCTGCAAGGGCAGGCGGAAGTAGAAGGTGGAGCCTTTGCCTTCCTCACTCTCCACCCAGATAGTGCCGCCGTGCCGCTCCACCAGGTGTTTCACCAGGAACAGCCCGATGCCCGTGCCGCCAGCCTCGCGCGTGTCGCGGTTGTCCACACGGTGGAACCGCTCGAAAATCTTGGGCAGATGCTCTTTCGGGATGCCGATGCCCTGGTCACTGACGCTGATGAGCACCGTCTCGCCTTCTAGCACACCCTTCACGCGCACCTCTCCACCACGCGGCGAGTACTTGATGGCGTTGTTGATCAGGTTGGTCAGTATCTGGTCCACCTTGTCCTCGTCCGCGATGATAGTGGGGAAGTCCTCCGGGAAGTCCAGGATAATCTGGTGCTTGGTGGTGTACGACCGTTGGATAGTGGCGACGCGATCCGCCAGGGAGGGCAGGTCGATGGGTTTGGGGTTGAGTTGCAACGCTCGTCCCGATTCGATGCGCGACACGTTCAGCAGGTCGTCGATCAGCCTCTTCAGGCGGTCGGTCTCGGTGTCGATAATCTGCAGGAACTCGCGCTGTGTCTCACGGTCATAGAAGCCTTCCGTATCCTGCAGCAGGGTGGACACGAATCCCTTGATGGAGGTAAGCGGTGTGCGCAGCTCGTGCGAGACCGTCGAGACGAAGGCGGTTTTCATGCGCTCCACGTTGCGGATTTCGGTGATGTCGCTGAAGATAGCCACCGCGCCGATGAGGTCGTTCTCTTCATCACCGCGTACGATGGCTGCCTGTACCTGAAAGATTCGCTCCGCCTCGCTTTCGTGGTCTTTTACGGAGATTTCGGCAGTGCCTTCGTTCTTTTCGGTGAGTGCGCCTTCAAACAGCTCGCGCACCTTATCGATATGGATGACTTCCTTATAGGGTTTGCCGATAACGTTCTCGCCGTTTTGGATGCCGAAGATACGCCGTGCGGAGGCGTTCATCTGCGTGATGCGCTCGTGCTTGTTCACCATTACCAGCCCAGCATAGAGGCTCTCGATGGTATGCACCAGTTCCTCTTTTTCTTCCACGACCTCGCGGTACATCTGCGCGCTGACGATGACCGCGGCAGCGTTGCGGGCGAGACGTTCCAGCAGGCGCACGTCCTCATCGATGAAGGTGCCGCCGTAACGCTTGTTGAACACGTGCACCACACCGATAGTGATGCGGTCGATAACGCGGTTCTCTTCATCGCGCTTTTCCACAATCAGCGGTGCGCTGACACCGTTGCGAATGCGCAGCAGTGCTACATGTTCCTGCAGGGTGCGAGGGTCGTTGACCGCATCGTGGAAGATAATCGGCTGCGACGAGCGAAAGACCTCTCCGCTGATACCCTGGGTGGCCCGCACGCGGAAGCTACGGATCTCATCATCGGTGAGACCGAAGGCGGGACGCACCGCGTACAGTTCGCCGCTTTCACGGTCAAAGAGCATGAAGACGCACTTTTCCGCCTGCAGAATCATGGCGATGCGATGTACCAGGCGTTTGAGGGTCTCCTCGAACTCGGTGATAGCCGTAGGGGTTTCTACTGTCTCGGCAGTACTGCGATATTTCTGTTCCAGTTCTCGATAGCTGCGCTGTAGCTCTTGCAGATCGCGCTCCAGCTTCGCGATATATCTGTCCTTCTCCTCCAGACTTTTCTGGAGTGCCTCTATTTGTGAGCGCAGTTGAAACACGTTGTCCATAAGCGACCTTTTCCTCTCCTGCTTCTGTACGGATGGTTCCTCTGCACCGAAAGGATTATAACATACAGCCTTTAGGACTGCAACCCGAGCGGTCTTCAGCCTCTTCGCGATGTGCGTAGAGGGGTGTTGCCACCAATCCATTAGGCGGTGTCCCCTGTAAAATAGTTCCACAAAGGAGGCTTTCCGGGCTACGGAGATTGAAGGATATGCAAAAAGTCTCTCGCAGCGTCCATCTGCATTTCCACCTCGCGCCGACACCAGCTCCACGAGTTTCCATCCAGCTGGAAGACCTCACAGAGGGAGGCGGGCAGCTCCGGCATCTGTTCGGCAGGCTCCTCAGCAGCGATGCTTTGGGACACCCGGTCACCCAGGTACACTGCACCCACCTGGTGGAAGAAGGGGCTATCTTCTATCGGATTGTGATGGTGCCGCATCACCTCCGCGAAGACAGGAGGAAGATTCCAGTACTCCACCATTCTCGCGCCGACTTCTGTGTGGGTGATTCCCAGCAGCTCTTGCTCTACCGGGCTGGCTGCCTCGATAGAGCCACACCGTTCGATGACAGCCCGGTACTCTGTAGGAAAGTTCTGGCTCAGGAACAGAATGCCCAAGTCGTGCAACAGACCCGTGAGGAACATCTCCTCGCGCGTGATCAGGTCCTTGCGCAGGTGCTTGGCAAACGCAGAGGCTGCCAGCCCTGTCTCTAGAGAATGCTCCCAGAACCGTTGCCGGTTGATCGGGGAACTGGCGCCTTGTCGCAGAAGCAGACGCACGGCAGCGACGCCTATCGCCAGATTGCGGATGGTCTCAAAGCCCAGCAGAATCACCGCATGGGAAAGCGTGGTAATGCGTCGGGGGAAGCCGTATCTCGCCGAGTTCACCAGACGCAAGACCTTCGAGGAAAGCACCTCGTCCATGCTGATCACTTTCTGTAGCTCCTGCACCCCGCAGTTCGGGTCGTTGGTCATCTCCATCACCCGGGTGATGACCGCCGGCATAGGAGGCAGACTCTCCAGGCTCTCGCGGATGGCTTCCTCCAGGTGTTGGGTAACGATGCTACTGGATGCCTGCATGTAAGACAGCTCTGCCATGGTTTCTCCTTTCCCCCTTCTAGATTCAGGCGGCACGTGCTGAGACGTTCTGGAAGAGGTCTGCAATCTCCAGGATGAGGGCAACGCGACCGTCGCCCAGAATGGTAGCACCGGAAACGCCGCTAATCTCTCCAAGATAACGGCTGAGCGATTTAATCACGATCTCCTGTTCGCCAATCAGGTGGCTGACTACCAGTCCGACCTGCCTCTCACCCAGCCCGACAACCACCACAAACATCGGTTCCGTGCCAGCGGAGGAAGCGGCGGAGAAATCTTCGCCGTAGAAGTGTGCCTTCAAGCTGACGAGCGGCAGAGTGCGCCCGCGCAGCACGATAGCTGGTCTCATGCCGAGGAACTGTACCATCTCGGGTTGAATCTTGAGTGTCTCCAGCACCGAGCTGAGCGGAATGGCGTAAACCTGTCCGGCAACGCGCACCAGCAACGCGCGGATGATTGCCAGTGTCAGAGGCAGACGGATAGAGAAGCGAGTGCCTTTGCCGGGAGTGCTCTCCAGGTCCACGATACCCCCGACGCGCTGGATGTTGTTGCGCACAATGTCCATCCCCACGCCCCTGCCGGACACTTCCGTGACCTCTTTGGCGGTGCTGAAGCCCGGAGCAAAGATGAGATGCAGAGCCTCCTTATCGCTGAGCCTCTCGGCGGCGTCACGAGTCAGCACACCTTTACGCACCGCCACCTCGCGCAGTTGCGCCGGGTCCATACCCTTGCCGTCATCCTCGATTTCGATGAGGATGTAGTTCTCCTCGTGCCGCGCGCTCAGGCGAATGGTTCCCTGCCGAGGCTTGCCTGCTGCTTCGCGCACTTCGGGAGGCTCGATGCCGTGATCCACGCTATTGCGCAGCATGTGAATCAACGGGTCGCTGATGATTTCAATCACCGAGCGGTCGAGCTCGGTCTCCTGACCTTCCATGACCAACCGCACTTCTTTGCCGAACTTCTGAGCGAGGTCACGTATCATGCGCGGGAAGCGATTGAAGACGTGCTCGATGGGTAGCATCCGCGCTTTCATAATGTGTTCCTGCAGTTCATCGGTGATACGCCCGATGTGCCCCGCCGCCTCCAGCAGACTGTCCACCAGGTCGTCATGCTGGGAGCGTGCCTCGAACTCCCGTCCCAGCTGGGCAATGCGCGTGCGGTCAATCACCAGCTCCCCAACCAGGTTCAGCAAGGTGTCCAGACGTGCCACATCCACCCGCACCGTTTGGGAAGTAGATGGTGCCCGACTGGTGGTCTTTTCTGTCTCCCCGGCTGCAGTCACGGCAGGCTGCACAGGAGACTCCGCCCTCTCCGCCACGGGAAAAGCCGCTGGCTGTTCTGGCTCTCGCTCGAAGCGGGGAGCAGGCTGCGTAGAATGGGTAGAAGGGGTTTCCTGCCAGGGTGAGGCTTCTACTTCTCGAACCTCGCTAATGCTCAAAAGCGCGTTTCGCAGGTGGTCAATGGGCTTGTCGGTGGCGACGAGTAGCTCGAACGAGTCGGCGAACTGCTCGTTATCCAGTGCGTCCTCGTCGGGATACGAGGCGATAACGGTACCTCCCTGGGCGTCTATCGCCTGCAACACCATCAGCGCGCGTACGGACTTCATCAGGGTGTCTTCCGCCAGCCGCACGGTGAAATGGTAGACCTGCAGACCGTTGTCGATAGCGGCCAGCGCAGCTTCTCGCTGATATTCCTGTAGCGCCATCCCTGCCTGCGGCGGCTGCTGCGTCGGTGAGGATGTGTTGGCTGCGGGTGCGTCGGCAGTGTGTTGCTGCAGGGCATTGCGCAAGCTCTGCACCAGTTCATCACAGTCGATGCTGGAGGTGCCTCCCTCTGCAATCTGGTCCCGCATGGCTTTGAGGGTGTCCAGCGCATCAAACAGGCGGTTCACCAGCGATGTGCTCACGCTGATTTCGCCTTTGCGCAGGGCATCGAAGACATCCTCCATCGCGTGGGTGAGCTCGCCCATCGCCGTGAAGCCCATCGCGCGTGATGACCCCTTCAGGGTATGGGCAGCGCGAAATATCTCGTTCAACACATCCTGAGAAGGCGACTGCTCCAGCAGCAGGATGTCCTGCTCCAGAATGTTAATCTGCTCTGCAGCCTCCTCCAGAAAAAGCGCAATATATTCGCTGGTGTCCATCATAAGCAACCTCGCGGCAAAGAGTTTCTGTCTTTTGCAGGTGGATTGTCTAGGTCTGTTCCACCACTTTTTCCACATCCAGCAACAGCACCAGCTTGTCGTCGATCTTGCCCAGCCCGCTGATATAGTCTGCGCTTTCGGTGCCTGCCATCTGAGTGGGCGGCTCAATCTGGTCTTCGGGCAATCGCAGCACTTCCGAAACCGCGTCCACAATCATACCGATGCTTTCACCGTTGACCTCCACCACGATAATGCGCGATTGAGTGGTCTCCTCCTGAACAGGCAGACCCAGCCGCGCACTCAGGCTCATCACGGGCACGATACGTCCACGCAGATTGATGACTCCACGCATGTAGTGAGGTGCACGAGGCACGAAGGTGATCTCCTTCATGCGAATGATTTCGTGGATATAGGAGATGTCTATAGCGTATGTCTCGTTGCCCAGACGAAATGCGACAACCTGCCTTTCGGCGGTTGCGGTCATTGTGGCCGCGCTCATGCTAGTTTCCTCCGCTTGATGTGAGTGTGATACTGGTAAAATCTTCGGCTTCAGGAGACTTCTTGTGTAGGGGGATGGTTGTCACCCGGTTGCCTGCGAGGAAGCACTGCCGGGTTCCGCAGAGACACTGGGAAGGTAGATATGGAAGGTGGTGCCCTGTCCGGGTGTACTTTCTACGGTAATGTGTCCGCCGCTCTGTTTCACCACACCGTACACCACCGCCAGCCCTAACCCCGTGCCCTGCTCACCTTTAGTGGTAAAGAAGGGCTCAAAAATGTGCTCCAGATGTTCGGGCTCTATGCCGACTCCGGTGTCGCTCACCGATAACCTGACGTGTTCTCCGGGTGAGAGGCCGGGGTGGGTTTGCACATAGGCGGCGTCCAGCACGACGTTCGCGGTTTCAATGGTTAACATTCCTCCCTCCGGCATGGCGTCGCGGGCGTTGATCACAAGATTCAGAAGCACTTGCTCCATCTGTGCGGGGTCCGCTTTGACCTTCTTCAGAGCCTGTTCGGTCACTACCCTCAGATCCACCTGCTTGCCAATCAGGCGAGTGATGAGCGGGGTGATGTCGCGGATAATCTGGTTCAGGTCTATCACCTGCGGCGACAACGTTTGGCGCCGAGCGAAAGCCAGCAAATGTTTCACCAGTTCTGCCGCGCGATTGGCGGTATCCTGCAGTCGTTTCAGGTCGTCCGCAGCGGGGTGGTTCTCGGGCAGCCGTGCCATGGCAAGGTCTGCATAGCTCATGATGGCGGTGAGCAGGTTGTTGAAGTCGTGCGCGATGCCTCCCGCCAGCCGTCCGATGCTGTCCAGCCGTTGAGCACGAAGCAGCTCGCTCTCCAGCCGTTTGCGTTCGGTGATGTCTACGTCCATACACACGACCTGTACCTTGTCCGCGCCGAGCTGAACAGGAAAGAGCGAGGAGATAATGTAACGCGGTGTACCGGAGGCGGTTTGGGTTTCCCACTCATGTAGCGGGGCGGGCTGTCCCGTTTGCACAATGTCCCGCAACATCTGCTCAAACTCTCTGGCGTTCTCGTCGGAGAGCAGAAGCTCTCCCAGGCGTTTGCCCAGCACCTGCTGTTCGGTAAAACCGTAGAGGTCTTCCGACGCCTTGTTCCAGAACAGCACCCGTCCTTCGCTGTCGTAGCCCTGTATCGCGACGCCCGGTGCATTGCTGATAATCTGGTAAATCTGAGCATATGCTTGCTGGAGGGCTTGTTCCGCGTGGCGACGCTCGCTGACCGAGGTGGCGAGCACCAGCGCAGGCAGGGTGGTGGCTGCCATGAAAACCCATAACAGCACGATGCTATCCTGTAAGCCGAAGGGGGCAAAGGGTCCCTTTCCGCTGACTGTCATCCACGCTCCCAAGCCTGCTGAGACGAGGTTTGCTACGGTGCTGCCGTACTGTTCGAACCGCAATGCTGCCCAGATCAGAAGCGGGAAAACGACGAACGCCAGTGGATAGGGTTTCACCGAAGTGGAAGGTATCCAGCCGCCGAAAGCTATCAAGGTGACAAGGCTGGTGAGCATCAGCATCATGGCGAATTCGACTAGAAGGTCCAGTCGCCAGCGGGGTAAGCGGCTCCATACCAGCAGCAGCGGCGCCACCAACAGGTCGCTCATCACATTGCCCAGCCACCATATCAGCCACACTTTGGGAAACTGCGCCCAGGAGGCGGCTCCTGAGACACACAGACTGCCCACTCCAATGGTGGCGCTGGCAATCGTGCTCACCAGGGCTGCCCAGAGGAGCAGGTTCCTGACGTCCCGCAGGCGTTGCAGGCGCAGGTCAAACTGGGCAACCCGTTGCAGCAGGAAGGCTCCGAGAAAGGCTTCCAGAGTGTTACCGACGGATACAGCCAAGGCAACCCACAGGGGAACGGGGGTAGTCGCGACGGTCACGAAGGCGCCCAGTGCTACTCCGGGCAGCAACACGTAACCACCCAGAAGCACCGCAGCCAGAGACAGACCGGTGGGTATCCATATCAAGGTGGCGTTTCCCTGTACAAAGGCAAATTGCAAGCCCAGCTTCGCCGCGCCCACGTACAGCGCAGCGAGTATCAGATTAACCAGTACTGTGCGCCATATTACAGTGCGTGATGGAGATAGGAACCGTGCCACCCGCTTCTTCCCCCTCGCCTCAGGGCTCGGTGATGGTGTATCCGGAAACACCCACATATATCATATGTTCGGCATTTTGTGGTTGTTCCTGCTGTTTTCTAAAAAGCTTCTCGCAACCAGCGCACATGTGCCTTGCCGGATTGCCACCAGACTTCTACCACGTCGAAACGGCACAGGGCTTCTGGACAAAACAGGCTGAGATACAGCTCCGCGCACTGGCGCAGGCGTGCCTGTTTGCGCTCATCCACCGCCTCACGGGGTAGAGCATACTCTATGTGATGGCGCGCTTTGACCTCTACGAACAGTATCACATCGCCGTCCTGAGCTACAATGTCCACTTCGCCGTACGGGCATCGCCAGTTTTGGTGTAAAATGGTGCAGCCTTTTCGCCTCAGGTATTGTGCGGCGATGCGTTCGCCGGCGCGTGCGGTCTCGCGGTTATCCACTTTCATTCTCCAGTGGCAGGTGCAGCATTTTCGCACAGAAGCTCTGCCGGTGTTGCGGACATAAACCAAACTGTTCAATCGCTCGCCGATGCTGGACGGTTCCGTAGCCCTTGTGCTGAGCGAAACCGTAGTGCGGGAACAGTCGGTGCAGTTGCTCCATCAGGTGGTCGCGCACCACTTTAGCGACGATGGACGCCGCGCTGATGAGGGGTATCTGCTCATCCCCGTCGACCACCGCCTCCGCTGCACAGGGCAGCCCATCGGGGACGTGGGAACCATCGATGAGCACCCTCTGAAAAGGCAAAGGCGAGGCTTCCACGGCGCGTCGCATTGCCAGCAAGGAGGCTTGAAGGATATTCACTCGCTCAATCTCCTCTACCGTCGCCAGTCCTACCGACACCACCGGTGCGTGGCGGTATATCCAGAGGCAGGCTTGCTCGCGTTGCGCGGGGGAGAGCTTTTTGGAGTCGCGGATCCACGTCGGGAAGGGGAATTCTGCCGGGAACGCCACACACGCCGCGACAACCGGTCCCGCCAGGCAGCCGCGTCCCGCCTCGTCCACCCCGGCGACCAGAGGGGTCAACGCACAATGCGAATGCGCTGAGGCGGCCAGAAGAGGATCCATGCTTTGCCTACCACCCGACTACGGTCCAGCAATCCCCACTTGTGACCGTCATTGCTATCGTTGCGGTTATCCCCCAGCATGAGCAGCTTGCCGGGCGGAATCTGTTCGGAGGGGGATTCTCGAATGTACGCTTCCCGGTGAGGGTCCAGGATGAGCTGGTTATTCTCCATCACCTCACCGTAGCGGTTGATCTCGTACACGTGCCCGCCAATAATCTTGAGGTTGTATTCCGGTGGGCTGGCGATGTAAGGCTCGTTCACGGGTGTGCCGTTGCGGTAGAGCACTCCGTCGCGGATTTCTATCACGTCGCCGGGGATGCCCACGCACCGCTTGATAAACTCGATCTCACGCAGGTCTGCCTGAGGTGGTGCTTTGAACACCAGAATATCGCCGGGGAGAGGCTCCCGGAGGCGCAGGGTGAACTTATCGACCAGAATACGGTCCCCCTCCAGCAAGGTGGGACGCATGGAGCCTGAGGGGATGTAGAAAGCCTGTACGATGAACGGACGGATGACCAGGAAGACCAGAATGAAGGCGAGCACCGCCGACTCGACCAGTTCATTCAGCGAGTATAACCTGGGGCTGTACAGTGGGGACTGCTTGGCGTTGGACAGGCGCACCGAACGGGTGTTCCACGGTGTCAGCCCCAGGCGCACCAGCGTCAGAATAGCCGAGATAAGCAACACGTAGCGAACGTTGAGGTTCGCTATCCACTCTACCCATTCACCGGTCATCGTGGCGTGCGCAGTTCCTTGATTCGTGCCGCTTTGCCGATCTTCTTGCGCAGGTAGTACAGTTTGGCGCGGCGTACCTTACCCCTGCGTACCACTTCTATCTTCTCGATACGCGGGGAGTGCAGCATAAAGGTTCGCTCCACGCCAACGCCATGCGAGATTTTGCGCACGGTGAAGGTTTCGTTGATGCCGCCGTGCTTGCGGGCGATCACCACGCCCTCAAACACCTGGATGCGCTCTTTGTTGCCCTCGATGACCTTCGCATGTACACGCACCGTATCGCCCGGCCCGAAATCAGGCAAGTCGGTTCGCAGTTGCTCTTTGGTGATTTCGGCGAGTATCTGTTGTGCCGATGCCATATTTCAACCCCTTCCGGTATGGATGACACAAAAAGTTCGCGAACGCTTCGCGCGTTCGCGCCACTACAGTATACCAAACCTTATGGGCATGGAGCAAGGGGTGCGAGTAATATTTTATTCATCCCCCATCGCCTTCTCAAAGGGTGCAGACAGCGCAGCGGCGTAGAATGTTATAGCACAGGTCGAAGGAGGAAAGAAGAGGTGGTACGCCCATCCGCAGGGTATGGCGGCGAACTGGACGAGACGGTGTGGGCGCGAATCGAGGCGTCCGTGCACTTCCGCGAGGGCGATCGCGTGCCGATATGGGACTATATCGACAACCCGGCGGTGGTCAAGCATTTCCGGCAGCCGGGTGACGATGACACGACCGCGATGGTGCGGGTGTACCACGGTCTGGGCATTGACCTCTGCCGCGGCTATGGGCGCTCGTTCGAACAGACGGAGGACGGCAAAGTGCTGGGTGAAGGCAGGGGGCAACATCTGGTGTCCGGGCAGACCGCATGGAAGGTGCGTTACGAAATTGAGAGCATCGAGGATTTACGGGAATACCTGCGCCGGGCGGAGCCGGTGTCGTGGGAGTGGATACGCACGCAGTGGGTACCCGCGATACGCCGCGAGCAGGAACGATTTGCACCGTACACGATGTTCGTTCCGCCCGGCGGATGCGGGTTTCATGCCGCATATGGGCTGATGGGGCAACAGCGCTTTGCCTACGCCATCTACGACGCTCCCCAGGAGGTGGACGCGCTTCTGGAACTGGAAGGGGAGAACGCCTATCGCTTCGCCAAAGTGGCGGCGGAAGAGCAGCTCTGCCCTCTACACTTCATCGGCGACGACATCGCCTACAAGAACGGCTTACTGTTCTCCCCCGATTTTTTGAGGCGCACGTTTATTCGGATGCTCAGGCGGTGCATCGAGCCTTTGCATGAAGCGGGCATCCGGGTCATTTTCCACAGCGACGGCAACCTGTGGCAAATCCTGGACGACCTGCTGGATACGGGCATTGACGGCTTGAACCCGCTGGAGCCGATTGCGGGCATGGAGCTGGAACCGCTCAAGAGGCGATATGGACACAGACTGATACTGGTAGGTGGTATCGACTGCTCGCAATTACTGCCTCTGGGCACGCCAGACGACATTCGGCGCGAGGTGCAACGAGCGATGCGAGTTGCCGCACCCGGGGGAGGGTTCTTTATCGGCTCTTCCAGTGAGGTGAACCCTGCCACCCCGCTGGAGAACGTGCTGGCATTTTACGAGGCGTGCCACGAGTACGGGAAGTATCCGATTGGTGGCTGATATAGTGGGCTACCCCGAATCGTCACTAACTGGCAATGCCAGCTGCACCTCATTCTCCTTACGCGGTATCAGGCGGTACTTCTCTTCAATCCGTCCTATCTGCAAGCGCCGCAGTATCATCTCGTGATACTTGGGGTCTATCTCCGCGGAGAGGAAGTTTCTCTCCAGCCTGCGGCAAACTTCTATCTCTGAACCACTTCCTCCGAACAGCACCAGTACCGTATCGCCGGGTTGCGTGCAGCTCAGTATCAGCATTTCAGCCAGCTTCTGCGGTATCTGGCAGGCATGGAACGTTTTTTCATGGCTGACGTTCTTCACCAGGTCAAAGTAGAACCAGCTGTAAGGCATCCTGCCCTTTGAGCCATTTGCCAGGTTGCGCAGGATGCGCTTGTCGGTGGGGTTCTGATAAGGTTGCGCTACCTGGTCCTTGTAGAAGCGGTTGTGCTCGCTTTTGCGACAGTGCAGGATACTTCTATGCGCTGTGGTGAACCGGCGCGGGCTGTGCCCGACGTTGGTATTGTAAATCCACACGTAGTCATGGACGGCATAGCAAGCCTCGTCCAGAAACTTCACGCGCAGGTAGGCATTCTGCTTCGGGTAGTTAATCAGGAACATGTTGCCATCGTCTTTCAGCACTCGCAGCGATTCCCGGGCGAGGTCAATGTACCATTCGATATACTCTTCAAAATTGCGCGTGTACGACTTATCTCCATACTTTACCCCCACGTTGTAATCAGGGTCTCCATACACCATATCCACGCACTCATCGGGCAGCGATTTGAGCAGGTTCATCACGTCGCCCAGGTAGACCTTGTTCAAGTATTCAGATGGTACACTGTTCACTCTGGTATCACCTCCTGTATAGGTGGTACTCCGCTTTGCGAACAAGACGGAGGGAGTCGATGCGACACGGGTCATCAAAGCAGTAAAGGTACAGTCGTACTTTTGTTTCTGGATATGTTTGTCCACTTACTCGCCGAGACTGCCGTAACACATAGCAGGCGTTGATGTTCGTTATCGGTATGTTGTTCTTGCTGGCTTGCTGCAAGTAGAACTTTACCGGGTGGAACAGCTGGTAGACCGCAAAGTCTTTCATGAACCTGCTTTTCGCCTCCAGCACAGTTACCGTACCCTGATATTCCAGCGTCAGATCCATCTCCATCTGCTGTTCAGGCGCCTGTACCAGCGTGCCGCCAACCCAGTACTCCAGCTCAGCCCTTGTGCGCCCGGGAACATAGATTTTAGGCGACGCCACGACATCCTCATACAGGAAGTCGTGAAGAATATGCTGATTGTACACGAAAGACAGCACTGAGGCTTCACCTGTGTCCAGATCGTTCAGCAAGCTCTTTCGGTATCGCCACTGAATGACCTCGGGCTGCTCGATGTCCTCGAATAAATGATACCACTTTTGCATCTCCCTGATAAATGCGTGTTTGCCCTTGCCCAGGTGAATAACACAATAACCTTGCTTACGAATATTGTCAGGCAAACCGTCTGTGGTATCCACCTTCGTAACGTCGAAGGGGTTTCCAAAGCCGTACTTGGCACAGACACGTTTCACTTCGTCGTTGTCGAAGTACCAGTCGTTGCGTTGCTGACATATCTCAAATAACTCTTGCAGAGCCTGCTTCTTCTTGGATACCTTATCTCCTTGACGCATGCCGTTACCTCTCTACATGGAATTGTATGGATTGCTTCGAGATGCAACAGTCAGCCTCCTCGCAGGAAACTTGTCAGCCAGAACCTTTTACCGAACCCCTTTGATAACAAACTCCTCCTCCAGCCACCCCTGTCCGTCGCGGGCGCGGACGAGCAGGGTATGCTCTCCCGGCGAAATCACGTTGTCCGACTCGTCATCCTCCGTGCCCACCAGATACGGCGGTTGTGAGAACCGACTGACCAGTTTGCCGTCCAGATATACCTCTACCTCGCCCATCTGAATGCCTTCCAGCCAGATACGCGCTCGCTCCCATTCGTGGTAGCTGTAGTCTCCGTCCTCAGAGGGTTGCAGGAAGATGCCTTTACTGCAGCGGGGACGCAGCTGTTGTTGCTGCCTCCAGTAGCGACTGACTGCCTGACTGCTTCGCACCATGCGCACCGTACGACGGTCGGCGGGTACGTACGCGCCGGACTGGATGCACACGCGCGAGTCCGCCTGGTAAATGTAGATGCCGTCCACTCCTGCCTGATAGAGCTGATGCACCCGCCACAGGAAGGGCCCGGGCATCTCCAGCCCCCAGCTCAAGCCATCCAGCACGGGCAACAGCCTGCACCTGGTGCCTCGTACCGCCTGCACGTAGGGAGCGATGTCAAAGTGCATGTGTCTGCCCTGAATGTTGCTGGGGCAGATGGCATCTACCAGACCTTCGCGAATCCAGGTAGGGAAATCGAAGTTCTGCCACAGTCGCACGCCTTTCGCGGGGAAGCGCACAAACAGAGGCACGGGCTTGCCGCGCCGACGAGCGTACTCTTCGCGCAGAGCCTTCAGCTCACGCAGAAATTGATTACAGGTTTCGGGTTGATCGATGCCTTCCGGATAACGACAGAAATCGATGGAGATGCCTTCCGCACCGATTTGCAGAGCCTCACGAATGAGACTGAGAATGTACTGACGCACCTCCGGCACTTCGTAGCGCAGAGCGTGTCCCCGCACCCATTCGGGATGCTTTTTGGGAAAATCGCCCTGCAGAGGCGTGCCGGGGTAGCAGTTGGTCGCGCCGAAGTTCGCGTGCAGGCGCAAGCCCAGCTCCTTCGCATAGCGGATGGAGGTCTGCAGGGTGTTGGTATACTGCTGCAGACGTCCGACGTTGTCCGTACGGGGCACGGTGCCCTCGATGGGGTCGCCGATAGTAGAGTGCAGTAGTCGTGCGGCGATACGCGACTCGTAATCTACCTTGGCGCCAAAGCGTCCTATCTGCATGTCCACCTGCCACACGCGCGCCTCGGCGAAGGCGGTGAGCGGTTCACGGTGCTGGTAGCTGTGCTCGATGTGCTCGAAGAACGACCACGAGTACGGCTCATAGAATGCCACCACCGCCTTATCGGGCTTGCCGAACTGCGCCTCCAGCTGGCGCACCTGCTCCTCAGTGAGAGGCACCAGTTTGACGTAATCTATTTGTCCTTGCACGTAGCCCGTGTAGCTGTGCGGCTGGGCAATCACCAGGTCCTGATGGTCCATCTGCCTCCAGTCCCACAGCATCTCCTGGAACGGGCGCGGGGAGACAAGATATTGCAATCGCTCGTCGCCACTGAGACGCATTCTGACGCCTGTGCGCGGAGGAGTGCACACGTAGATAGCGTACCAGCCCTGCAGATTCAATGGATACGTGAGCTGGGGCAAAGGCACATCGGGCGCGGAGTTACCGGTCAGCAGGTTCCCGAAGGTAGCGACCGCGCCGACATCTGTACGCCACCACCACTTGCGCTCGCCTTCAGGTTCCGCGGTGGAGAGGTGATAATGCTGTACCACCTGTGACCAGTCCTCCAGATAGAGCACATCGGAGTTATCGGCGTGAATCGGCGTCTCCTGCTGTGTGAGGATCTCTCCAGAGGGAGAGAGCACGCGCACGCGGAACCGCACATGTACCTTTCCGTTCCGCTGAGCCTCCGGGTAAGGGTTAAAGACCACTGTGCGCTGCAGCCCCTGCGCACGTTTTTCGGTGAGCACGCCGCGCACCGTCCAGCTCTCCCACTGCTGGCTGGTGGCGAAGCGGTAGCCAGTTTCGGAAAGGAGGGGCATCGCTTTCGCTGGACGCCACTCTTCACTGTCCAGGGGAGACCAGGCACACTCCACCTGCACCACCTCTGGCGCGTCGCGCGGAATATGGTAGGTGACGTGCAGGTAACGGGTGAGCGAGTCGGTGGTTACACGCATGGGCAATCCTCCCGATTCGGCGACTGACGAATGTGTGAGCAACGCATACAAGAGAGCGAGGAGAGGAGCCGTTCTCATTGCGCCTCCAGTACCGGCAGTACCTGTTGCAATATGCTGCGACTCGCGCGAGCCGCCTGCCGCCCGCTACCGCCGTGTTCCAGAATGAGCGCGAACGCCAGCGGAGGCAGATTGCCCCTCTGTACCACGCCGGCGAACCATCCGTGAGGTTTGCGGTTGCCCTCGGTGGTCTCGGCAGTACCTGTTTTGCCATACACCTCCCAACCGGTCCCTGTGAAGATGCCGTATGCGGTACCTGTTTGCACCACTTCGCCCAGCATCTGCCGAAGCGCTTCGGCGGTGGCATCACTCAGTGCCGGTTTGGAGGGGTTGTTGCCGGGGGTGAAGACTGCCTTCCGCCATGTGCCGTTGCGTGCTACCGTTGCCATCAGGTTCGCTACCTCCAGGGGGGACGCCAGTATTTTGCCCTGTCCGAATCCGCAATCGGGCAGTTCGGCAGCCATCTCATCGGGTTGGGGGATATGCTGGAAGCCCAGCGCAGTGGCGGTTTCGTACAGTGCTTCCGGTTGCAGGGCGATCGCCAGATGCGCGAAGTAGAGGTTGCAGGACAGTCTCAGCGCGTCTCGCAAGCCGAGAGTGCCGTGAGCTCGCATGGAAGGATGGTCACTCAGACGCGGCTTGACGAAGGTTTTGTCGCCCACTTTCCAGCGCACATTGCGCTCGCTATGTCGGCAAAGGTGGCGCAGAGGCACGCCCGTCTCGAGCGCAGAGGAGGCGGTCACCACCTTGAACACCGAGCCGGGTGCGTACAAACCATCTACAGGGCGGAATATCAGCGGGGCGTCTTTGCGGGTGCGCAGCTGTTGCCACAGGGTGGGGTTGAGGCGGTTTGGGTCAAAGACAGGTGTGCCTACCGCCGTGAGCACGTGCCCCGACTCCGGTTCTATGAGCACAAACGCAGCGTTGCCGTTGGGGTACGCCTGCCTCAGAGCACGCAGGGCGCGCTGTTGTGCCTCGCGCGAGATGGTCAGCGTCACCTCTTGGCCCTGTGGCAGGGAGAAGAAAGGCAAGTCCTTTCGGCGGTAGAGGCTGAGCAGTTCACGAGGGCTATCGTATCCGCGCAGGCGTCGGTTGTAGCGAGCTTCTGCGCCCGTTGGTCCCCCGAACCGCGTCTCCAACCATCCCACTAGCTGCGCACAAGCTTCGCCGCAGGGGTAAACCCGGCGTCCATCCTGTGTTTCCGCCAGCACCGCTCCGGTGGAGTCCAGAATTCGCCCGCGCGGGATGAGGCGGGCGATGGCATCCAGTCGCGGGTTATTCACCCTGTAAGGTTCGCTGTGAGGCAACCGTACCCGCAGGGGGTGCGTGGCGATTTCGTCTGCCCGAATAGCCTGAACCCAGAAGCAGCGGGCTCCGATGATGCCCAGAAGAATCAGCGTCAACGCCCAAGCCAGCATGCGCAGCCGGGAACGATACCTGCCCATGCTGGAGGGAGCAGGTTGAGGAGATGGATGCGCACTGATACTGTACAGTAGACCCACCATGGCGAAGTTTGCCAGCAGAGCGGAATTGCCCTGAGCGATGAAAGGAAGAGACATTCCGGTCATCGGCAGCAGACCGGTGATACCCGAGCAGATCAGCACGATCTGTGTGCCCTGAAGCACGGCGATACCTGCTGCCAGCAAGCGGTCTTCACTGCTAGCAGTTCGCTGAGCAATGTGTATGATCCGTCCGAGCCACAGAGCGTAAAGACAAAGCAAACACAAGGCACCTATCAGCCCCAGTTGCTCTCCCCAGGCGGTAAAGACCGAGTCCGAGTAGGCGAAGGGCACGCTCTGCGCTCTCCCCAGCGCGATACCACTGCCGAACACCCCCCCGGTAGATAACGCCCACAAGCATTGTGCGAGATGACGAGCACGGTCTTCGGTAATCAGCCACGGAGAGAGCCACATCGCCAAGCGTGTGGGGAGCACCCCCATGCCCAGTATCTCTGCGAGTGCGGTACCAGCCAGCATGAGGACACCGCCCACCATCAGCACTGCCGGCTTTCCTATGACCAGATAGAGCATCACCAGCAAGGTCAGATACAGCGTGAGCGCAGGACCGAAGTCCCTCGCCAGAGCGAAAATGCCCAGCATAAAGGCAAACAGCACCAGCAGCGGAAGGAACTCCTGCCATCGCATCTGCCACCAGTGGATGCCGGTACGTGCGGGTGGGAGTGCACCAAACCGTCGTGACGTGTAACCAGCCGTAAACAGTACCAGCAAGATCTTCATCACTTCCACCGGCAGGAATCCGAACAGCTGCAGGCGTGTGCCACCCGGTCCCGTGCCAAAGGTGAGCAGAAGCCCTCCCATCAGCAGCGCCAGCAACGCCCACAGGTAGCGGTACTCCAGCAAGGTCTTTCTCTGAGCGTGAGGGATGCCGGAGAGAAAGACCACCAGCACACTTCCCACAAACAGCCCCAGACAATGCTTGGTGACGAGGACAAGAGTGTTGCTGTTCAGGGTGCCCAGCAGATTCGCCAGCCCCACTCCGCTGAGCAGGAACGTGATGGGCAGCAAGATAGGGTCTCCGGGCAGGGTGTGCTGGCGCATCAGCCGGTGCACAAACACTGGAAGCGCTACGGTGAGGGCGATGCCCAGGATTACCGTCAGGTGCTGGCTCCCTGTGAGGGTTCGTGTCGACAGAACGCCCAGCCAGGCAGCGATTCCTGCCAGCAGGTTGACTGTTCCTGCCATGAGCATCAGGGTGCCTTCTCGCTTCCAGCCGGACATGCGTCTTGCCTCTTCGTAGTATCTGCCTATCCAGATTCTCGCCGCCAGCGACTCGCACCTGCTGCCAGAAGAGAACTGCGCTCTAAGTAGCAGGAAGGAGCGGAGTACAGTAGGAATCCATGCTTCGCTCTGCGAAAGGTTCATACAAAATCCTTACAATGGGAGGGGTATCCGATGGAGGGCTATTGCGTCAAGTGTAAAGCGAAAAAGGAGATGAAGAACCCTACTGCCATCACGCTGAAGAACGGACGCCCGGCAACTGTTGGTACTTGTGTGACCTGCGGCACGAAGATCTACAAGATTGGTAGCGGCAAGTAGAGGGTGCGACCGTTTTGGCGTTGACGAAGGGACACAACCGCTTCTTGCATCAGTGGCGAAGATGTTGTATAATGATAGGTGCGTTGGATGGGGCTGTAGCTCAGTTGGGAGAGCGCTTCAATGGCATTGAAGAGGCCAGGGGTTCGAATCCCCTCAGCTCCACCAGCATTTTTTTGGCAGGTGGACCGTTAGCTCAGTTGGCAGAGCAGCTGACTCTTAATCAGCGGGTCGGAGGTTCGAGTCCTCCACGGTCCAC